>DITW01000027.1:0-269 GCA_002422945.1 Sphingomonadales bacterium UBA6174 | reverse complement strand
ATTGCCATGGAAATATCTCCTGAATACTAAGAGTGATTTCGAGTGAAATGGGACATTTCACGGCTCGGAAATCGCGGTAAAATAGACTCTATTCTGCGGGGTTGATCAGCTCGCTGTCCGGCCTTTAGGCTCGGAAATGAACCCGACCCGGAAAAAGCCCGAACGGCCCATCACTGCGACAGTGCCGCCAATGCACTTATACGGCGTGTTCACATCCGCGCGGATATGCACTTCCGGAAACTTATCCGGGTTCTGCCGATCCGCCGGGC
>DITW01000011.1 GCA_002422945.1 Sphingomonadales bacterium UBA6174 | reverse complement strand
TTCCGGTGATGGACATGGTGAAGGTCAAGCGCGCGCTGTCGGGCTCGAAGAGCCGCCTCATCGGCCCCAACTGCCCGGGCATCGTCACCGCCGGGGAATCGAAGATCGGCATCATGCCGGCCAACATCTTCAAGAAGGGCTCGGTGGGCATCGTCTCGCGCTCCGGCACTCTCACCTATGAAGCCGTGTTCCAGACGACGCAGGAAGGCCTGGGGCAAACGACGGCTGTCGGCATCGGCGGCGATCCGGTCAACGGCACGAACTTCATCGACATGCTGGAATTGTTCCTTGGCGACGATGAAACCAAGTCGATCATCATGATCGGTGAAATCGGCGGCAGCGCGGAAGAAGAAGCCGCGCAGTTCCTGATCGACGAAGCCAAGAAGGGTCGCAAGAAGCCGATGGTCGGTTTCATCGCCGGTCTGACTGCTCCTCCGGGACGTCGCATGGGCCATGCCGGTGCGATCGTTTCGGGCGGTGAAGGTGGCGCTGAAAGCAAGATCGCTGCTATGGAAGCTGCAGGCATCCGCGTCAGCCCGAGCCCGTCGCTGCTCGGCGAGACGCTGCTTGAGGTGTTGAAGGGCTAAATTTTAAGCCTTTTCGACCGATATACTGCCAGGATAGCGGGTTATTCGGACCCGCTATCCTGTAGCAGCAAGGGGCAGAATTCCTTGTTGCTCAAACTCCCCCGGGGCCGCCGTGGCCCCGTTACCTTGGCTAGGAAAGAACGGACATGGGCATCGAAGGTCAAAGCTTCGAGTTGAATGAAGAAAAGACCGGTCCAACTTGGGCACGGACGAATTGGCCGCTGCTCGATACGGATGCATTGACGGCTGCGCTTGATCCCACCCAGATGACGCCCGATGTGAAGGCGGCGTTGACGCAGGTGGCGAAAGCGGAAAAGTCTGCTGCTGGCGCAGCAAGCGGGCCGGTCAGCGAGGCCGATGTCTCCCGCGCCGCGGATGACAGCATTCGCGCGCAATTGTTGATCCGCACCTATCGCGTCCGTGGCCATCTCGCCTCGAACCTTGATCCGCTCGGCCTCGTCCAGCGTGATCTGCCTGCGGACCTTACCCCCGAATATCATGGCTTCAAGGGATCTGACCTTGATCGCCCGATCTATCTTGGCGGTGCGCTGGGTCTGCATCAGGCGAGCATCCGCGAAGTCGTCGAGATCCTGCGCGCCAATTATTGCGGCAAGGTCGGCCTTGAATATATGCATATTGCGGATGTCGAGGAACGTCGTTTCCTGCAAGACCGCATGGAAGGCCGCGACAAGGCGATCCAGTTCACCGAGATGGGCAAGCGCGCCATTCTCACCAAGGTGATCCACGCCGAACAATATGAAAAATTCCTGGGCCGCAAATATGTCGGCACCAAGCGTTTCGGCCTTGATGGCGGGGAATCGATGATTCCGGCGCTTGAAAACATCATCAAATATGGTGGCCAGTCTGGCGTGCGCGAAATCGTGATCGGCATGGCGCATCGTGGCCGGTTGAACGTGCTCGCGAATGTGATGGGCAAGCCCTATCGCGCCATTTTCCACGAATTCGCCGGTGGTTCGTCCAATCCGTCGGATGTCGGCGGTTCGGGCGATGTGAAATATCACCTTGGCGCATCTTCGGATCGGGAATTCGATGGCATTTCGGTGCATTTGTCGCTGACGCCGAACCCATCACACCTTGAAGCCGCCGATCCGGTCGTGCTGGGCAAGGTGCGCGCGAAGCAGACGACGCTCGACGATCTTGATCGCCAGCAGGTGCTGCCGATCCTGATCCATGGCGATGCGGCCTTTGCGGGTCAGGGCATCATCATGGAATGTTTCGCCTTTTCCGGCATCCGTGGCTATAACACGGGCGGGACGATCCATTTCGTCATCAACAATCAGGTCGGTTTCACGACCTCGCCGCAATTCTCGCGCTCTTCGCCTTATCCGTCGGATATTGCGAAGATGGTGCAGGCGCCGATCATCCATGTGAATGGCGACGATCCGGAAGCGGTGACCTTCGCGACCAAGCTGGCGACCGAATATCGCCAGACTTTCAAGCGCGATATCGTGATCGACATGTGGTGCTATCGTCGCTTTGGTCATAATGAAGGCGATGAGCCGAGCTTCACCCAACCGCTGATGTATGACCAGATTCGCAAGCATCCTTCGGTGTCGAGCCTGTATTCGTCGCGATTGGCGGATGAAGGCGTGATCGACCAGATCTGGTATGATGCGACGGTCGAAAGCTTCATCAAGACGCTGGATGGCGATTTTGAAGCGGCCAAGAGCTACAAGGTCAACAAGGCCGACTGGTTCGGCGGCGAATGGGCCGGTTTTGCCGAGCCGCAAGAGGCGATCAGCGAACGCCGTGCGGCGGTGACCGGTGCGGATCGCAAGCAATTGCTCTCACTCGGCAAGCATCTGACGACGGTGCCGGACGATCTGACCGTGCACAAGACGCTTGATCGCATCATTGCCGCCAAAAAGGCGATGTTCGAAACCGGCAAGGGCTTTGACTGGGCAACGGCGGAATCGCTGGCGTTCGCGACATTGCTGACCGAAAATTACGGCGTGCGCCTGTCCGGCCAGGATTCGGGTCGCGGCACGTTCAGCCAGCGTCACGCGGTGTGGACGGACCAGAAGACGGAACGGAAATATATTCCGCTCTCGGCGCTTGATCGTCGTTTTCAGGTGCTGGATAGCCCGTTGTCCGAATTCGGCGTGCTCGGATTTGAATATGGCTATGCGTCGACCGCGCCCAATACGTTGGTGATGTGGGAAGCGCAGTTCGGCGATTTCGCCAANNTGCTGTTGCCGCATGGCTATGAAGGACAAGGGCCGGAACATAGCTCGGCGCGGTTGGAGCGCTATTTGCAGCTTTGCGCCGAAGATAATTTGCAGGTCTGCAACATCACCAGCCCGGCCAATTATTTCCATGTGCTGCGTCGCCAGATGCACCGCAAGTTCCGTAAGCCGTTGATCATCATGACGCCAAAGTCGCTGCTGCGTCATCCGCAGGCGGTGTCGATGCTGGATGACATGACCGGTGAGACGCATTTCATGCGCCTGCTGTCCGATCCTAACGCCCCGGCGGACAAGGATGTGAAGCGGTTGGTGCTGTGTTCGGGCAAGGTCTTTTACGATCTCGCCGCGGCACGCGATGCGGCGGGTGACAAGAACACCAGCATCGTGCGCGTCGAGCAGATCTATCCGTTCCCGGCGGATGCGCTGGTCAAGCGGATCGCGCGGATGACCAATCTCGAAACGGTCGTCTGGGCGCAGGAAGAACCGAAGAACAACGGCGCATGGTTCTTTGTCGAACCGTTGATCGAAGAGGTGCTGACCGAGGCGAAGGTCAAGCCGGGACGGGCGCGTTATGCTGGCCGCAAGGCGAGCGCCGCGACCGCCACCGGTCTCGCCAAGACCCATGCAATGCAACAGGCCGCCCTCGTCGCTGACGCGCTCGGGCACGAAGTGAAGGATAAGTAACATGGCTGTCGAGATTGTTGTCCCGGCCCTTGGTGAATCGATCAGCGAAGCAACGCTGGGTGCCTGGTTGAAGCAGCCGGGCGAAGCGGTTGCTGCCGATGAACCCATTGCGAGCCTTGAAACCGACAAGGTGTCGATTGAAGTCAACGCCCCGACCGCGGGCGTGATGGGCGCGCAGATCGTGCCGGTGGGCGCAAATGTGAAGGTGGGCGCGGTCATCGCGACGCTGGAAACCGGTGGTGCGCCGGTCAAGGCTGCTCCGGCTGCTGCTGCTGCTGCGGTCCCTGCTGCGGCGGTATCGGCCCCGGCAGTGGATGCGGGCGATCATGAGCCATTGACCCTGTCGCCTGCCGTGCGTCGTCTGGTGCTCGAACATGGCGTCGATCCCTCGACGATCAAGGGCAGTGGCAAGGATGGCCGTCTGACCAAGGATGATGTGCTGGCGGCGGCGAAGTCGCAGGCTGCACGGCCAGTGGCTGCGCCGGTTGCGGCAGCCCCTGCGGCTGCATCGGGTGCGGTTGCCGCTGCACCGCGTGCGGCGGGTGCGCGTCAGGAAGAGCGCGTCAAGATGACCCGCCTGC
>DITW01000084.1 GCA_002422945.1 Sphingomonadales bacterium UBA6174 | reverse complement strand
CCTTGCCCGTTTCGAGTGTCAGGGTCTGTCCGCCCCACTCGATCGATACTTTCTTCACGTCAAACATAGTGTTTTCCTTCGATCCGGCGGCCCTATGCGCGCCGGAGGCCTCTTGAGTCTGGGACCGGTCGTGGCCCCGTTTACGCCGGAACGAATGCCGAATTGCACTCGCACCGGAAAAAAACGGCCCCCAAAAGCGGGGGCCGTCCTTTATCAGGTTACTTGCGAAGACCGAGCTTCGCAATCAAGGCCGCATAACGGCCATTGTCGACGCGCTTGAGATAATCGAGCAGCGAACGACGCTTGTTGACGAGCATCAACAGACCACGGCGGGAATGGTTATCCTTGGCGTGGGTCTTGAAGTGGCCGGTCAGGTTGTTGATCCGCTCGGTCAGAATAGCGACCTGCACTTCCGGCGAACCTGTGTCGCCTTCGGCGCGGGCATGTTCAACAATCAAAGCGGCTTTACGTTCTGTGGTAATCGTCATGTGTCTTCCTTCGACATCGTGCTTTACAGGTTGAAGCCGCGTTCGACCTTGACGGTCCCGGACAGACATTCCACCAACGCAACCGGCGTTTCATCCAGCAGCGCGAGGTGGAGACCGTCCAACACGGCAACCCCGGAGAGAAACTGTCCATGACGGAGCAGCCTTGCCTGTTCCGGGCCAAGGGCGAGAGCCGGGATGTCGTCCAGCGCCGTCCTTATGGGCAAGCATAAGTCCTCAAGGGACCGCGCCTTAGCAATTTCGGCCAATTTGTCCAGTGAAATCGCCTGTTCCAGCGTGAACGGCCCAGCCTTGGTCCGCCGCAGCATCGTCACATGGCCGACAGTTTCCAATGCCGCCGCAATATCGCGGGCCAAGGATCGGATATAGGTCCCCTTGGACACAAAAGCGGACAGAGTGACCGACTCCAACCCCACATCGCCCGATATGGACGCGCGAATATCAAGGGCGTGGATCGTGACAGCACGAGTCGCGAGTATGACCTCCTCGCCAGCGCGCGCCAGATCATAGGCGCGCTTGCCATCGACCTTCAGCGCCGAAAAAGCGGGCGGCACCTGTTCAATCGGCCCGGTAAAGCGCGGCAGCACGGCCTCCACCTGTGCCAAGGTCGGGCGCACATCGCTGGTCGCAATCACCTGCCCTTCGAGGTCGAGGCTATCGGTCTGGGTGCCGAAGCTGATCGTGAAATCATAGATCTTGCTCGCATCGAGCATCCGCCCGGCCAATTTGGTCGCCTCGCCCAGCGCCACCGGCAACACCCCGGTCGCGAGCGGATCGAGCGTGCCGCCATGGCCAACCTTGACCTTGGCACAACCGGCCTCCCGCAATGCGCGCTTAACCGCCGACACGGCCTGTGTCGAACCCAGCCCCAGCGGTTTATCGAGAATGATCCAGCCGTGAAGAGCTTTTGCTTGATCCGTCATCAGGCCTTGCCCCCCACCAGCATATCAAGCGCATGATCGACCAACCCCAGCACCCAATCCACCGGCGGGCCGATCACCCGTTCGAGCAGATGGGCATTAGGCGCGATCATCGGCAGGACGATCAGCAGCAAGATCGGGATCAACAGGCCGAAGCGTTGCAATTTCGCATATGGGACCGCCAGCGGGCGTGGCAAAATGCCCTGCATCACATGGCTGCCGTCAAATGGCGGGATCGGGATCAGGTTAAAAATCGCCAGCATCACATTGATGATGATGAGGTTGCTGAAATTCTCTTTCAGGAAACCGGCCACGCCGCTTTGCGGATGTGGAACGACATTGAGCAACACCGCGAGCATCAGGGTCGCCGCGACCGTCAGCAACAGGTTCATCATCGGGCCAGCAAGTGCCACCGCCACCATGTTCCAGCGCGGATTGCGCATCCGGGCGGCCACCACCGGCACCGGCTTGGCCCAGCCGAAAATCGGGGCATTGGACAACGCGAGGATCATCGGCAGGACAATCGTGCCAATAGGATCGACATGGCGCAACGGGTTGAAGCTCAACCGCCCCATGCGATCCGCCGTCATATCGCCACAGGCGCGGGCCATCAGGCCATGGGCGACCTCGTGAAAGACAATGGCGATGGTCAGCGGCACCAGCCATGTGCCAATCGCGTAAAAGAAGTTGGCGATCTCAGTCATGGAGGCCGCTCTAGCGGAGCAGAAGGGAAGGCCCAAGTGCTAAACGCCGTCATCCCCGCGAAGGCAGGGATCCAGATGGGGCGGACCGACACAGCGGGCGCATCCTTCGATCCGATGGCGCTTTAAGGATTCCCGCCTACGCGGGAATGACGGGGGAAGAGGAGGCACGACCTAAAGACTGTTCAGCAAGGATGCAGCATTCATGCTACATGCCCGACGCTATGATGATCCTTGCTGCCCTATTGGTGCAAAGCGCCGCCAATCCCGGTCTTGAAACCCGTTTCAATGCCTGTGTCAATCTGATCGCGACCGATGCCGCCGCTGCCCAGGCAGATGCGGAAAAATGGCGGCAGGAGAATGGCGGCGCGCCCGCCTTGCATTGCCTTGGCCTCGCCTTTGTCGCGCAGGATCGGTTCGGCCCGGCGATCAAGACCTTTGAACAGGCCGCCCGCCAAGCCGCGATCAATCGCGATGGGCGAGCGGCGTTTTTCTATGTGCAGGCTGGCAATGCCGCGCTGGCGGGCGATGATCCTTCGCAGGCGCGGCAGATGTTCGACGCGGCACTGGCCATCCCTTCGTTAAGCACGGCCCAGCAAGGCGAGGCACATCTCGACCGCGCCCGGGCGCTGGTCGTGCTCAATGACCTTGCAGGCGCGCGTGGTGATCTTGATGCGGCGGTGAAACTGGTCCCGGCGGACCCGATGGCGTGGCTGTTATCGGCTACGCTCGCGCGGCGGATGGGCGATCTGCCCCGCGCAGAAAGCGATATCGGCACGGCGATACAGAAAGCGCCAGACGATGCGGCAGTGGCCTATGAGGCAGGCAATATCGCTTATTCAATGCAAGCGCCCAAGGCCGCGCAAGCCGCATGGGAGCGGGCGGCAACGGCGGATGCATCTGGGCCGATTGGCGAGAATGCGCGGCGCGCGTTGCAAAGCCTGACTGCGCCCCCTGCTCCTGCGACAGCGCCTTGAACATAATCCATGAAAAAGGGGAGGGCAGCGCATGCTACCCTCCCCTTCATTCCATACGCAATTTTAGACGCGTTATTCCATTTCAAGAATAATGGCATCCACGGCGAGGCTTTCGCCCGCCTTCGCATTGACGGTCTTCACCACGCCCGTCTTTTCGGCGCGCAGGATATTTTCCATCTTCATCGCCTCGACCACGGCCAAAGCCTGACCGGCCTCGACCTTATCGCCTTCCTGCACATGCAGCGCGACGAGCAGGCCCGGCATCGGGCACAGCAGGAAGCGCGACAGATCCGGCGGCACCTTGTCGATCATATGCGCGGCCAAACGGGCAATATTTGCCGGGAGGACGCGCGCCTGATGGATTGCGCCACGGGTCGTCATTTTGAAGCCCATGCGGGTCTTCGCGATCTTGACCGAGAGATTGTCGCCTTCCGCCTCGGCTTCGATCATGCGGTCGCCCGGCGTATATTCAATCGCCAGATCGAAATCATGGCCATCGACGGTGACTTCCTCATCCTCGAACGCGACATCGTGCACGACATCGCCGATCTTGACCTGCCATGCGAGCGGCGGATCGAGTTCGTCGCCCAATTGCCCATCCACCTGACGCGCGCGATCCGCTTCCGCCGTCGCGGCGAAAGCAGCGATAGCAGCAAGGCTGCGGATCAGATCGGGCGAGGTCGCGGCCCCGGTGAAACCGTCCGGATATTCCTCGGCGATAAAGCCGGTGGTCAATTCGCCCGAGCGGAAGCGCGGGTGCTGCATGATCGCCGACAGGAAGTCGATATTGTGGCCAAGGCCTTCCAATTCGAACCGATCGAGCGCGGCGACCTGCTTGTCCGCAGCTTCGTCACGGGTAGCACCCCAGGTGATGAGCTTGGCGATCATCGGATCGTAGAACATCGATACTTCGCCGCCATCGCGCACGCCATCATCGACGCGCACGCCATCGACGCCGCGAATATCGCCCGTCCAGCCCGCAACCGGCGGGTTATAGCGCACAAGCCGACCGGTGGACGGCAGGAAGCCGCGATACGGATCTTCGGCATAGACGCGGTTTTCAATCGCCCAACCGTCGATCTTCACATCATCCTGCGTCATGCTGAGCTTTTCGCCCGCCGCCACGCGGATCATCTGTTCGACCAGATCGACCCCGGTGATGCATTCGGTGACCGGATGTTCGACCTGCAAACGGGTATTCATTTCGAGGAAGTAGAAGCTTTCGCCCGTCGGGTCCGCACCCGAGACGATCAGCTCCACCGTGCCTGCGGAATAATAGCCCACGGCCTTGGCGAGCGCGACGCATTGTTCGCCCATCGCCTTGCGCATCTTTGGCGTCACGAACGGTGACGGCGCTTCTTCCACGACCTTTTGGTGGCGACGCTGGATCGAGCATTCGCGCTCGTTCAGATACAGCACATTGCCATGCTGATCGCCCAAGATCTGGATTTCGATGTGGCGCGGGTTGAGGATGAACTTTTCGATGAACACGCGATCATCGCCAAAGCTGTTCAGCCCTTCGCGCTTGGTCGCTTCAAAGCCTTCGCGGACGTCGTTTTCATTATAGGCAAGGCGCATGCCCTTGCCGCCGCCGCCAGCCGACGCCTTCATCATCACCGGATAGCCGAT
>DITW01000055.1 GCA_002422945.1 Sphingomonadales bacterium UBA6174 | reverse complement strand
CCACACTCCGTGGGTCGGCCTTGTCCGGAATACGGGGAACAGCTTCAGAGCCGCCGTAGCGAGTTCGTTCCTGGTCGACAGTTCTTTTATAGCTGTCATACTGGTGAGGAAAATTCTTTCCCCAAACTTCCGGATCTTCTTCTAGATCTCCGATCTCCACCACTCTGAAGTAAGGATTTTTCGCCTCATTTTTCTTTTCGTAGATGTTGATCAGGAGAAAACTCACCACACTGCCGATGATGGCAGTGGCCAGAATGAGGACTAAGAGTTTGCCTTTGGTTGTCATCTATCTATCTCCTGGATTGCTTAATGTGGGTGCCCTGCCTGTCGATGGCAATTGACACAAGAGCGGCCTTCTCCCAGCGGCTCCTGATGGGAAGGTGAATTAAAAATCTGTCCGTGACATTTCAGGCACGCGTTCATGGTAATGTTAAAATTGTGTTCTCTGATTTGAATGGGGTCTTTAAATTGACCAGTAGTGAATTTAAGCGAATGCCAAAACCCATTATCCATTTTGTTAAAATACTTAAAATAAATATTCTCCGGTGTATGGCAAGAATTACAAGTGGCCACAGCATGATGACTCGATCGGCTCCAGCCTTCATACTGATCACGCATAATATGGCAATTCACGCAGGCCTTCGGGTCATCAGAAAGATAAGAGTAGCCCTTACCATAAATAAACGTGTAGCTACTAACTCCCAAAACCAGACCGAACATTCCCACGAAAAAATAGAGCAATGTATGCATTTTCATTGTTTCAATTAATAGCAGGATTTTCCCCTGACCGCATCAGTTTCTTCACCTGATCATGTAAATAATCATGAAGAATATCATAAACTTAACTGCATCATCTTTTTGCTTTGAAAAACTAATAATTCATTTCGTCATTGTTTATAGATTGCCTCTATCGGCCGATAGAAACTAACGATTAGATTAAAAAGCCGAACTGAACGAATATGACTTTGTGAACATATCCAAAACTTCAGGAGGAGCTAATGAACACATTAATCAATACCAAAATCACCGATTTCAAAGTCCAGGCCTATCATCAGAATGAATTTAAAACCGTGACCCAGGCTGACCTGGCCGGAAAATGGGCGATCTTTTTCTTCTACCCTGCAGACTTTACCTTCGTGTGTCCAACAGAATTGGTGGACGTTGCCGAAAAATATGAAGAATTCAAAAAGATGGGAGTTGAGGTGTATTCGGTAAGTACCGACACTCACTTCACCCACAAGGCCTGGCACGACACTTCCGACTCCATCAAAAAAATAAACTACCCGATGCTGGCCGATCCAACAGGCCACCTCTCCCGGGCGTTCGGCGTCTATATCGAGGAAGAAGGCCTCGCTTACCGCGGCACCTTTCTGGTTGATCCTGAAGGAAAAATTAAGCTGGCCGAAGTTCAGGATAATGGCATTGGCCGTAACGCCGAAGAACTGATGCGAAAAGTTCAGGCCGCTCAATTTATCAGAAATCATCCGAATGAAGTTTGTCCGGCCAAGTGGAAGCCAGGCAGTCAAACCCTCAAGCCGGGCCTGGACCTGGTAGGTAAGATTTAATCTTTTTTTTCTCCGAGGGCACTCAAAAGAGTGCCCTCTTTAAACGAGGTTCCTATGCTTGAAAAGGCCATCATCGATCAACTCAAAACCGTTTACCAGTCATTGGAGAAACCAGTCACTCTGGTGTATGCCAAGTCAGAGCATGAATTGCAGAACGAGCTCTTACAACTGCTCTTAGACATTGAATCCACTTCTTCCTATATTCATCTGCAAGAATCTGATAAGACCTCGGCCATTCCCCTTTTAAGCATTCATACTGACGGCAAGGACACGGGCATTCGCTTTCAGGGTTATCCCGGAGGTCATGAGTTCACTTCACTGGTGCTGGCAATTTTGAATGCCGACGGTAAAGGTAAAATGCCTGATGAATCCATTAGAAATCGCGTCCAGCGCCTGAAGGGTCCCATTGAGCTTAAAACCTATATTTCACTGAGCTGTGAAAATTGTCCGGAAGTGGTGCAGGCCCTGAATCAGATGTGCTTGATGAAGGAGGATTTCTCCCACACCATGATCGATGGTGGTTTGGTGCAAGAGGAGATTCAACAGCTGGGAATCCAGGGTGTGCCCAGTGTGGTAAAAGGCGAACAGTTAATCAGTAGCGGCAAGAGTTCACTGATGGAGTTGATTGAAAAACTGGAGAAAGAATACGGTATCGATGACACTAAATCATCGCAAGAGAATCTGGATCTGGGTCAGTTTGATGTGGTGGTAGTGGGTGCTGGACCCGGTGGTGCCTCGGCCGCTATTTATTCGGCCCGCAAAGGCCTCAAAACAGCGATTATTGCTGAGAAGGTCGGCGGTCAGGTGCAAGACACCAAGGGCATTGAAAACCTTATTTCAGTTAAATACACCGAAGGCCCGATGCTCGCCGCCCAACTGGCCCAGCACATTTCGGTCTACGATATAAAACTCCTGGAGCATCGCCGGGTTAAAACCGTTGATGGCGGTGAACTAAAACACATCGAACTTGAAAGCGGTGAATACCTGCAGACTAAATCACTGATCGTGGCCACAGGGGCCAAGTGGCGCGAGTTAGGAGTGCCCGGTGAAAAAGAGTACCTGGGCCGCGGAGTGGCCTTTTGTCCCCACTGTGACGGACCCTATTTTAAAGGGAAAGACATTGCCGTTGTGGGTGGTGGTAACTCGGGGGTGGAAGCGGCGATTGATCTGGCGGGCATCGTGAAGTCAGTGACCCTGGTGGAATTCAATGCCGAACTCAAGGCCGATAAAGTCTTGGTGGACAAATTACAATCTCTTCCCAATGTGCACATCCTGAAGAATGCGCGCACAAATCGGATCCTCGGAGATAATTCGAAAGTCACAGCTCTTGAGTACGAAGACCGAGCGAGCGGTGAGCTCAAAGAGCTGAAGCTCGAAGGTGTTTTCGTGCAGATCGGACTTATCCCCAACAGCTCCTTTATGAAAGGAGTCGTGGAGATGAATAAATTTGGTGAAATACTTGTAGATGAAAAATGTCGCACGAACATAAAAGGTATCTATGCTGCCGGGGATGTCACCAACATCCCCTATAAGCAGATCATCATCGCCATGGGCGAAGGGGCCAAAGCGGGCCTGTCCGCCTTTGACCATCTGATCCGCATGGCCCCCGCAGATGCGGCGGAACTCGCGGCCTGATGGATCAATAAGGGGCGTAGTTGCAGACTGCGCCCCTTATTAGCTAAGTGCGTCGATCCCTGCCCAACCGGCGAGCTTGAACCCGGCAAGGCTGTGCGCCCGGATTGTGTTCATCCCGCCCAGCGCATAAACCGGCAGCCCCGTCTGCCCTCGCAACAGCCCGAACCGCAGCCGTCCCAAGGCCGCCCCATCGGGATGGGAGCGCGTAGCAAATACCGGGGACAACAACAGGCAATCCGCGCCCAGCGTCTCTGCCGCGCGTATTTCCGGCGCGTCATGCACCGGTGCGCTGTGCCATTGCTGGGGGGTAAGCCTGCGCCCTACCCGCCCATGAAAGCCATCTGCCCCCCAAGCCTGCGCCTCGCGCGGTAATCCGGCGAGCAGCAATAACCTGCGCTGGCGACGACAGACACGCCTGACCGCATCGAACAACACACGGCGTTCAGCACGCGGCAATTCATAATGTCGGAAAATCACGCCCGCCCCCTTGGGCAATCGCGCTACCACGCCCACAAGGTCCGCCCCCAAACGGGGGTCGGTCATCAGCCATAAATCAGGCAGGGAATTTGCTTTGGGGGTCTGGCGCAGCGACATGACGCGACCTATAGCACCCCCTATGACCGAACCGGAAGCCATTGCCGCCGCCCGCACGCGCATCGACGCCGTGACCTCTGCCATCCGCCATCAAGAACGACTGGCGGGCAGAACATCCGGCAGCACGACATTGATCGCCGTGTCGAAAACCCATGAGGCGGATGCGATCCGCCCGTTGTTATTGGCGCGCCTGCGCGACTTTGGTGAAAACCGGGTGCAAGAGGCGCAGGGCAAATGGCCCGCGCTAAAACAAGAATTCCCGGACATCACGCTCCACCTCATCGGCCAATTGCAAAGCAACAAGGCCAAGGATGCTGTCGAATTGTTCGATGTCATCCACAGCGTGGATCGTCCGTCGCTGGTAACGGCCTTGGGCAAGGCGATGGTCGAAACGGGTCGCCAATTGCCCTGTTTCGTGCAGGTCAATATCGGCAATGAGGAACAAAAGGGCGGCTGCGCAGTCGCCGAACTCCCGGCGTTGCTCAATCAATGCCAACAGGCCGGGCTGAATATTGTCGGGCTGATGGCTGTGCCGCCTGCGGACATCGAGGCCGCGCCATTCTTCGCCCTGCTGGCCGAACTGGCCAAGCGCCACGGCCTGACGCAATTGTCGATGGGCATGTCGGGCGATTATGAAACGGCGGTGCTGCTTGGTTCCACGCAGGTGCGGATCGGCACGGCCTTGTTCGGGGAACGGGGCTAAGTTACGCCCCGCCTTAAATCGCGCCGCCCGTCAGCGCCGCCACAATCGCCTTGACCTTTTTCTGCCGCCATTGCGGCAAGGGTGCGACGAGCCAATAGCGATTGCCATTACCCGGCACGCTTTCGCCCCCAGATGCCTTTATATTGACATCGTTCAGCAGGAATTTCGGCACCAAAGCCTCGCCCAATCCGGCCATGGCCGCATCGATTGCTGCCCCCGCATTGCCGACGGAAAAAACGGCCTCCGCATCCGGACTGCCCGGCCAACTGATCAGCGGCCCCGCGCCGATCCGCACCAGCATGCCGTCATCCAGTGCCACGCCTTCATGATCGCCGGGCGATGCTGAGTGGATCACCGCCAGATCGATATTGGCCTGGGTGAAATCCACACCCTCATCGGCATCCACCAAATGCAGGCGCAATTCCGGGTCATTCGCCGCATAAGCCGCCAGTCGCGGCAACAGCCATTTGGCGCTGACATCGCGCGGCGCGGCGATGGTCAGCATCTTGGACGATTGCTGCACCTGCATGGCGCGCACCGCCTCTTCAAATTGCAGGAAGCCTGCCCGCAGCGCCGCCAACCCGGCCTCGGCCTCGGAGGTGAGCTCCAGCCCCTTGGTCGTGCGGCGGAACAACACAACGCCCAACGTATCTTCCAGTGCCCTGATCTGCTGCCCCACGGCGGCAGGCGTCACCGCCAGTTCATCCGCCGCGCGGGTGAAGGACAAATGCCGGGCAGCCGCGTCAAACACGCGCAGGCCATTCAATGGGAGATGCGTCCGTTTCAACGGGCGCTTACCGGCGCATTGAGCGCAAATGAGGGAATTTCAGCATCGAACGACGATCCATCGTCGCACACCATACCGAAGCTACCGTGCATCGCACCGGTCGAGGTCGTCAGCGGACAACCGGACACATAATCATAAGACGCGCCGGGGCGGATGATCGGCTGATCCCCCACCACGCCATCGCCCTGCACATCATTGGTCGTGCCGCGACCATCGATGATTACCCAATGGCGCGTCATCAATTGCACGGTCTGCGGCCCGTCATTTTCCAGACGGATATGATAGGACCAGAACCAGCGACCGTTATCCGGGTCCGATTGTTCCGGCAGGAACGTGACGGCGACCCGCACGGTCACCCCCCGCGTCGTCGCCGCATGGGGGAAAAACGCCTTCATCAAAGGCCGACCTTCCGCAGCGCCCGGTCGAGATCGTCGATCAGGTCCTGCGGATCTTCCAACCCGACATTGATTCGCAACATGCCTTCGCCGATTCCCATGGCCTCGCGCGCCTCTGCACCCATGTTATGATGGGTGGTGGACGCAGGATGGGTCATCAGGCTACGCGAGTCACCAATATTATTCGAAATGTCGATCAATTCGAGCGCGTTCAACAAATCATGCGCCTGACGCCGCCCGCCATCCAGAATGAACGAGAAGATCGGGCCACAGGCCTTCATCTGCTTTTTCGCCAGTGCATATTGTGGATGGCTTTCCAGACCGGGGTGCAAGATCGTCGGCACCCGGCCTTCCATGAACTTGCCAACGGCCAGCGCATTTTCGGACTGGCGCATCGCGCGCAATTCGAGAGTTTCCAGCCCCTTCAACACCACCCATGCATTGAACGGCGCAAGGTTAGGGCCGGTATTGCGCTGGAAGGGCAACAGGGTCTCGTTGATCCATTTTTCCGTGCCGCACACCGCACCGGCAAGGACGCGGCCCTGCCCGTCCATCAGCTTGGTCGCGGAATAAGCGACGACATCCGCGCCGAAATCCATCGGGCGCTGGATCACGGACGTGCAGAATGCATTGTCCACGACCGTGGTGATGCCATGCGACTTCGCGAGCGAGCAGACATATTCGATATCGACAATGTCCATCGTCGGATTGGCGGGCGTTTCAAAGAAGAACACCTTGGTATTCGGCTGGATCGCGGCCTTCCACGCATCATTGTCGCGGGAATCGATGGTGGTCGAGGTGATGCCGAAACGCGGCAACAGGCTGTCCGTCAACCAGCGGCAGGACCCGAACGCAGCCCGCGCCGCAACCACATGATCGCCCGCGCTCAACTGACACAGCAACGCCGTCGTCATCGCCGCCATGCCGGTCGCCTGTGCGCGGCATGCCTCGGCCCCTTCCATCAGAGCGATGCGCTCTTCCAACATTTCGACCGTCGGATTCTGGAGGCGGCTATAGGTCATGCCCGCCTGTTCACCGGCAAAACGCGCGGCCACATCCTCGGCGCAATCATAGCTATAGCCAGAGGTGAGGAACAGCGCCTCGGATGTCTCGCCAAATTCTGTGCGGACCGTGCCGCCGCGAATGGCTTGGGTAGCGGGACGCCAATTCTTGGTGATGGCGCGATTCTGTCCGGTCGTACGTTTCATGTTGTTTCCTTAAAGCGAATTCGCGCCGGAGGGAAATATCCAAGACCCCGAAAACGCCAATCTTATATGCAGATCAAAGATCAAACGATGGCAGGCACATTATGGCATGAAATCTCGATCTTGGGGCAGCGGTTCATCACCACATCAAGCCCCGCCGCCACCGCGCGTTCGGCAGCGGGCTGGTTAATGACTTCAAGCTGCATCCACACCGACTTGGCACCAACGGCAATCGCTTCATCGGTGATTGCGCCTGCGGCCTCGCTGTTGCGGAAAATATCGACCATGTCCGGCTTGCCCGGCAGATCGGCCAAATTCGCATAGACCGTCTGCCCATGGATCACACGACCCGCCAATTGCGGGTTCACCGGCCAGACTGTGTAGCCATGGCCGAGCAGGAACTTCATCACCCGGTTGCTCGCGCGGTCTTCCTTTTCCGATGCGCCGACAAGGGCAATCGTGCGGACTGAACACAGCAAGCGCGCAATATCTTCATCACGTTCCAGAATCATGGTTTTGGCTCCCAATTGGCGATCTGCGCTGCAAGCGCAGCAAAATGCGGTTCATCCGATGAGGCGGCAGGCGGTTCGCCTGCATCGCTCGCCACCCGGATCGACAGTTCCAGCGGCACCCGCCCCAGAAACTTTATGCCGCACACCTTGGCCGCAGCCTCCGCCCCGCCATGGCCGAACGGATCAGACACTTCGCCACAATGCGGACATTGATAGCCCGCCATATTCTCAATCAGCCCGATAATCGGCACCTGCGCCGTATTGAACAGGTCGATGGCGCGGGTTGCATCCATCAAGGCAATGTCCTGCGGCGTGGACACAATCACCACGCCATCAGGCTTATGCTTTTGCACCATAGACAATTGCACATCGCCGGTCCCCGGCGGCATATCGACGATCAGAAAATCCATATCGCCCCATGCGCCATCAACCAATTGACCGAGCGCATTGCTTGCCATCGGCCCGCGCCATGCCATCGCCTGCCCGTCCTTGACGATCTGCCCCATCGACAACAGGGACACGCCATAAGGCGAAGCCACCGGCTCCAGCTTATTATCCTTGGTGGTCGGGCGGATGCCCTCGATTCCCAACAGGCGCGGCTGGCTTGGCCCGTAAATATCGGCATCGATCACCCCGACCTTAGCCCCAAGCCGTGCCAGCGCGACCGCCAGATTGGCCGATACAGTCGATTTGCCAACCCCGCCCTTGCCACTCGCCACGGCGATCAGCTTCGCCCGCTTGACCGCGCCCGCCGCGCCCTTGGAAGAGGTCATCGCCACTCGCACCTCGGCAACACCCGCGATGGCGGCGAGCGCCTGTTTGATCCCGGCCTCCATCGCCGTGCGGCTTTCCGCGTTCAATCCGGTCACATCGAGGATCACGCTGGCGCGTCCATCCGCCAGACGCGGCGGCGCGGCGCGGCCTGCTGCGACAAGGCCTTTGCCGGTAATCGGGTCGATAATCTGGTCGAGTGCAGCCGTCAGTTCGGCGATGATTTCAGGGGTCATTTCAGTCATGCAAAGGCCCTTAAACAATTTGTCTGCGTTCTGGCACTGTTTTTCCCTGATATGCCCTCTATATATGATCCCATGACGATGCGAAAAAAAGCTGAAACAGCGAAAAACGGGGCATTAGAAATGGCTGGCGGCCCATGGGGCAGCGGACCGAAGGACCAAGGAGGCGGTCATCAGGGCGATCAGGGCGGCGATGATGGCCGTCACGATGGTCCGCGCCAGCCTTGGCAGATGCCGCCCGCAGGCAAACAGCGCCGCCATGCAGGCGGTCCGGGTGGTACTTCCGCGCTCGATCAACTCCTCTTCTGGCTACGCGATCGTCTTGGCGGCGGTGGCGGTGGTGGTCATCAGGGACCGGGTGCCGTCGGTGGCCAGCCCTTATGGCTTTGGGCCATTGGCGCGATTTTGCTCAGTTGGATCCTTTTAACCAGCGTGCACCGCATCGGGCCGCAGGAACGCGGTATTCTCACGCGTTTCGGCAGCTATGTCGGCACGATGAAGCCGGGCATCAACCTGTCCTTCCCCGCCCCGATCGATTCGGTTGAAAAGCTCGACGTCGAAGAAATCCGCACCATCGACATCGGCGGTTCGGGCGATTCCGAACGGCTGATCCTGACCGGCGACCAGAATATCGTCGACCTTGCCTATTCGGTCCGCTGGAACATCCGCGACCCCGAACTCTTCCAATTCGCGCTGGCGGAACCGGAAAGCACCATCAGCGAAGTGTCAGAAAGCGCCATGCGCGCCATTATCTCCAGCGTGACCCTCGATCAGGCAATGGGCGCACAGCGCGGCCAGATCGAACAAGAGGTCGCCTCGATGATGCAGGCGATCCTCGACAATTATAATTCGGGCATTCGCGTGCAGGGCATCGCGATCAAACAGGCCGATCCGCCAGCCAAGGCGATCGAAGCTTTCAAGGACGTGTCCGCCGCGCAACAAGAGGCACAAAGCTCGATCAACCGCGCCAATGCCTATGCCCAGCAGGTCACTGCCCGCGCACAGGGTGAAGCGGCGGCCTTCGACAAGGTCTATGCGCAATATCGCCTT
The DNA here is from genome assembly GCA_002422945.1 of Sphingomonadales bacterium UBA6174. Lineage (GTDB taxonomy): Bacteria > Pseudomonadota > Alphaproteobacteria > Sphingomonadales > Sphingomonadaceae > Alteraquisediminimonas. The sequence goes on along the minus strand of DITW01000055.1, from coordinate 28,975 downwards.
GCCCCGGAAGTGACGCGCAAGCGCATGTATTATGATACGATGGAGGCAGTTTTGTCCAAGACCGACAAGATCGTGGTCGAGGCCAATAACGTCACCACCTATCTGCCATTGCCGGAACTGCGCAAGCGCGCCCAACCCACCACAGGGACGGAGGTGGTCCGATGATCAATCGCATTTCCCGCAACCCGATCCCCTATGTAATCGGTAGCATTGCCGCGCTGGTGTTTCTTGGCAGCATCTTCACCGTAGTGCCGGAAACGAGCCAGGGGGTAGTCGTGCGCTTTGGTGAACCGGTGCGGATCATCAACCGCTACAAACCGACCGAAGCCTATGGCCAAACCGGCGCAGGCATCGTCGCGCGCATTCCCTTTGCTGAACAAATTGTGTGGATCGATAAGCGCGTGCTGTCGATTTCGATGGAGCGCCAGCAGGTGCTGTCCACCGATCAGCTCAGATTGCAGGTCGATGCCTTTGCCCGTTATCGCATCGTCGATCCACTGCGCATGTATATTTCGGCGGGCAGTTCGGAACGCGTGTCAGAGCAGTTGAAGCCGATCCTCGGCTCGGCCTTGCGCAATGAACTGGGCAAGCGCCCGTTCGCCGCCCTGCTCAGCCCGGAACGCGGTACGGTGATGCGCAATATTCGCGCCGGGCTTGATCGCGTGGCGCGTCAATATGGGGCCGTCGTCATTGATGTTCGTATCAAGCGCGCCGATCTGCCGGAAGGCGCGACGCTCGAATCCGCCTTTGATCGGATGCGCACCGCGCGTCAGCAACAGGCACTCACGATCCGCGCCCAAGGCATGAAACAGGCCCAGATCATTCAGGCCGATGCCGATGCCGCCGCCGCCAAAACCTATGCCGATGCTTATGGCAAGGATGCAGATTTTTACGAATTCTATCGGGCGATGCAAAGCTATCGTTATACGTTCGTGAACGATGGCACCAATAACGAAAAGGGGTCATCCTCGATCCTGCTATCGCCGGACAATGCCTATCTTAGGGAGTTCCGTGGGCGGCGCTGACACCGGCCATAAAACATTAGTCGAATTTGATTTGCCTTATTGATTTGTTATCACTGCGTTCAATTTCAGTTCAGGCTGACTTGACCAAAATCTCCCCAGGATCGAAACATCGGTCCCAAGGGTCTAGACAGGAGAACAAGGATCGTGCGTTACGCCTATGGCATTACGGCCGCGCTGCTCGCGGGCGGCGCAGTGGCGACCATGACGTCCCAACTGCCGGTTGGGGCGCAGGTTGCGCAGAACGCGTCAGGTGCGGTGAATGCCGCCATGGCGCCGCGCCCCGGCGCCCCCGTCAGCTTTGCCGATCTGGTCAGCACATTGCAGCCCGCCGTCGTCAATATCTCCACCACGCAAAAGGTCGAAGTCAGCACCGGCGGCTTCAACCCGTTTGCCGGTTCTCCCTTTGAAGATATGTTCCCCGGCATCGCGCCGAATACTGCGCCAAATGGCGCCCCCGTCACGCGGGAGGCGACTTCGCTCGGCTCCGGTTTCATCATTTCCGCCGATGGCTATATCGTGACCAACAATCACGTGATCTCCGGCGGGGCAGAAGCGGCGCGCAACAACGTCACCATCTCATCGATCACCGTCACCTTGCCCGACCGCAAGGAATATGTGGCCAAGGTCATCGGTCGCGATCCGGTGTCCGATCTGGCCTTGCTCAAGATCGAAGCCAAGAATTTGCCGTTCGTGCAGTTCGGGGACTCCACCCGGACACGCGTAGGCGATTGGGTGGTGGCCATCGGCAACCCTTATGGGCTGGGCGGCACCGTGACTGCGGGTATCGTATCGGCCTTGCACCGCAATACCGGTCAGGGCGGCGCCTATGATCGCTATATTCAGACCGATGCCTCGATCAATCAGGGCAATTCCGGTGGCCCGATGTTCGATCTGAATGGCAATGTCATCGGGATCAACACCCTGATCTTCTCACCCACTGGCGGCAATGTCGGCATCGGCTTCGCTATTCCGGCGGAACAGGCCAAGCCGGTCATCGACCAGTTGATGGGCGCAGGCAAGGTCCGGCGCGGTTATCTCGGCGTCGGTATTCAGCCGATGACCGAAGACATCGCACAATCGCTTGGCCTGCCCAAAAATCAGGGCGAAATCGTCCAGCAGGTCGTCCCCGGTCAGGCGGCGGCCAAGGCAGGCATCCAACAAGGCGATGTCATCCTCACCGTCAATGGCCGCACCGTCACCCCGGATGAAACCCTGTCGTTCATCGTCGCCAATCTGCCGGTCGGGACCAAGGTGCCGATTGAATTGCTGCGCAATGGCGAACGCAAGGCCGTGACCGCGATTGTCGGCGAACGCCCGCCAGAAGAGAAGCTGGCAGCGAATTTCGAAGGCGATGGCAGTGATGATGGCGCTGCGACCACCCCAAATACAAATGCAGGTCCAAAGGCGTTGCAAGCGTCGACCGGTCTCAGCCTGCAATTGATGACGCCGCAGATTGCCCAACAACTCCGCGTGCCCGCCACGACCAAGGGGCTGGTGATTGCCGCTGTCGATCCCAATAGCGACGCCGCGGCGCAGGGCCTGCAACGCGGGGATATCATCCTCTCGATCAACCAGCGCCCGGTCGCCAGTACCGATGCGGCATGGACGGTGGTCGATGCGGCCCGCAAGGCCAATCGACCAAGCATATTGTTGCTGCTGCAACGTGGCCCCAGCCAGCCGCGCTATATCGGGATCAAGCTGACGGCGAAATAAGCCGCATCGTTGATCACAAATCACAAAAAAGGGGTCCAGTATCACGCCGGGCCCCTTTTTTATCGCCGCAATTTGGCGGCGCAACCCGGATCAATAATCCTTCGACACCCGCACGTTCACGCTCTGGCGGCCAATGGTCGATACCGAGGACAACAACGACAGCCAGCGGGTAATCTGGAACTCGACCCGCGTCGCGCTATAGCCTGCGCCATCCGAGATCACCTCGACATAGGTTCTGCGACCGATATATTTACCCGCAGCGACCGATGTCCCGATGCCGGTCGCCACATCCGCCGGGAGAATCCGAAGCCGATCCAGTCCCGTGGCCTTGCGGACGAAATTGATCGGGTTCAGCCCCCCGCCCGGCGAATTGAGCGCCGCCACCGCCGCCGCCAATTGCACGGCCTCTGGCGCGGACAAATTGGTAATCGACGTGCCGAACAACAGCCGTGCCAACAATTCATCTTCCGGCAGCGCAGGAATACTGGTGAAGCTGATATCGGGGCGCAATCCCGTCCCTGTCACGCGGATTGTCGCATTCAGGCCGGACACATTTGCCAGCGCGGAAATATCCAGCACCGGATCAGGTGGCGCATCGCCGGTAAATCTGATCTCGCCGCGATCAAGATCGAACCGGCGGCCCGCAAATTCATAGCCGCCGCGCACCAGCGACGCGCTCCCAACGATTTCCGGGTTCAGCACTGCACCGCCAATGTGCAGATTGGCCTGCCATTCGCTATCCAGCCCAAGTCCCGTCACCATCATCTGGTTGCGTGCCTTGGCATCCAGATCATAACGCCAGACTGTATGCGGCCCAGCGCTATTGGTCGCTGCCCCCCGCGCCTCGCCATTGACTTCGCGCACATTGATCGTCGGAATGGAGCTAGCCGCTGCCCGTCCGAGGCGATAGCGGCTGCGTTCCAACACCAATTTTCCGCCAATCACGCCCGTGCTGCCATCGGAGGTGATCGTGAGCGGACCCGACACCGTCGCGCCCAAATCGTCGCGGTCGACCAGCTCGGCATTTTTCAGATCGGCGTGGATATCCATGCCGACCCCTCGCTCAGCGGAAATGTCGAAAGTCGCCCTGCCTGCCACCTTGCCGCCGCGCTTCATCCCGCCTGCGAATTGATTGATGATCAGTCGCGATCCATTGAACCTGCCAGTGGCCGAGATATTGTCGATCACCGCGCCCGTCACCGCGCTTTCGAGCCGCATCTTGGTCGAGCGCATCGACCCACGAATGATCGGATTGGCCGCCGTCCCCGTCACATCCGCGCCGATTGCAACCGGGCCGGACAAGTCGATCGTCTCGACCCCGATCATCCGCCACAAGGTATCCGCTGCCCCGTCATAACGCAGCTGCGCGAATAACGGCGCTGCCGCCAGCCGATCCATCAAACTCCACTGCCCACCCAATGGCGCAATCCGCCCTTGGGCGCGACCGATCACCTTGCCATCCTGCGTCGCGATCAAGGCGCGGGCCGACATCGCGTTATCGCGCAGCGCGATATTGACGCCAGCATCGACCGGGCGGGAAGAGAGGATCAGGCCCGAACGCGTCAATCCCTTGATCTTGAGATAGAGGTCCGCCTGCGGCGTGCCGCGCCCCTTGCCAGGATGGACATAATGGAGCCTGCCGGTCGCGATGCCGCCAAGGCCCAATTGGGGCTGGAGAATATCCGCGATGGTCAACGGCAATCGTTGCAGATCGGCATCGACCGACACCCGGCCATCGCCGAACAGCCCAGATACCCGCGCCCGTCCACCCGCAAATTCCAAAGCCGTCGGCGCAAGCTGCCAGCCATCGTCGGTCCGTGTCAGCACCGCCGCATCCACCAGCCGGATCGGCTTGCGATCGACACTGCCCTGCGCGGCGATCTGCCAGCGATCAGGCGTGATCTCTGCCACCGACTGAATTTCAAAACTACGGCCACGCGCCCCGGCAAAGCTCGATTTGATCGTGCCAGACCCGCCCTGCAACGCGAAATTCCCGGCAAAACGCGCGAGCGAGATCGGCCCGCGCTGAATGCCGGTCGCGCCAATCGTCGCGTTGATGTTTGTGCCCATAGGATCGAGCAAAATACTGCCATCGATCTGCGCCGCGCGCACGATGATCGGGGTCGCGCCCTGCACTGTCGCGTTGCGCAGCCGCAGCCGCGCCTTGATTTGCTGCACCCCGTCGACCGGGGAGAATGTCAATTGCCCGCTGATCCCTCCGCCATTCAAATCAAGCCGCCCATCGAACCCTCCGGTGCGCGAGGTCAGCACCCCGCCCATATTCGTCCCAGACACCCGCAATTGCGCCACTGCGATGCGCGTCTCTGTCCCCGGTGCCATCAAGATCTGGCCCTGACCTTGGAACGGACCGAACATCGACTGGCCCTCGGCCCGCCAATCATAGCCCGCCGTTGAAGGATCGAGCACCAGCCGCATCTGCCTGATCCGCAATGGCGGATTGGGAGAGGCGAACATCAGGTCCAGCCGTGGTCGGTCTATCCGGCCATCCAGCACGATATCGAACGCGCCATATTGGCCCTGCACGCCCTTGCCTTCGAAAAAGAATGTGCCATCGCGCCGCCTGAACCCCGTGCCGTGCATCGTCAATGTCGGTGCGGTCAGCTTCAGATCGATGAAATGGATAATACCGTCACGTCCGCGCGCCAGCCGCGTGTCGATGACTGGCAATCCACCCGCAAGGCTGTGCAAAAAGCTATTGTCGAACCGCCTGATCCACGCCCGCCCGCGTCCGCCGACCTGCGAACCCTTGCCATCCGGGCCGGGAACCACGGTCAGTTCGGTCATCACATCAACCAGCCCTAGGCCCGGGATCAGATATTGCTTCATGCCTGCGTTGATCGATACATCGAACTTGCCGGTCACCAGATCGATCACCAGCGCGAGGTCGCCATTCAGCTTGTCCGAACGCAGCGCCAGCTTTTCACCCGTAAGCAACTTCGGCGTGACCTTGACCACGCCATTGACGCTGAGATTCTGGAGAATGCCCCCCACGACATCACCTGCGCCGGTCACCCGCGACGCGGTCATGTTAACCGGCAGGAGCACCGGGCTGGCGGACAAATGCCCCTTGCCGGTAATCCGCACATTTTCAAAGCCGGTGGTATCAAAGGCAACAAAGGGCGCTGTCAGCAGATAATCGAAGCTTGCAGTTGCAAACGCCCCATCCACCCTTGCGACAAGCGCGATCTTGCGTCCGGTCATATTGGGGAACAACGCCGGGGCCTTTAGCAGATTCGCGCGCAACTCAACCTGTTCAAAGCGATTGCGCGCGAGATCGAGCACCCCTTGCGCCCGCAGATCCAGCGCCGCGCTTTTCAGGCTAATCGCGCCCCGCAACTTGCGGTTCTCAAGCTGCGCCGTCCCCGCCACGTCAATCGTCGGGGCCGACAAACGCATCAACTTGCCCGACAGAAAACGGCTGGGCGCAAGCGTGCCGTTCAAATCGAACCGGCCCTCATTATTCGCCAGCGCGAGATCGATCAGTTCGACCTTCTCCATCTGCGCATGCACCGCACCGCGCCAATGCTGCCAATCGCCCTCGCCCTCGACCCGCGCCGAAAATGCCCTTTTGGTGCCAAGCAGCGGACCGATCACCCCACCCGCTGGCGCATCGATCCGCACATTCGCATCAAAGCGATTGTCATCCGGCACCGCTTCCACCCGGATACGGGCAACATCCATAGCGGTGCTGTTCGCATCGAGTTCCACCCGCAACTCACCCTGGCGCGCGGTTAACGCACCCTCCAGCCGCGCGATCTGCGGCTTACCGGCAATCGCTGCGCCTATTCTCGCCCGTTGGATACGAATATCGCGCGCGATAATGTCGAAACTCGGCAGCAACGGCCCTTTTTTAGCCGAGGGCTTGAGCTTGGGCAGCCGATCCAGCGCGAGATCGGGGATAATCAGCCGATTGATCTGCAGCCGATTGTTGAACCACGCCAAGGGCTGCCACGCGACTTCCGCCGCCGAAATCGTCAGGAAACGCCCCTTCGGATCGCTAAAGCGTATCTCCCGCAGGGTCATCTGTCGCCAGATGGAGCCATCGATCCGGCCAATCTCGATTCGCAGGCCAGATGATGGCCGCTGCGCCGCGATCTGCCTCGCAATGAAGCGATGGCCGATTTGGGTATCGAGCGCCGCCAACGCCGCCACGGCCAACACCACAAATGCCAACCCGGCAAGGAACAACCGCCGAGGCCAGCGGTAATGCCGTCGCCGGGTCACCGCGTTCTCGACCGCCGGTTCCTCGATCATGTCGGGCGCATCTGTCATCGTTAAAATGCCTGCCCGAGCGAGACATAAACGCCAATCCGGTTTTCACCGACGCGGCGCTTGAGCGGTGTCCCCACATCGACGCGGATCGGGCCGAAGCTCGTATGATAGCGCACCCCGATGCCTGCCCCGTAACGCAAGTCCTTGAACGTCGGCAGGCCCGCCGAATAGAGATTGCCGCCGTCGAGAAATGGCACGATCCCGAAATTGCCAAAGCGAATCCGCGCCTCAATCGCGAATTCGGCAAGGCTGCGCCCGCCCACCGGATCGTTAAACACATCGCGCGGACCGATTTCCTGATAGCCAAAGCCTCGGATCGAGCCACCGCCACCCGCATAAAAACGCCGCGACGGGGCCAATTCCGCCCGCCCTGCCCCGGTAATGACCCCCAGCCGGAGCCTGCCCGCCATCACCACTCGATTGGCCACCGGCACATAGGCGCTGCTATCCACCTGCACCCGCGTATAGGCCGTGCGCTGATTGCGGAAAGATAATTCCGGCGTGATGCGTCCCGACAGGCGGAAGCCGTTGGTGGGGTCGAGCAGATCATTCGACCCGTCATAAGCCAGCGACAATGGCAAGGAGGCGATCATATATGTGCGACGACGATCCACGCCCGTATCGACATTGCTATCGGTTTCGTCGGAAGCAATGAAATCGGCCCCATAAGACCAAGTCCATTTCTTCTGCCAGACGATATTGGTCTGGCGTTCGATCCCAGCCCCCAGCAACACCGATTTCGCACGATAGGCGACGCGGTCGACATTGCTCGCGATGACATTGCCGGTCAGCACCCGATCGCGTCGACCGAAATTCCCGCGCCGCAGCGTCGCCCCCAATAATTGCTCCTGCGTGCCCGCGACCCCTCGAAAGGTAACAGCCCCTTCCGGCGGCAATAGGTTGCGATGCTGCCAGCTCACTTCGGCGCGCAGACCTTCGCCTGTGCCATAGCCGACTTCGCCCGCAATAGTCCGTAGCGGCGCCTGTTCCAGCGCCACCACGATATCGACATGCTCGCCATCCGCTGCCCGCACCGGGGTAATGACGGACGTGGAAACCAACCCGGTCGCGATCAAGGCGCGCCGCAAATCCTCCATATCCGCCGCATCATAGGTATCGCCCGGCTTGAACCTAGCCATCCGGCCAATATGACGCGCGCTGAACAGCTTGCGACCCTTGATGATGATCTGCCCGATATGGTGCTTGCCGCCATCTTTGACCGTGATCCGCATCGTGCCAACCGCATCGGCATGGTCGATCTCGACATCCGGCTCAATGACCTCGGCAAAAACATAGCCATTGCGTCCCAGCGCCACCTTCAACTGTGCAAGCGATGCCTCCAGCCGATTGGCATCGACCGCATCCCCGGCCTTGATCCCGAAGCTTTGCAACATCGAAAGCATCTTGGGATCGCGCTCATCAAGGCCCAACACCTCGACTGACGAAAAACGATAGATCTGTCCCGGCGTCGCAATCAGCGATACCGTGATGCGCCCGCCAATATTGGCCCCCAATTCAGTCTCGATCTCGGCATCATAATAGCCATAGGATTGCAACAATTGCTGCAACATCACCGCATCTTCGCGCGCCCTGCGATCGATCTGCGCCACATTGGCGGTGTCGGATGCATATTGATGCAACAACGACAATGATTTGAAACGCGCCTGCAAGCCCTCTGCCGCCAGCCCTTCGACCCCGTTCAGCTCCACCGCGTAACGCGCCTCATGCATCTCGGTCACTGGCGCTACGGGTACAGGTGCCGGCGCTGTGGGTGCTGACGTTTCGGGCGCGGGCGGTATGACGGTCCCGCCCATTTCGATCGGCATCGGATCGGGCGTCGCAATATCCGCAATATCGGGCCATGCCACATCCATATCCGGCATCGGATCAAGCGGGCTTAACGGATCAAGCAATTCATCGTCAGCCTGAGATGCCGGAGCCTGAGAAACTGGGGCCTGATCAGATGGGATCTGCGCGACGGGTGCTTCTGTCGTCGGCACAGCGACCTGCGCATATTCCTGCGCTATCGCCGATCCCGGAAGGGCCATCGACATCCACGCGAGTGCAATGGTCGCCTGCCGGGGGTGACGAACAAAATCCATGCAATCTTACTAGCGCCGAAAAGCTGCACCTACAAAGCCCGATTATCGTTCATCGTCGCATTTTCATGCCTTTCCGGCGTCAATACGCGTTGCGGCGGCATAAATGGGGTCTCGCATTTGGCATCAACGGCAAATAACCACGGGAAACCACGCATCTCCCCCGCATCGCCAAGGCTTCCCCCACCGCCTGCAAGCCTTTAGGAACGGTGCGAACGCGACGGGATTCGCATTGGTCCCCACGCATCACCAAAGCGAGACCGCTATTATGACCAACATTTCCAATCGCCCGGCCAACCCCAAGGCGGGCGGCGTATTCATTGCTATCGGCTCTATCGGCGGTGCCGTCATTGCGGGCCGTTTTGGCGAACCCGTCATCGGCTTTCTGATCGGCCTTGCCGCTGGGATCGCGATTTCGATCTATATCTGGCGCAAGAAATAAACCGCGAAAAACCCGCCTCGCGCTAAAACGCAAAAAGGCCCGGCACCACATAGGTAGCCGGGCCTTTTTATAGAGCCGAAACTAAAAGAATCAGCTGTTAAGCGATGCATTTCCAATGCCGTCGATGGTCCCTTCAACCAGCGGCTTATCATTGGTCGCGCCATGATTTTCGGCGATCAACTGGGTCGCGGCACGCACCGCGATATCAGCGACCTTGGCGCGGACTTCCGCGATGGCAGCGCGCTCGGCGGCTGCAATCTTGTCTTCGGCCATGCGGGTGCGGCGCACGATCAGCGCCTCCGCATCGACCTTGGCCTGCGCCGTCAATGCATCGGCATCAAGCTTGGCCTGCGCGCGGATGGCATCGGCGTCGATAATCGCCTGTGCAGCGCGCGCCTGATATTCCGCCTTCAGCCCTTCGGCATCGAGACGCAGCTTCGCGGCCGCATCGAGATGTTCGCGAATGCCCGCAATCTTGGCATCAAGGCCAGATGCGATCATCGCCGGGACTTTTTTCCAGACCATGATGGCGATCACCGCCAGCATCGCCAACGACACCCATTGGGTGGCATCAAGGCCAAGGCCGGTCGGATCGACATGATGTTCTTCAGCGGCGACTTCCGTCACCGCATGGGTTGCGTCTGCATGTGCAGCTTCAGCCGTATTGGCCGCTTCTACAACTGCACCGGCAACCGGGGCAGCCACAGCAACCTGCTGATTTTCAACGGTTACAGGATTAAGCATTGCCCATCACCGCCTTTACTGTCTTGCTAATTTTGGCATCTGTGATCGTAGCGCCGGACAAACGCGCGACGAGGTCGCCCGTCAGTTCCGAACCCACGGATTCGAGATCAGCCTGCGCCGATGCGAGCGCCTTTTGCACGGCAGCTTCACCTTCGGCAAGCTTGGCATGAAGGGCGACATCCACGTCCGCAAGGCGGATCGCGCTGGCCTTGGCCGCCGCATCCTTGGCCGCCTGGGTTGTCCGCATGGCTTCGTTACGGCCAGCTTCAAGCGCATCCTGCCAACCATGTTCGGAATCGGCCGCAGCCACCCGCGCACGTTCGGCCGCTGCAAGGTCTTCGGCAATCTGACGGTCACGAGCTTCGATCGTCTGTTCAACCTTGGGCAACATGCCCTTGCCGATCAGCAGATAAATAGTCCCGAATACCACCAGCAGCCAAAAGATCTGCGAGGCATAGGTTCCAAGGATTTGGTCTAATTGAGGCATTGCCGCTCTCTGAAATTATTCATCCCGAGGAATATCCTCCCCGGAGGAACCACCGATGCGGAGAGCTTCTCTCCCCGCATCGGCAGACCGGATATTAGGCGACGAACAGCAGGATCATCGCGATAACGAATGCCAGCAGGCCGAGAAGTTCGGCTGCGGCGAAACCGATGAACAGGCGACCCTGCTGGCCATCAGCGGCAGCCGGATTGCGCAGTGCGCCTTCGAGGAAAGAACCGAACACGTTGCCCACACCGAGGGCAGCGATGCTGACGCCAACTGCGGCGATACCGGCACCGATGAACTTTGCTGCTTCTGCGTCCATGATTAAACTCCTTCGTTGTAATTCAGATGGGGGTAATAAGTGAAACGTAACTCTTAGTGCAAATTGACCGCATCGTTCAGATAGAGCGAGGTCAACAAGGCAAACACATAAGCCTGGATCGCGCAGACCAGCAGTTCGAGCACCGAAATGCCGACCATCAGCACGAACACCGGCAGACCGACCACCGGGGCCACCCAAGCGGCCTCTGCGTTCAAACCACCGATCACGAACCCGGCCAGCACCTTCATCAGGATATGCCCGGCGGTCATCGCGACGAAAAGACGCAGACCAAGGCTGAACGGACGGATCAGGAACGAGATGAGTTCAATCGGCACGATCAACGGCAGCATCAGCGCAGGTGTGCCATGCGGCACGAACAGCGAGAAGAAATGCAGGCCATGACGGGCAAAACCAACGATCAGCACCATCGAGAAGCTGACAATCGCGAGCACGCCCGTCACCGTGATGTGGCTGGTGACGGTGAACGGATGCACATGCGGGACAATCCCGACCGGCATCATGCCCAACACGTTCGCCACAAGGATGAACATGAACAAAGAGAAGATATAAGGGGTGAACTTCTTGCCTTCCGGCCCGATGTTCGCGTGCACCATGTTCGAAACGAACGACGACGCGCCTTCAACGGCAGCCTGCCAACGGCCCGGCACCAGCTCGCGCTTCATGCCGCCCAGCATGAACACCCAGATGGCGACCAAAGTGAGCACCATCCACAATGCGCTGTTCGTAAAGGCAATGTTGTACCCGCCAAGGGTCAGACTGTTGCCAAACAGCGGTTCCACCATAAACTGGTGCATCGGATCAATTTTGCCGCCTTCTGCCGCCACGCTTGATCTTCCCTCGTAAAAACTTGGTGCCTGCTTTCACAATGCACATCCGAATCACTCCGGATGCTCTTGCGAAATCCTGATAATATTCCTGAAGGCCGCCGCGATGCCGAGCATCATCAGGACCAACAGCGCCCAAGGGCCGGTGCCGAACAGCTGGTCAATCGACCAGCCAATGATCGCCCCGCCAACAAGACCACCGATCAGCTCCGCAAGTACGCGATTGCCCTGGGAATATCCCTTGCTGGGCGTTTGCGCGGCCTTGCCTGTTCTGATCGCTTCGGCGTGATGGGTGTCCTGCAACCGTTTTTCCAACGATGACAGTCGCGAATCCCCCTCGCCTCCCTGATCCTGTCCGGCTTCATCCGTCATGGCCTTGCTCCCTTTCCAGATCGGCGCGAATCCGTGCAGGATCGCGCCACCGGGACAAGGCCAAAGCCAGCGAATGCCGCCGCCAAGCGCCGCCCCTTTAGGAAGCATTTGCGGTGACGTCAACCGCTTGTCCAGCCCTATCGAAGATCGATCCGGACCAAGACCCCGCGATCCACCGAAATCGGCGGCGGCACAGCCCCTAAATTGCCCGCACCCGTCCTTCGTCAACTTCGCCCTAGCCCTAGCCCCAGCCCTAGCTCTAGCTCTAGCCCTAGCCCCCTCTCGTCATGCTGAACTTGTTTCAGCATCTCTTCCTCACATCGCACAGATGCTGAACCAAGTTCAGCATGACGAATATGAGGGAGAACCATCAACGGCAGTATATTTCCCGCATTACTCCCGCGCACCTTCCCGCATTACTCCCGCATCCCCTCCCTCGTCATTCCCGCATCCCTTCCCTCGTCATTCCCGCGCAGGCGGGAATCCAGACAGGACGGACCAACGCGGTTGCGCGCCCGTCATAACGATAATGCTTCTGGACACCCGCCTGCGCGGGCATGACGCTTTGGGGGCTGCCGCCATGCCCGCCAAACATAAAAAGGGTCCTGCCACCCCTTCACGGAACGGCAGAACCCTTGTTGCGCCTCAAATCGACCGGATCAGCAGGCGAGCGCGAGCTTGCCCGCGCCAGCGACAGACTTGGCCACCGAGCGACGCCGCCGTCCCATCATCACCATCACCGCGCCCGCACCGAACAGGCCCAGCATCGCGGGTTCGGGGACAGGGCTAGGCTCGGAGGTGACACCTGTAATACTCCAGTTATTATCGCCAAAAGTCGCACCATTCGCATTACGCCACACCGTCCCAAACAGCCCAACAGCACCGTTAGAAAAAATCAACCTTGGCACCCCAGCACCTAAATTAGCCAAATTTCCATTAACCAGATCGAAACGGCTATTGCCATTAACCATATAATACCCACTGATTGAATTTAATATCCCAGTAAAAGTTGGATTAAGTCCACCCGTAAAACTGGCGAAAGACTCACTTGAAAATATAACATTTGAGTCGCGAGTAAGAACGGACCCTTGAAAAGACCCCGTCTTTGCAACCGTGTCGATTTTGAACACTTCATCATCATTTACTGTATAGGTATAAATCGTCGCCGAAGCCGGGCTGACCATTGCGACTGTCGCAGCAACTGCCGCGCCAAAACTAATAAGCTGTTTCTTGATATTCATCACAAATCCCCCAAAAAATACAGGAAAAACAGATTGTAACCACCATCACCGATGATGCTGATTACATCTATGCAGGGGCCGTGCCAATTTGCCGCATCCCATGAAAAAGCGTCGTTTCCGATGCATTTAGCGGGGACGCGGCGCGCGCGATTGTAAAAATATCCGACAGATTAACTATATTAAACCACTGATTTACATATTTTATATGAACACCTCTAAACCGCGAACATCCCATCCCGAGCAACAGCATCGATCAGCAGACGCGCGAGACGACCACCCCTCCCCTGTCATTCCCGCACAGGCGGGAATCCAGACAGGGCGGATCAACGCGGATGCGCGCCCGTCATTACGATAATGCTGCTGGATTCCCGCCTGCGCGGGCATGACGCTTTGGGGGTGCAGCCATGCCCGCCATGCACAAAAAAGGTCCTGCCACCCCTTCACGGAACGGCAGAACCCTTGTTGCGCCTCAAATCGACCGGATCAGCAGGCGATCACGGCCTGCCAGATATCACTTCCCGCCTTGGTCTTGGGCCAGATAAAGAAAAACCGGACCCCAATTCTCATCACCATCGCAATGTTCGAATCTAACTCCTCGAAGAATAATACTAATAGGATTAGACCCTTCCCCTGTAATTCTTGGCGCGCCCCGTCCAACATTTGCTAAATTTGTATTTACTACATTTCCACAATCGGTTGAACCGCTAAGAGAGCTAAATGTAAATGAAAATTGTGTATTTAGTCCTCCAGTAAAATTGTAAATATTATTGCTTGTAAACCTCAGGTTAGCAAGGCCATTATTAAATGTCCCGGTTCCCGTGAGCGTATTGACGGTCAGCGTATCGCCAGTGCTATTCGACGTATATTGAAAAATCCGCGCCGAGGCCGGGCTTGCGCCCAACATCACCGCCAATGCCGCGCCCATTGCAAAAAGCGTGTTATTCATCTTCATCGCACGTTCCCTCATACGCCACCGACTGCTCGCCATCGCAATCTCGCGCGGCAACATGCACTATCTCTATAAAACAATGCGTTAAAATATAATTGCCACACGCGCCCCACAAAATTCAGTCCAGATCTGGCACACGCACAAAAAAGCCGGCGACCATCGGCCACCGGCTTTATTCGAAGCTAAAAAATGTCTGCTGTGGCGATCAGACCGTGGCGAGGCGGGCGCTGCCCTGCACCTTGCCAACCGAGCGCCGACGACGCCCCATCATCACCATCACCGCGCCTGCGCCGAACAGGCCGAGCATCGCGGGTTCAGGGACGTTGTTTGGCTCAGGGACGATGGTAAAGTTCGACAAAGCACCGAAATTGAGGCTAGTGTTGGAACCATCAAAATTTTGGAAATTCACCGAGTTGAGCAAGGCCCTGCCTGGAGCTCCTGCAAGCAACTGCATGCCCGGCGTATTCCCCCCAACAGTGGGTATCACATTCCCCCATAGCGAGCTTGTGCCACTCACTGTCAGAAAAAATGCACCGAAATTTGGGTTCTCACCCCCTGTAAAATTGGCAAAATCATTACTCGTGAAAGAGAGGCTGAAGGCATTAAAGGTCGGAGTAAGGATGCTTGAATTAATGCCAAGACTCGTACTGAGACCAGAAAGAGTCCCTGACTTCGTAACAGTATTGATGGACAGCACTGCGCCCGAACGCGTCGTATATTGATAAATCGTCGCCGATGCCGGGCTTGCGCCAACCACTGCCGCCAGCGCCGCACCCATCGCAAAAATCGCTTTCTTCATGTTCATCTTACGCTCCAATCTTACGCAACACATCTCAACTGTCGGCACCATTTGTGCCGCTACCCGATATTATGCACAGCCTGTGCCAAGATCGATTTATCTACGTAAAACGGCGCTTTTTATTATATTCATTATCCGGACTGGATAGAAAGTGTAATATATTCCGACACTTCTCTCCCTCACCTGCGAACATGGTTCAGGGTCTATGCGACACGGCGGCATCAGGATGCGGAACCAAGTTCAGCAGGACGCCTGTGGGGAATAACCAGCAACAGCGCCTCTTCCCTCGCCATGCCCGCTCCCTCTTCCCGCGTCATGCCCGCAGCCTCTTCCCTCGCCATGCCCGCAGCCTCTTCCCTCGTCATTCCCGCGCAGGCGGGAATCCATAAGCACCATCGGATCGAAGGGCGCGCACCCTGCGACGGTTCACCCTGTCTGGATTCCCGCATACGCGGGAATGACGATAAGGGAAGCGTTGGGAACGTCCTTCCACAGGCACAAAAAAGCCGGCGACCTTGGCCACCGGCTTTAATGTTCAACGCCAAATCAGTTCCAGCGTGGCGATCAGGCCGTGGCGAGGCGGGCGCTGCCCTGTGCCTTGCCAACCGAGCGCCGACGACGCCCCATCATCACCATCACCGCGCCTGCACCGAACAGGCCGAGCATAGCGGGTTCAGGGACATTGACTGGATCTGGCAGGACGGTAAAGCTCGAAACCTGCCAAGACACGTCAGTATTGAGGGTCGTCCACTGTATCCCTCGGATATAGAACCGCTCTTCTGAACCGCTTATTGGTAAAAATTCGAATTTTGGCACGCCCCGCCCGATATTGTTCAGCGTTGTATTCACTAAGGCGCCAGAGTCGAATGTACCGCTAAATGACGTGAAAACGCCCGAAAAATTGGCGAAGGCCCCACCTGTAAAATTGGCAAGCTCGTTACTCGTGAATGATGCATCAATGTAGCCGCCCTTAAAAGTTGCGGATTTCGTCGCTGTATTGATGGTTAACACATCTGCCGCGCGGCCAATATTGGTACTCACCATCGTATATTGATAGATCGTCGCTGAGGCAGGGCTAGCACCGACCATCGCCGCCAAGGCCGAGACCATGGCAAAAATCGCTTTCTTCATGTTCATCGCAATGTCCAATCTTACGCAACGCACTTCAACACACGACACCTTGCCGTGTGATTGGATAGCGCCAATAGCCAATGACAAGCACAGTCTGTGCCAAGACGCATTTATCGCCGCAAAACCTAGGTCTATAAAAATTACACGACCGATCTTGATAGAAAAGTGTAATATTTTCCGACACTTTCACCGCCTCTCTTCCCTCGTCATTCCCGCGCAGGCGGGAATCCATAAGCACCATCGGATCGAAGGGCGCGCACCCTGCGACGGTTCACCCTGTCTGGATTCCCGCCTGCGCGGGAATGACGATAAAGGAGGCTTGGGCACGACCTGCCACAGGCACAAAAAAGCCGGCGACCTTGGCCACCGGCTTTAATGTTCAACGCCAAATCAGTTCCAGCGTGGCGATCAGGCCGTGGCGAGGCGGGCGCTGCCCTGTGCCTTGCCAACCGAGCGCCGACGACGCCCCATCATCACCATCACCGCGCCCGCACCAAACAGGCCCAGCATGGCGGGTTCGGGGACATCTACAGTCGACGTCAGACTGCCCAAGGCGAAGAACGTGTAATCAAGCGCTCCACCATTAGCGGTCCACGTGCCACCATTATTTGTCACGCTCCAACCGGCGCTACTGGGATTTAATGTCAGCGACAAAGCACCGCTGTTTTTGGTCGTAAAGATCGTTCCATTTGCATTCGTCAACGTACCGGTAAGTGTAGTCAATGCTGTCGTAAAACTAGTGCTAGCACCTTTAAAATTAGCAAGCCCAGCCCCGCTGAAACTAAGATTCACACTCTTAATATCCGGATTACCATTCACCGCGGTACCGATAAATGTACCGGTTTGCGCGACATTATCGATGACTACCTTGATACCATCCGTGCGGGTGTATGTATAAATCGTCGCCGATGCCGGGCTTGCGCCAACCACTGCCGCCAACGCCGCACCCATCGCAAAAATCGCTTTCTTCATGTGCATTTTACGCTCCTTCACAAAAAAATTGCACCAAAACAGTTCATTAACAAACACTTACAAACCAATACAAAGCATAGACCGTGCCAGTTTAATTTTATCGTTTAAAAACAAAATTTTAACTTAAATCAGCACCCATAGAAATTACCCCGAATGTAAAGAAATCCGACACAAATATCCGGATAAGATATTGATTTACCCCAATTTCGCTTAATGATATTTTCACGGACATCTGTCATAAGGTCCGTATGAAAAAGACATATTCCGCGCCGCTCACTGTCGGCATCGCCGCTTCCCTCGCTTTTGCGCTGGGGGGTTGTTCTTCCGAAGCCGCCGATCCGTTCCGAGCGGCGCAGGCAGCGGTGGCCAAGCATGACCATGCCGCCGCCCGCATCCTGTTATTAAAGGCGCTGGATGCCGATCCCGGCAACACACAGGCCCGGCTGATGTCGGGCGAAGTGGCGTTGGAACTGGGCGATGCCGAACGCGCCATCACCGATTTGAAGATGCTGGTCGATGATAAGACGCTGGGCATGAAGGTGCGCCCGCTGCTCGCGCAGGCGTATCTGCTCAATGGCAAATCACGGCTTGCGCTGGAAACCTTGGGGCCGAGCGGTCCAAGCGATGGCAAGGGCTTTGCGATTGCGGTCAAGGCCCGTTCGCTCGCGGGGCAGCAGGACATGGCGTTGGCAACGCTGAAAGAGGGGCTGAAACGCTTTCCCAATTCCATCGACTTGATGGTGCTGGATGCCACCCGCGCTATCGCTTATGGCGAAATCGACCTCGCCAAGCGGATCTCCGCCGCGGTGACCAAGGCCGCGCCGGATAATATCGATGGTATCCTGTTTGCGGGTCAATTGGCGATGGCGCTCAAGGACAGCCATGCGGCAGGGGCCTATTTCAAACATGCGGTGGAATTGCGGCCATCGGACATCACCGCGATGCTCGCGCTCGCGGCCCTCGCCAATGACAAGGGCGATAAAAAGGCGGCAAAGGAATGGCTGGACAAGCTGCGCGCGATTGCGCCGGGTAATCCGGTCGGCGGCTATTTCGCGGCGCAAATGGCCTATGATGCCGGTAAAATCGACGATGCGATAAAGATCATCCAGTCGCTGGGCGGCAATGCCGAAGCCTTTCCGGCGTTGACGATGCTGAGCGGCACGATCGACGCCCAAAAGGGGCAGTATGAACTGGCCATCACCAAATTGCGCAAATTCTTCTCCAATGGAGGCGAAGACGGTCGGGCGCGTTTTGCCTTGGCCTATGCACAGGCCAAGGTCGGGGACAATAAATCCGCTTGGAAAACGCTGGAGCCGCTGGCCAAGGCGCAAAATGCGACCCCGCTCATCCTCGTCTTCGCGGCAAAGCTGACCGGCGATCTCGGCGATCCCGCCCATGAACTCTATAAACAACGCGTCGCCAAGGCGAGCCAGCCCGACCCGATCGGCACGGAAATGGTCGCCGCCAACACCGCCATCGAGGCGGGCGATTGGAAAAAGGCAGACGCGATTTATCAGGGCCTGATCAATAGCGGCAAAGGCAATAGCGCCATCGTGTTGAACAATGCCGCCAATGCCCGGCTGCAATTGGGCGATACGGCTGGCGCGGTGGCGCTGGCGCGCCGGGCGCTTGTCCTTGCGCCGGACGATCCCATCATCCTCGATACGCTCGGTTGGGCGCTGTTCAAGGCCGAAGGCAAGAGCAATGAAGCTATCGAACTGCTACGCAAGGCCGTGACGGCCATGCCGGGCAATGAGGATATTCGCGGCCATTGGATTGCGCTGGCCAGCAGTAAATAGGGCGCAAGGGCGACGTGAGGGAAGCGATAAGTGAGGCCAGCCTTGGCAATGCCCAACAACGGCGCATAGCATAGGCGCGGTTCTTTTCGTCTTCGTCTTCGTCTTCGTCTTCGTCTTCCTGAACTTGTTTCAGGATCCATGCCACGCGCTGTGATGGATGCTGAAACAAGTTCAGCATGACGATGTGTGGGGGGGGGCTACCCGCCCGCGCGAGGTTGGCCGCCTCCCTCGTCATTCCCGCGCAGGCGGGAATGACAATAAGGCGGGAGTGGAATGGCAGCAGGGAAGCGCGCTGAACTCAACGGTTCATGAACGGCAACATCCGATGCAGCACCGGATGGCCATCGAACTGATGCTTGATCGCGCCCACAATATGCAGCACCAACAGGCCGATCATCACAAATGCGGTGATCTCATGCGTCTCATGCCAGAAATCGCCCGCAGCCTCGGTCCGCGCCACCGGCAGGAAAGGCACGTCAAACAGACCGAAAAAGCTGATCGGCCAGCGCTTTGGACCTTCCGGCGTGAATGCGCCGACGCTGCTCATCCACCAACCCGATACCGGGATCAGGATCATGAGCAGATAAAAGCCCCAATGGGTCAGATGAGAAAGCCCGATTTCCCAACCCTTCAACCCTGCCGCCGATGAAGGCGGGCGATGGGTCAAACGCCAATACAGGCGGAACAGGGACAAGACGAGAATCAGAATACCCGTCGCCTTGTGCAGGCCCATCACGGTCGGGATCATGTCCTTGGGAAAGGCATCATGGGCAAGACCGCCAATCAGATTGCCGATGATCAGCAATCCAATCAACCAGTGCAGCCGCACGGCGGTATTCGAATAGGTCTGTTGGTCGTTCATTCCCACAATCTCCATCGCGAAACCCCTCCCCCAAGGCATTGATCAGGTGCAAATCAGGCGGCCTCGGCCACCGCCATCTTGCCCTGGCTCACTTGCAGCGCGAAAATATCGCGCACCAGCGACAGCGAGAACAAATGGGCATGGATGACCGGCAGCATGCCGCTCTGCATCATCTTGCGCAGTTGATCGCCGCGCAGTTCGCGCAGCTTGTTTTCGTCGATCATCTGGAAACCGCGATAGACGAACGGCTTGTCCGCGCCTTCCGGCTGGATCGTCACTTCGCCATCCATCAACAGCTTCATCTCGGCCAATTCCTTCAGGAACTGCCCAGTCTTCTGGCCCGCAATTTCAAACTGCTCGTTGAACGCGAGGAGATTCTTGGTCACATCCGATGGCTGGCCATCCGTGAACAACACTTCGCCTTCATCAAATGCGCCGACGGCTTCGCTAGAGGGATCGAAGCAGAGCGAAAGCTCTTCCGAACCCTGATCGAGACGCGCGAGCATGAACGGGTAACGACGAATATAGGCCGGGACATAGACTTCGTTGAGCAATTCGCCCTTGTCGTCCACGAACACGTTCACGCCCTGATTCAGGCCCATCAGCGCCAAAGGCACAGGATTTTCGCCAACCGAAAAGATGATCGGGTAAAAACGCTGGGCAAGGATGAATTCCTCGACCGTCAGCGGCACCGCATGCACATCCTTCAAAAAGGGCGCGCTGTCGATCCGCCGGACACGATAATCTGCGTGTTCCTGGCTCGAAAGCGGCACCAGATCATTGTACAACAGCGGAAGGGCATTTGCCTGGTCGGCAGTCGCCATAAGTCATGTCTCCTGAATATCTCATTGGCTGATAGCCCCTTATCAGGGCAACAGTTCGCGCCTACGTCTATGGAATGCTGCCCTCTGGCGCAAGAGGCAGCAATTTTCCGGGGTTCATGATCCCATGCGGATCGAGCGCCTGTTTGATCGCGCGTAGCATAGATATCCGCGCAGGCTCGGAAATGCGTGCGAATTCGGCCAATTTGATCTGACCAATGCCGTGTTCCGCCGATAATGATCCACCCGCCTTGACGACCAGATCATCGACGAACGCGGTTACATCATGGCCCTCGCGCGCCAGCCATGCCTGGGAATCGGCTCCCAAGGCCGCCCGCACATTGAAATGGACATTGCCATCGCCGAGATGACCAAAGGCGATCACCCGCACCCCCGGAAAGCGCTGCTCCACTGCGGCAGTGGCCTCGATCACGAAACGCGGCATGTCGGATACCGCAACCGACACATCATGCTTGGCCGCCGTGCCGTCATGGCGCTCGGCCTCGGAAATACTATCGCGCAAATGCCATAAGGCCTCGGCCTGCGCGCCATTGGCGGCGATCATCGCATCCGTCACCCGGCCTGCATTGATCTCGTCTTCAAGCGCCGCACCAAAGGCCGTGTGCAGTTCATCCCCTGCCGTGACAGCACCGCATTCAACCAGCACATACCATGGACATTCGGTGGCCAGTGGGGCGCGCGTGCCGGGGATATGGCGCAACACCAGCTCCAGCGCGATGTCCGGGACGAGTTCGAACCCCTCCACCGAATCACCCAATCGCTGCTCCAGCCGCCGCAACAGATCAAGCGCGGCCTGCGGACTATCCAGCCCGACCCAAGCGACCACCCGCTGGCGCAATTCAGGCACCAGCCGCAACGTCACTGCCGTGACCACGCCGAGCGTCCCTTCCGCCCCGCATAATAATTGCCGCAGGTCATAGCCGCGATTGTCCTTGCGCAACGGTGCGAGACTTTCGATCACGCTGCCATCCGGCAACACCGCTTCAATCCCCAGCACCAACGCGCGCATCGGCCCGAACCGCAGCACCTGCGTCCCGCCCGCATTGGTCGACACCAGCCCGCCGATCGTCGCCGATCCTTTTGCCCCTAGCGACAAGGGGAAACGCAATCCGACGGCCATCGCCGCCTCATGGGCGTGGGTGAGAATCACCCCTGCCTCGACGACCATCGCATTATCCGCAGGTGTTACGCTGCGAATCCTGTTCATGCGGCGCATCGACAGCAACAAGGCGCGCCCGCTTTCATCCGGCACAGCCCCGGCGACCATTGACGTATTGCCGCCCTGTGGCACGATCGGCAAATGATGCGCCGCCGCGAAACGCACGACCTCCACCACTTCGGCAAGGTTCGCAGGCGACACCATCGCCAGCGCCCGCCCCTGATATCGCCGCCGCCAATCGGTCAGCCACGGCGCCAATTCATCGGGATCGCGAGAAAATCCGCGCGCACCCAATATCGTCGCAAGTTCTTCCAAAGGTGGAATTGCATCGCTTTCGTTCATCATTATGGGGGTATATCGGCAACAGTCGGGATGGACAATTCATCCTTGGTTCAATCAGCAGTTGCTTAGGATCGCTTCATGCTCAAGGAATTTCCCTGAAATGCCCCTGATGTTGACCCTGTTATTGTCTTCCATCACCGCGGTTACGCCCTTGCGGGCAGAACCGGGCGCGCATCATGTGCGCGTGGCGCAGGTGTTGGTGCAGGAACGGGTTATCATGCGGGTGCCGGTGCGCCCGCCGCCCATCGCCGCACCAATCGAATTCAAGGAGCACAAAGGGCCGAAATGCATTCAATCGTCGCAAATTGTGGGGGCAGCCGTCACCAGAGGCGGGGCGGTCGATTTCATCCTGAAAGGTCGCCAACGCGTCCGCGCGCGCTTTGAACGCGCATGTCCCGCGCTTGATTTTTATTCGGGCTTTTACCTCAAGCCCAATCCGGACGGACGCATCTGCGCCCGTCGTGATTCGATCCATGCCCGTTCTGGCGGCGGATGCGAGATCCAGCGCTTCCGCAAATTAGAAGCCTATCAACCGCATGATGACGATTAAAACGCGCCAGATGTCTGCGCCATTTTCATCGACCTAATTGCCAAATTTGCGATTCTTTGCAGAAATTCAGCGGCAAAATCTTGCCGTGAATGCATGGTTACGCCCCGAAAAGTTTCCAATTCCTTCACCTTTTTCTCTTAAGGATAAGGCAGGTTTCGGCAAAAGTCGGTTTCGATGGAGCAATTATGACAGCATTTGGCAGGCGTGGTGGACTAACCGGAACAGGCGCTGTGCGTCCGTCTTTCGGTGTCGCGCGCCCCATGCGCAGTTCCACCCTGACATTGGGCGAAGACGATCAGGATTCGCCTCCCGCCTCCCCGGATATGTCATCCTTGTCCCCGGAGATCATCCCGGTCCAGCTTGACGCCATGGCGCGGCTTGCCGAACGCGAAGCGACATCCGGCGATTCCGGCGCGGTGAAGGCGGAAGGCTTTGAAGCCTCGGTTCACAAGATCAAGGAACAGGTCCTGCCGCGCCTGCTGGAACGCGTCGACCCGGAAGCAGCCGCCACGCTGACCAAAGACGAGCTGGCGGAGGAATTCCGCCCGATCATCTCGGAAGTGCTGGCCGAACTGAAGATCAACCTCAACCGTCGCGAACAATTCGCGCTGGAAAAAGTGCTGGTCGACGAACTGCTCGGCTTTGGCCCGCTCGAAGAATTGCTCAGCGACCCAGCGATCAGCGATATCATGGTCAACGGCCCGGACCAGACCTATATCGAACGTAAAGGTCGGCTTGAACTCGCCCCCATCCAGTTCCGCGATGAAGAGCATCTTTTCCAGATCGCACAGCGCATCGTGAACCGCGTGGGTCGCCGCGTTGACCAGACCAGCCCGCTCGCGGATGCGCGTCTGCCCGACGGCTCTCGCGTCAACGTAATCGTCCCGCCGCTCAGCCTGCGCGGCACCGCCATCTCGATTCGTAAATTCTCGGCCAAGCCGATCACCCTCGACATGATGGCCAAGGGCGGCTCAATGTCTGAAAAAATGGCGACCGCGCTCAAGATTGCGGGCGCCTGCCGCTTCAACATCATCATTTCCGGCGGTACGGGTTCGGGTAAGACGACGATGCTGAACGCATTGTCCAAGATGATCGACCCGGGCGAACGCGTGCTGACAATCGAAGACGCGGCCGAACTCCGTCTGCAACAGCCGCACTGGCTGCCGCTTGAAACCCGCCCAGCCAACCTTGAAGGTCAGGGCGAAATCACCATTCGCGACCTCGTGAAAAACGCCCTGCGTATGCGTCCGGACCGCATCATCCTCGGCGAAATTCGCGGCAGCGAGTGCTTCGATCTGCTCGCCGCCATGAACACCGGCCATGATGGCTCCATGTGCACGCTCCACTCCAACAGCCCGCGCGAAGCCTTGGGCCGTATGGAAAACATGGTGATGATGGGCGACATCAAAATGCCCAAGGAAGCCATTTCCCGCCAGATCGCCGATTCGGTCGATCTGGTCATTCAGGTCAAGCGTCTGCGCGACGGTTCGCGCCGCATCACCAATGTGACCGAGGTCATCGGGATGGAAGGCAGCGTGATCGTGACGCAGGAATTGTTCAAGTTCGAATATCTGGACGAAGGCAGCGACGGTAAAATCGTCGGCGAATATCGCTCAATGGGCCTGCGCCCCTATACGCTCGAAAAGGCGCGCCAGTTCGGCTTTGACGAGGCGTATCTCGACGCCTGTCTCTAGGGTCAGGGCAACTGGCCTAAACCCTTGCGAATAAATCGCTACAGGGGCATGTTCAGCGATATACATATCCATGTGCCATATCAGGAGCACGTCATGTCTCGCATCGCCGCCAAAGCCAGTTTTATTGCGCTCGTCCTTGGTACTGTTGCCGTTGCTGGCGCATGGCTTGATACAGGCACCGCGACCGCCGCTGCCGCGCAATCCGATGCCGCACTTGATGCCGCGATTGCAGGTGGTCACCGCTCAGACGCCAATCGCGCCCGCGACCAATATCGCCACCCGGCTCAAACCCTCGGCTTCTTCGGGATCAGACCGCAGATGACGGTCGTCGAAATCTGGCCCGGCACCGGCTGGTACACTGAAATTCTCGCCCCCTATCTCGCCCATAAGGGCAAGCTCATCATCGCCAGCCCGCCGGGGCGCGGTTCCGCCAGCATTGAACAATTACTGGCATCCAAGCCCGAACTTTATGGCAAGGTCGAACGCGCGAACTTTCCTTCCCTGCTCGGTGGTACGCCGGTCGCCCCTGGCACGGCGGATATGGTCGTGACATTCCGCAACGTCCATAATTGGCGCATGGGCGCGATGAATGTCGGTAATGCCGATTACAGCGCGGCGGCGTTCAAGGAAATGTTCGACATGCTGAAACCGGGCGGCGTGCTCGGCGTGGTCGATCACCGGCTCAACGACGACGCCGATGACGAGAAGGAACGGACCAGCGGCTATATCAAGGTCGCCACGGTCCGTGCATTGGCCGAACAGGCCGGTTTCCGCCTGAAGGCCAGCAGCGAAATCAACGCCAACCCCAAGGATCGCAAGGATTATCCAAACGGCGTCTGGACCCTGCCCCCGGTGCTACGCCTCGGTGATCAGGACCGGGCGACATATCTCGAAATTGGCGAATCTGACCGGATGACGCTCAAATTCGTCAAGCCGAAGCACTAAGCCCGGGCATTACCCCGCATTACCGGCGATAGGTCGGCAGTTCCCAACCTTTTACCAGCGCCATGCCACGCAAGGACAAACCCGCGACTGTGGCGACAAGTGCGGACACATAGCTGGGCAGGCCATTCAAAGTCAGAACCACCATCAACCCCGATGCGAGCGCAGCCGCCGTCACATACAGCTCCGACCGCATAAGGATCGACGGCTCGCCCGCCAGCATATCGCGGATCACCCCGCCCATACAGGCCGTAAACACGCCCATACTGAACGCAGGCAATGGCGCGATGCCATAGGCCATGCCCTTGGCCGCGCCATAGGTCGCAAAAGCCGCAAGACCGATAGCATCGCACCATAACAGCGCCTTACCCGACCAGAACCGTACCGGCGTCAGCCACACCCCGATGGCGGCGATGCAGCAAATCAGCAGCGTCTTGTTTTCCAATGTCCAGAACACCGGCGCATCAAGGAGAATATCGCGGATCGTCCCGCCCCCGACCCCGGTCGCGACCGCAAAAAAGATGAACGTCACAATATCCCGCCGCTTTTCCGCGGCCAGCAACGCGCCAGACGCCGCAAACACCGCAATTCCGGCAGCGTTGAGAAATTCGAGCACAGGCGCGATCGTCGCGGGTAACAGAGCGTTTTGCATAGATGGTGCATAAACATTCCGCACCGCCCCGGCAAATGCGGCGGCTATTACCGCACTTTTACCGCATCAACCCGGCTCTTTTTCGCCGCGTTGACGTAGCGTTAGCCCCGAAATTTTCGGTTATAAAAGGGAGGAAAAATGGCTGATTTCTGCGGTGGAGCGGGTGAAGGGAATCGAACCCTCGTCGTAAGCTTGGAAGGCTTCTGCTCTACCATTGAGCTACACCCGCTTATCCATGCGCTTGTTGCCCACTGCCATGATGGCGCGATGCGGTCAACCGGCTTTCACCTATCTGAAGCTTGTTATGCTTGGCTTGCCGCGCCCCATTGCCTATAGGCTATGCATGACTGAAGAAACGACTTCCCAACCGAACACCAACGAATATGGCGCCGACTCGATCAAGGTCCTGAAAGGCCTTGATGCAGTTCGGAAAAGACCCGGCATGTACATCGGCGATACCGATGACGGATCGGGCCTGCACCACATGGTCTTCGAAGTGTCGGATAACGCGATTGACGAGGCGCTGGCCGGTCATTGCGACAAGATCGTCATCCAGCTCAACCCGGACGGGTCCGTCACGGTCGAGGACAATGGTCGCGGCATCCCGACCGGCATCCACACCGAAGAGGGCGTGTCGGCAGCCGAAGTCATCATGACCCAGCTCCATGCGGGCGGGAAGTTCGAAAACACCTCCGACGACAACGCCTATAAGGTGTCTGGCGGTCTGCATGGCGTCGGCGTGTCGGTGGTGAATGCGCTGTCGACCACGCTCGATCTGACGATCTGGCGCGATGGGCAGGAACATTACATGCAATTCGCCCATGGTGATGCCGTGGCCCCGCTGAAAATCGTCGGCCCAGCGCCCGAAGGCAAGAAAGGGACACGCGTCACCTTCCTGCCCTCGCCCGAAACCTTCAAGATCACCGAATTCGATTTCGAAAAGCTCGAACATCGTTATCGCGAACTCGCGTTTCTCAATTCCGGCGTGCGGCTGTTTCTCGTCGATGCCCGCCATGCGGAACGGGTCGAACATGAACTTTATTACGAAGGCGGGATCGCCGCATTCGTCAAATGGCTGGACCGCGCCAAGACGCCGCTGTTCCCCGATCCCATCGCCGTCAATGGCCAGCGCGACGGCGTTGGCATCGATGTCGCGCTGGAATGGAACGACAGCTATTATGAAAACGTCCTGCCGTTCACCAACAATATTCCACAGCGCGACGGCGGCACCCATCTCGCGGCATTCCGCGCGGCGCTGACCCGCACGCTCAACAATTATGCGGAGAAATCCGGGTTGTTGAAAAAGGAAAAGGTCACGCTGACCGGCGATGACATGCGCGAGGGCCTGACTGCCATCGTGTCGGTCAAATTGCCCGATCCGAAGTTCAGCTCGCAGACCAAGGACAAGCTCGTCTCGTCTGAAGTCCGTCAGCCGCTGGAAAGCCTGATGGCCGATAAAATGGCCGAATGGCTGGAAGAAAACCCTCAGCACGCCCGTTCGATCGTCCAGAAGATCATCGACGCCGCCGCCGCGCGCGAAGCGGCCAAGCGCGCCCGTGAACTGACCCGGCGCAAGGGCGTGATGGACATTGCGTCCCTCCCCGGCAAGCTCGCCGATTGTCAGGAACGCGACCCGGCCAAGTCGGAACTGTTCCTCGTCGAAGGGGATTCGGCAGGCGGATCTGCCAAACAGGGCCGCGATCGCCATTATCAGGCGATTTTGCCGTTGAAGGGCAAGATCCTGAATACCGAGCGCTCGCGCCTCGACCGGATGTTGTCGTCCAAGGAAATCGGGACGATGATTCAGGCCTTGGGCACCAGCATTCGCGACGATTTCAACATTGAAAAGCTGCGCTATCACAAGATCGTCATCATGACGGACGCCGATGTCGACGGCGCGCATATCCGCACCTTGCTGCTGACATTCTTTTACAGGCACATGCGTCAGATCATTGATAATGGTCATCTTTTCATCGCACAGCCGCCATTGTACAAGGTCGCCAAGGGCCGGTCGGAAGTCTATGTGAAGGACGATGCCGCGCTTGATGATTATCTCGTCGAGGCAGGCGTTGCCGCCTTGGTGCTGGAAACCGCCAAGGGCGCACGTTCCGGCGCGGATTTGAAGACCTTGGTCGATCACGCCCGCCGCGTCCGCAGCCTGATGCGTTATGTCCCGCGCCGTTATGACTCGACAATTATCGAGGCTTTGGGCCTGACCGGCGCACTCGACCCGACATTGGAACGCGATGGCCGTTTCGAACGCCTGCAACTGGTGGCCGCATGGCTCAACCGCGCCGATCCGGAGGCCCGCTGGTCCGCCCGCATCGCGGAAGAAGGCGGCTATCACCTCGAACGCCTGTGGCGCGGCGTGACCGATCACCACATCATCGAACCAAGCTTCATCGTCAGCCAGGAGGCGCGCCGCCTGCATAGCCTGATGGCCGAGGAAATGGACTGCTATTCTGCCGCCTCACGCCTTGTGACGGCGAAAAGCGTTGCCCAATCGGGCGAGGGTGCGGACGATCAGGCCGATGAAGGCGAATTGCCAGCGGTGGCGGCCAAGGGCGTGATCACGATCACCCGGCCGTCCGATCTGCTCGATGCGGTCATCGCCTCGGGCCGTAAGGGCCTGTCGATCCAGCGCTATAAAGGTCTAGGCGAAATGAATGCGGATCAATTGTGGGAAACCACGCTCGATC
>DITW01000089.1 GCA_002422945.1 Sphingomonadales bacterium UBA6174 | reverse complement strand
GAGCCGTTGTTCTTCCTCGATTATTACGCAAGCGGCAAGCTCGATAATGTCGTCGCCGAATCGGTGGTCGCCAGCATCGCGGCAGGTTGCATTCAGGCAGGCTGCGCGTTGATCGGCGGCGAAACGGCGGAAATGCCGGGCATGTATGCCGAGGGCGATTATGATCTCGCAGGCTTCTGCGTCGGCGCGGTGGAGCGCTCGCAGGTCCTGACCGCCGATAAGGTGGCAGCAGGCGATGTGATTCTCGGCCTTGCGTCTTCCGGCGTGCATTCCAATGGTTTCTCGCTGGTGCGTCGCCTCGCGGCCGACAAGGGTTGGAAGCTCGACCGTCCGGCCTTGTTCAATCAGGACGTGCTGCTGATCGATGCGCTGATGGCGCCGACTCGCATCTATGTGAAGTCGCTGCTGCCGCAGGTCCGCGCTGGTAAAATTCACGCGATGGCGCATATCACCGGCGGTGGCCTGCTCGAAAACCTTCCGCGCGTCCTCCCGGCCCATCTTCATGCCCATGTCGATGCCGATGCATGGCCGCAGCCCCGGCTGATGGCGTTCTTGCAGGCGCAGGGCAATATCGAACCGGGCGAAATGGCCCGCACCTTCAATTGCGGCGTGGGCATGGCGGTTGTGGTGGCGGCGGACGATGTTGCGGATGTCACCGCTGCCCTCGAAGCCGCGGGCGAAACCGTGCACCGCATCGGCCATATTGCCGAAGGGCCGAAGGGCTGCACCGTTTCCGGTTCGGATGAAACATGGGGTGGCCGTGGCAATTGGACCGCCACACATTGTGAGTAATAAGCGGGCCAAAGTCGGCGTCCTGATTTCCGGGCGCGGGTCGAACATGGCGGCGTTGCTATACGCCGCCAAACACCCGGACTGTCCCTATGAAATCGTGCTGGTCGCCGCCAATGATCCGGAGGCCAAGGGATTGCTGCTGGCCAAGGCCGAGGGCATCGCCACCTTCGCGCACAGCCATAAGGGCATGAAACGCGCTGAATTCGACGCCATTATCGACGCCGAACTGCGCAAGGCCGGGGTCGAGTTCGTCGCGCTCGCGGGTTATATGCGCCTGCTCTCGCCGGAATTCGTGTCCGGTTGGGCACACCGCATGATCAACATCCACCCGAGCCTGTTGCCGAAGTACAAGGGGTTGCACACCCATGAACGGGCATTGGCGGCGGGCGATAAGGTCGGCGGCTGTTCGGTCCATGTGGTCACGGCGGAATTGGACGATGGTCCGGTGCTGGGCCAGACTGAAGTCGCGATCCTCGCTGATGATACGGCGGATAGCCTTGCCGACCGCGTGCTGATTGCTGAGCATCAGCTCTATTCACGCACCTTGGCCGATTTCGTGCGACGAGAATCCGCCCAAGGTTGACGCCACAGGTCCCGACTTTGTATAGGGCGGGCCAAGGCGACCAACAGGGTCGCCTTTTTCTTTTGCAACACAGGACGTCTGTTTTTCGTTAGATTTCGTCAGAAAGGAAATTTTGCCATGACCATTACCCCGCTGATGCCGGTTTACCCGCGGTGTGGCGTGCGTCCGGTCCGAGGCGAAGGCTGCTATCTGATTGGCGAGGACGGTCGGCGTTTCCTTGATTTCGCGAGCGGCATCGCCGTCAACGCACTGGGCCATGGCCATCCCCATCTCGTCAAGGCGATTGCCGATCAGGCGGCGACCCTGATGCATGTGTCGAACCTCTATGGCTCGCCACAGGGCGAACATCTGGCGCAGCGGTTGGTGGACAACAGCTTTGCCGACACCGTGTTTTTCACCAATTCCGGCGCGGAAGCGGTCGAATGCGCGATCAAGACGGCGCGGCGTTTCCATTATGCCAATGGCAATCCGGAACGTTTCACGCTCATCACCTTTTCAAATGCGTTCCATGGCCGGACGCTCGGCACCATTTCGGCGACCAATCAGCCGAAGATGCGCGACGGGTTCGAACCCTTGTTGCCCGGTTTCAAGGTCGTCGAATTTGGCGATCTCGATGCGGTGAAGGCGGCGATGGACGAAACCACCGCCGGTTTCCTGATCGAACCTATACAGGGCGAAGGCGGGCTGAAACCAGCCACCCCGGCCTTCCTTAAGGCATTGCGTGATCTCGCCGATGAAAACGGGCTGATGCTGGTGCTGGATGAGGTCCAGTGCGGCTATGGCCGGACGGGCACCTTCTTCGCGCATGAACAATATGGCGTCACGCCCGATATCATGGCCGTGGCCAAGGGCATCGGCTCGGGCTTCCCGCTCGGTGCGTGTCTTGCAACGGAACATGCCGCCAAGGGCATGGTCGCGGGCACCCATGGCTCGACCTATGGCGGCAATCCGCTCGCGATGGCGGCGGGCGAGGCGGTGCTGGACGTGATGCTGGAGCCCAGCTTCTTCGCGCACGTCAAGGCGATGGGCGAACGACTGCGGTCCTCGCTGGAACAGCTCATCCCGAATCATGACGATCTGTTTGAAGAAGTGCGCGGCATGGGCCTGATGCTCGGCCTTAAGCTCAAGGTCGATTGCCGTGCCTTTGTCGCCCATTTGCGCGATAATCATGGCCTGTTGACGGTCGGCGCGGGCGAAAATGTCGTCCGCATCCTGCCGCCACTGATCATCGATGAAAGCCATATCGCCGAAGCCATCGAGAAAATCTCCGCCGCCGCGCGGGATTATGAGGTCGCCGCATGACATCGCCGCATCGCCATTTTCTGAACCTGTCGGATGCGGGCGGCGACGCCATCGCATTGATGCTCAATGACGCGATTGACCGCAAAGCGGCGCGGCGCGGTCTTCCCAAAGGCACGCCCGATGCGGATGCGCCGCTCGCGGGCCGCACCTTGGCGATGATCTTCGAGAAAAACTCGACCCGCACCCGCGTGTCGTTCGATATGGCGATGCGTCAATTGGGCGGCACGCCGATGGTGATGGACGCAGGCTCAATGCAGCTTGGCCGGGGCGAACCGATTTCGGATACCGCACAGGTGTTGTCGCGCATGGTCGATGGCGTGATGTTGCGGACCGATGATCATGCCAAGGTCGTGACCATGGCCGAAACCGGCTCGATCCCGATCATCAACGGCCTGACCGATCTCAGCCACCCCTGCCAGATCATGGCCGATCTGTTGACCGTGATCGAACATGGCAAGTCGCTGCCGGGTCTGAAATGGGCATGGCTGGGCGATGGCAATAATGTCCTCCATTCGATCATCGAGGCCGGGGCCTTGCTCGGCTTCTCGGTCATGGCCGCTTGTCCGGAGGGCTATGATCCCGATCCGGATTTCACCGCACAGCATGATGCCAATTTCACCCTGACCCGCGATCCGTGGGAAGCCGTGAAAGATGCTGACATCGTCGTCACCGACACCTGGATTTCCATGGGGCAAGCCCATGCCGAGGCCAAGCTCGCGGCGATGATGCCCTATCAAGTAACGTCTGCGCTGATGGCCAAGGCCAAGCCCGATGCCCTGTTCCTTCATTGCCTGCCCGCCCATCGCGGTGAGGAAGTGACGGCAGAGGTGATCGATGGCCCGCAATCGGTGATCTGGGATGAGGCTGAAAACCGCCTCCATGCCCAAAAGTCGATCCTGCTCTGGTGCTTTGGGTTGCTCGGATGACCAGTCCCGCGCCCGCGCATAATGTGGCGCTCGGTTTTACCATCCCGGCGCGCAATGCGCGTGGGCGCGTGGTCAAACTGTCGGACACGCTTGACCTTATCCTGTCGCATCACAATTACCCCCCGGTCATCGCGAAACTGCTGGCCGAGGCGTTGGTCCTCACCGCATTGCTGGGGTCGTTGCTGAAGGAAGAAGAAGGCCAGCTCACCGTGCAGGCCCAGTCCGAAGGCGGGATCGTCAGCCTGTTGGTGTGCGATTATCGCAATGGCGAATTGCGCGGCTATATCCAGCATGACGATGAACGTCTCGCCGAAATCGGCCCGACGCCGTCTTTATTCGGCCTGTTCGGCAAAGGCTATCTCGCCATTACCTTCGATCAGATCGTGTCCGGCGAGCGTTATCAAGGCATCGTCCCGCTGGAGGGCGCATCGCTCGCCGATGCGGCGCAGAGCTATTTCGCGCAAAGCGAACAATTGCCGAGCCTCGTCCGCATCGCGGCGGATGTGCAGGGCGAAGCGGGCAATCTCGCTGGCGGCCTGTTGATGCAATATCTGCCGGAAGGCGAAGAAGGCCGCACCCGCCTGCATGTCGATGACAACCACCCCGGCTGGTCCGATGTCGAGGCGCTGGCGCTCACCGTCTCGCCAGCCGAATTGATCGACGACCGGGTCTCGCCCGATCTCTTATTGTGGCGCTTGTTCAACGAAGAACAGGTCCACATCCTCCCGACCGTCGAGATCAAGCGCGGTTGCCGCTGCACGCTCGAATATTATAAGGGCGTGCTTAGCCGCTTCCCGGCAGAAGAGCGCGCGCACATGGCCGATGAACAGGGCATCATCGGGGTTGATTGCGCCTTTTGTGCCAAGCTTTTCCCGATTGTCGCCGCAGAGCTTTGAGCCTGCGGGACAATGGCATGTTGGAGGGGAAGAAGTTGACATCCGCTCGCAAATTTCCCGCCTTGGCCTTTATTGTTGCGCTGCTTGCCATCCCCGGCGCAGCAAGCGCCGATAGCCGGTTCGAACCGGGGCAATATCAGGTCCGCGAATTCGGCCCGACGGCGCATCCGCACTCGGTTGCCATGTGTATCAGCGATCCGGCGCAATTATTGCGCCGCGAACATCCGGGTATCCGCTGCACCCAGACAGTCCTTGCCCAAGACCCAATGGGCCTGACGGTCCATTACACCTGCGCGGCCAAGGGTTGGGGCCGATCGACGCTGCATTTCGAAACCCCACGTCTGGTGCAGCTTGAAACACAGGGCATCGCCAACGGCCTGCCCTTTTCCTACAGCGCCGAGTTGCGCCGCACCGGCGATTGTGGAAAATCGCCCTGACGTCCAGTTAGGGCAAGGGGAATAACATCATGACCAATATGGCATCTGATATCGTCACGGCCTTTGTGGCCGCATGGAACCGGGTCGACATGGACGGGATCAGCGCGCTGCTGGCGGATGATGTATTCTACCACAACATCCCGATGGACCCGATCATCGGCAAGCAGGCTACCATGGCCTTCTTCGCGAGTTTCCCACCATTCGAGGCCTGTGATTGGCAGGTCCATCATCAGGTCGCGACCGGCAATATCGTGATGAACGAACGCACCGACCGTTTATGCTTCAACGGCGTCTGGATCGGCTTCCCGGTCGCGGGCATCTTCGAGATCCGCGACGGCAAGATCGCCGCATGGCGCGATTATTTCGACCTCGCCATGTTCGAACGCGAAATGGCCAAGGCACTGGCCCAACCCACCGCCTGACGCCCGTTTAAATCGCCATTATGCCCCAGCTTCCTTCCCCTATCTGGCGATATCACTCGGGTCATCAAGGTCTGTCGTGCCCAATGAATCATATTCGCCACGCCGCCCGATCCATAGCCCATAGACGCGTCGGCCATCCAAAGATGTCAATTCAAAGGTCCAGCCCTCCTTGCCCTCATATAATGTCGTCAATTTATAATGCTGGCAGTCCACGGCGTGGCGATGCGGCGTTTGTTGGCACTGATCTTGAACATCCTCCAGCGCATAGGCCAAGGCTTGTCGCTGATCCAGATAGGGCGTGACGCGCTCCGCATGATATTGCCACGCTGCAATGACGGCAGCCCCCAGAATAAACATCAGGCACCCAAAGGGAATCTTCATTGAGCGCGCCGAATTTTGACAGGACCCGTTCGCTCCAACGGAACGGCGCCAATGACATAAACTCTATAGTCCTTGCCCGGCAATTGCCGTCCGAAGGTGGTTAGATGCTCTGCAAGAGACGTTCGGTATTTGGAGGCTGGAAATCGGTAAAGCTCCTTGGGAACACTCAATTTCCCATTAAAGCTGTATCTTCCTTGAGGAGAAATCACCAGAATACCATCGGCATGCAGCCCCAGCCGCCCCACAGTATTCGCCGCTGAAAATTTGAAATGACTAGGCGGTAAACTTGTATCGAAATTTTTCGCAGCCGCTGCCTTGATGGGATATATGCCCGGTTTTCCTGAGCTTAAAATGTGCTCTATCGCGGGGAAATCCGATAACGTTAATTGCGACATATCCACCGCATTGAGGTAGAAATTACGCGCTTCGCCTGAACCGCCCAAATAATGAGCAAGGGCGTGAAAAGGGTCGCTAAGGTGATAGGGGTCTGGCGGAAATTGTTCCGCTACATAATGCCCATTGGCATCGACATAGCCGCCACCAGTGGGCTGAATGATGGCCTTACCCTTTGCGGTCATCCCCTCATAAGCGCTTTTAGACGGTGTTGATGGGCGCTGATGTTGTCGGACTTTTCGATGGCGGGTTTGCGCTGTGCCACCGGGCGCGAACGTAAAGCGCCCATTATCAGGGTCATGATAAGGATTGAATTTCATTTCAATGATGGTGTCGGCGCTGCCAGCGGACTCCATCGGCCCAAGCCCTGTGCGTAAATATCTATCAAAGGCAAGGCGGTACATGCTCGCCTGTGCAAGGCGCCGCAGATCTTCACGCAACATCACGCATACTCCTAATATGATTGGAACATATCAGGAACAAATAATTTTGTCAATAGCGTGTGGTGGGATTGAAACCCGCTTAAATCAACCCGGCCAACGGGCTGGACGGGTCGGCATAGCGCCTTTTGCCCATGCGCCCGGCGCGATAGGCAAGGCGGCCGGCTTCAACCGCATGGCGCATAGCTGTCGCCATCATGATCGGGTCCTTGGCCTCGGCAATCGCGGTGTTCATCAACACGCCCTCGCAGCCCAATTCCATCGCGGCGGCCGCATCCGACGCCGTGCCAACGCCCGCATCGACCAGCACCGGCACCGATGCGCCCTCGACGATCAGGCGGATCATCACCTCATTCTGGATGCCAAGTCCCGATCCGATCGGCGCGCCCAATGGCATGATCGCGACCGCGCCGACATTTTCGAGCCGTTTCGCCATGATAGGATCGTCCGCGCAATAGACCATCGGCAAAAAGCCTTCCTTGGCCAGCACTTCGGTCGCCCGCAATGTCTCGACCATGTCGGGGTAGAGCGTCTTCGCCTCGCCCAGTACCTCCAGCTTCACCAGATCCCAGCCGCCCGCCTCGCGCGCCAGTCGCAACGTGCGGATCGCGTCTTCGGCGGTAAAGCAGCCTGCCGTGTTCGGGAGATAGGTGATCTTCTTGGGGTCGATAAAATCCGTCAGCATCGGGGCCTTGGGATCGGAAATATTGACCCGGCGCACCGCCACGGTGACGATTTCCGCGCCCGACGCGGCTACTGCCGCCGCATTCTGGGCAAAATCCTTATATTTCCCGGTCCCGACGATCAACCGCGACCGGAATGTGCGTCCCGCGACAGTCCAGCTATCATCCGCATGATCGCCACCACCCACAAAATGCACGATTTCGAGCTGATCCCCATCCGCCAAGGTCACATCCGCATAGGTCGAGCGCGGCACGATTTCGAGGTTGCGCTCAACGGCAATCTTGGCCGGATCGAGTTCAAGCAGGGCAGCCAGTCCGGCAAGCGTCGTGCCGGTCGGCACATGGCGCGCTTCGCCGTTGATGGAAAGGGCGATAGTGGCAAGGGTGTCAGTCATGGCATTAGCCCTAATCAATGGCCGTGGGCGATGCAATGGCCGCGCGCGTCAGTCGGGCCATTCGCGATTGGCATCCAGCACCACGCCCGCGAGATAGAGCGACCCCATGATCAGGACGAGGGGGCGTTCTAAATCCCCCATAGGTTCTGCCAGCAACGCCAGCGCCCCCGCAACATCCGCCGCGACATCCGCCGCCATGCCCAAGGCCCGCGCCTGCGCCGCCAGCACGTCCGGCGCATGATGGGCATGATCCGGCACCGGCACGGCAATCAACGAGGCGGCAATATTGGCAAAGGGAGCCAGCACCCCCGCCAATTCCTTGTTCGCGAGCAACCCGGCCACCAGATACACGCGCTTGCCCGGCGGCAACATCGCGCGCAAATGATCGGCCACGACTTGGGCCGCTGTCGGATTATGCGCGCCATCCAGCAACAATGTCGCCCCATCCGGCAACAGATCGCGCAACGGCCCGGCATGCAATGGCTGCAACCGCGCGGGCCAGCGGGCGGCCATCAGCCCCTGCGTCATGGCCTCTGGGGACACCCTCAGCCGGTCCTGATGCCGCACCATCGCGATGGCAAGCGCGGCATTATCCGCCTGATGTTCGCCCGCCAGCGCCGGTAGCGGTAGGTCCAGCGCCCCGGCGGCATCGCGATAGTGCAGCCGGCCCGCCTCGACCCGTGCATCCCAATCGCCCCCGCGCGGACAATGCACCGCCCCGGCAAAGGTCGCCGTTTCCGCGACCACATGTCGCAACGTCGCCGCATAATCCTGCGTCACCAATGGACGACCCGGCTTGGCAATCCCGGCCTTTTCTCCGGCAATGACGGGCAGGCTATCGCCGAGAAACGCCTCATGATCCATGCCCAATTGGGCAACGCCGGTGACCAATGGATCGACCAGCACATTGGTCGCATCCAATCGCCCGCCAAGGCCCACTTCGATGATGCAGGCATCGGCAGGGGTGCGGGCAAAGGCAAGGAATGCTGCGGCGGTCGTCACTTCGAAAAAGCTCGGCTCAATTCCCGTCGCCACATCCAGCACTTCCGACAATAACGCCGCCAACAGCGCATCGTCGATCAACCGCCCCGCCAGCCGTATCCGCTCGTTAAACCGCACCAGATGCGGGCTGGAATAGACATGGGCGCGATAGCCCGCCGCCTCCAGCATCGCGCGGAGCAGGGCGCAGGTCGACCCCTTGCCATTGGTCCCGGCGACATGAAACACGGGCGGCAGCGCCAAATGCGGATTGTCCAGTCGCGCCAAAAGCTGCGTAATCCGTTCAAGGCCCAGCACATCGCGTCCCGGTGACAGCATCGTCAGCCGGTCCAGTTGCGCCTGCACGTCAGGATTGGAAGATCGTGCCTTATCGGCCATGGGCCAGAATGGACGGCTTACGCCGCCTTCTTGCCGGGGACGAGATAGCCGATCAACTGTGCCAGCGTCGCCCGCAGTTCATGGCGATGGACGACCATATCGAGCATCCCATGATCAAGCAGATATTCCGCCCGCTGAAAACCTTCCGGCAATTTCTCGCGGATCGTATTTTCGATCACCCGCTGTCCGGCAAAGCCGATCAACGCGCCCGGTTCGGAAATCTGGACATCGCCCAACATCGCATAGCTCGCCGTCACGCCGCCCGTGGTCGGGTCGGTCAGCACGACGATATAGGGCAGGCCCGCATCGCGCAGCTCGGCAATCGCCACGGTCGTCTTGGGCATTTGCATCAGCGACAAAATGCCTTCCTGCATCCGCGCGCCGCCTGCTGCCGTGAAGATGATATAGGGGCATTTGTCAGCAATCGCCTGACGCGCGCCGACGACAAAGGCCGCGCCCACGCCCAGACCCATTGATCCGCCCATGAACGCAAAGTCCTGCACGCCGATCACGGACTTCTGGCCCTCGATCTTGCCCTTGGCATTGATCAGTGCATCGGTTTCGCCGGTCGCGGCGCGGGCCGCCTTGATACGGTCGGTATAACGCTTTTGATCGCGGAATTTCAGCGGGTCTTCGCGAACAGTGGGCTGGGCCAATATTGTCCAGCTGCCTTCATCGAACAGTGCGTGAAAACGCGCCTTGGGACCGATACGGCCATGATGTTCGCATTTGGGGCAGACATGGGCATTGTCTTCAAATTCGCGGGTGAAGATCATCTGCGCGCATTTGGGGCATTTGTGCCAAAGATTATCGGGCGTCTCACGCTTGGTGATCGATGCGATACCCTTGCGTACCCGGTGGAGCCAGCTCATCTGTTTCTCCTATCGCAGCGCAGCGGACAGCTTGGCGACAAGGTCGCGCACCGGTCCGGCTGCCTGTTCGCCATGTTCGGCCACAAGGTCGACCAAAGCCGACCCGACGACAACGCCATCCGATACCTTGCCAATCGCGGCGGCCTGTTCTGGCGTGCGCACGCCAAAACCGACGGCAATTGGCAGGTCGGTAAATGTTTTCAGCCGGGCCACCGCTGTATCGATGCTCGATTGGGCCGCCTGCTGCATACCGGTGATCCCGGCGACCGACACATAATAAATAAAGCCCGATGCCCCATCCATGATGGTCGGCAGGCGTTCCGCATCCGATGTCGGTGTCGCAAGGCGGATGAGGTCGATCCCCGCCGCGCGCAAGGCGGGGCCAAGCTCGGCATCTTCTTCCGGCGGAATATCGACGCAGATGACGCCATCGACGCCCGCTTGGCGTGCGGCAGTCGCAAACCATTCCGGCCCGCGCTTCACCATCGGATTGGCATAGCCCATCAACACCAATGGCACCTGCGGGTGACGCGCACGAAATTCCGTGGCGATCCGCAACAGGTCGGCGGTCTTGGTCCCGGCCTCAAGGCTGCGGATATTCGCGCGCTGAATCGCGGGGCCATCGGCCATCNNGCCATCGGATCGGTGAACGGCATGCCGAGTTCGATCACATCCGCGCCGCCTTCGACCAGCGCATCAAGGATCGCAGGCGTTGCCGCCGGGTTCGGATCGCCCCCGGTTACAAAGGTGACCAACGCCGCACGGCCCTCGGCGCGGCAGCGGGCAAAGCTGTCGGCAAGACGGCTCATATCGTCACCCCCAAGGCGTCGGCGACCGTGAAGATATCCTTGTCGCCACGGCCACAAAGATTGGCGATGATGATCTGGTCCGCATCCATTTCGGCGGCGCGCTTGATCACGGCAGACATGGCATGGCTCGGTTCCAGCGCCGGGATGATGCCTTCAACCGCGCACATGGTCTTGAACGCTTCCAGCGCCTCCATATCGGTGGCCGAGGTATATTCGACCCGCCCGATGCTGTGGAGCCAGCTATGTTCCGGCCCAATACCCGGATAATCAAGGCCAGCGGAAATGCTGTGCGCTTCAGTGATCTGGCCATCGTCATCCTGCAACAAATAGGTCTTGTTGCCATGCAAAATGCCCGGTTCACCCCCGGCGAGCGACGCCGCATGGGCATCGGTATCAAGGCCATGGCCCGCAGCCTCAACGCCCAGCATCGCCACTTCCGCATCATCGAGGAACGGGTGGAACAGGCCGA
>DITW01000046.1:243-11982 GCA_002422945.1 Sphingomonadales bacterium UBA6174 | reverse complement strand
TGAAGTCCTGGCTGAACACGAACACCAGACGACCGTTGATCGTGCCGGAACCGGTGACGACGCCATCGCCCGGAATCTTGGTTTCATCCATGCCGAAGTCGGTGCAATTATGCTCGACATACATGTCATATTCTTCAAATGAGCCTTCATCGAGAAGGACCTCCAGCCGCTCGCGCGCCGTCAGACGGCCCTTGGCATGCTGTGAATCGATGCGCTTTTGACCGCCGCCCATGCGGGCAGCATCACGACGCTTTTCGAGTTCGGCGATATTGGAAGACATAACGGCCCCTTTGCCTGTTCGGATTCGCTTTGGCCTGCCCTTTCTGCATTGGCGGTTGCATTGCAACACTAAACTTGTGTAATCTTGCAAAGTTGCAAATATAGACTTTGCGGAATAGGCTATGCTTCATGTCCCGACATCGTATTTACGCCGGTAGCCGCATCAGGGCGCTGCGCGCCGCCCGCCAGTTGAAACAGGCGGATATGGCGGCGCTTTTGGGGATTTCGACCAGCTATCTCAGCCAGATCGAACATGACGACCGGCCATTGACCGCTGCGCTGCTGACAACATTGGGCGAACGCTTTGCCGGTGATTGGCAGCCGCTGGGGGTGGAGCAGGTCACGGGCCGGATTGCGGCGCTGGCCGAGGCTCTGGCCGATCCCGCGATACCGGGGCCGCCGATCGATGCCGAGACCCTCTATCGTTTTGCCGAACAGCAGCCCGCCTTGGCCGAGCGGATGATCGCGATGCACGATGGTTTTCGCCAAAGTCAGGAACAGGTCCGCATCCATGATGATGCGCTGGCCAGCGGCGTGGGCGATCCGGCCCGCCTGCCATGGGAAGAAGTGCGCGACTGGTTCCATTGGTCGGGCAATTATGTCGATGCGCTGGATCGCGCCGCCGAGCAATTATCGCGCGACATTGCCGATGGCGAGATGGTGAGCGAGGGCGCGCTCGTCCATCGCCTGCAGCAGCGCCATGGCATTCGGGTCGCGAGCGCACCCGTCTCCGCGCCATTGCGACAATTCAGCCGATCCCAGCGCGAATTGCGCGTCAATGCCGCACTGCCGCCGGAAAGCCGGCGCTTTGTCATCGCCCATCAACTGGCGGCGCTGGAAATGGCGGCGAATATGGGCGAAATCGCGTGGACATCGCCCGGCCTGTCGGATGAGGCACGCACCTTGTTACGGATCGGCCTTGCCAATTATGCGGCGGGCGCGATCCTGATGCCTTATGGCCGTTATCGCGAACGAGCGGCAGCGCTGCGCCACGATATCGACGCCTTGTGCCAGCAATTCGGGGTGAGCTTCGAACAGGCCTGCCACCGCCTCTCCACCCTGCAACGCCCCGGCGAACGCGGCGTCCCCTTTTATTTCCTGCGGGTGGACATGGCGGGCAATATCACCAAGCGCCACAGCGCGACCCGGCTGCAATTCGCGCGTTTTGGCGGCGCTTGCCCGTTGTGGATCGTGCATGAGGCCGTCGCCATTCCCGACCGCATCCTCGTCCAATTGGCCGAAACCCCCGATGGCGTGCGCTATGTGTCGATGGCCAAGGGACTGGTGAAACCGTCCGGCAGCTTCACCCGCGCGCCGAGGCGCTATGCCGTCGCCTTGGGCTGCGAGGTCGGGCAGGCACATCAGTTCATCTATGCCGATCATGTCGATATGGGCGGGAACGGCAACCCGACGCCGATTGGCATTAGCTGCCGCCTGTGCCCCCGCCCCGATTGCGACCAACGCGCCTTCCCGCCCGCCGACCGGCCCGCACTGGTGGACCCGGATGTGCGCGATGTCGTGCCGTATCGGGTAGGCTAATTATAATTATATTATTAATTAATAAAAATATAATAAATAAATAATAATTATACCCATTTTGTTACAAATAGGTAACATAATGTGAAATTAATTCGTGAATT
Source organism: Sphingomonadales bacterium UBA6174 (assembly GCA_002422945.1). Classification (GTDB taxonomy): domain Bacteria; phylum Pseudomonadota; class Alphaproteobacteria; order Sphingomonadales; family Sphingomonadaceae; genus Alteraquisediminimonas. The sequence continues at coordinate 10,063 of DITW01000046.1, read as the reverse complement.
CATTTTTTACTATGTTGCTATGATTGGCGAATGAATGTGTAACTAAGGAATTGTTGGTGCCTGCACGGGGTGGGAACCGAGTCAACCGCATAATTGCGAAGGATATAATACTTCGCATGGCGGAGGGGGTAGTATGTTGCGTAAATGTGTATTCAAGCTTCTGGCAAGCTCGGTCCTTGCCGGCACGATCACCGCACCGGCCTTTGCGGAAGAGAAAGCGGCCAATGAAGCCGCCGATATGATTATCGTCACCGGTTCACGCATTGCCCGACCCGATCTGCAGGGCACCAGCCCGATTTCGGTCGTATCGGCCGATGTGATTGCCCAAACCGGCGCTGTCACCATCGAGGGGGTGTTGAACCAACTGCCGCAGTTCGTGCCAGCATCTACATCCGCATCGAATAATCCGGGCGGCGGGCAGGCGACAATCGATCTGCGCGGCCTTGGCGCGTCACGCACCCTGGTGCTGGTCAATGGCCGTCGCTTCATTGGTTCTGGTCAGGATGGCATCGTCGATGTCAACCAGATCCCCACCGGCCTGATCGAACGGGTGGACGTCGTCACTGGTGGTGCATCGGCAGTTTATGGATCGGATGCCATGTCCGGCGTGGTCAATTTCGTCCTGAAACAGGATTTCGAAGGCATAGAGCTTGATGCGGGCACGGGCATTTCATCGCGCGGCGATGGGGCAGAATATACCGGGTCGGTCACTTTGGGCAGCAACCTCGCCGATAATCGCGGCAATATCACCCTATATGGTGACTGGTATCAGCGCCGGGGCATTCTCGCGTCACAACGCAGCTACACCGCTATTGATGAAACCGGCCTCGCAGGCACGGCCGAAATTGGCGGACGGTTCATTCAGGGCGGTTCATCGCGTGGGACGACCGGCAGCATTGTCAGCAACCCGTCAAATCCGAACCCGCGCGTGCCGTTCGCCGCCAATCAAAAGCTGGCGAATGGCAGCCCTTGCGGCAGTTTTCTGGCGAGTGGCGGATTTGTGAACCCGAATGGCAACCGCACCATCAGCTTTGCCCCCGATGGGACCGCGCGCGGTTTCTGCCCGGTGTCCAGCGCCTTTGGTGGCGACCGTTATAATTTCGCGCCGGTCAATTATATTCAGATTCCGTCGCAACGTTATTCGGTGTCTGCCTTTAGTCATTATGATCTGACCGACACGCTGACGGCTTTCATGGACTTCACCTATTCCCATACGAGTTCGGCAAACCAATTGGCGTCGTCGCCGCTCGCGGCATCGGAAGGGGTGACGATCGACCCCAACAGCCCCCTGCTTTCCGCTTCGGCCAGAGCTGCCCTTGCCCAGCGTGCCGATCCAACCGCGCACGCCACTGTAGAACGACGCATGTGGGAATTGGGTGCGCGTGTGCAGGAATTCAAATCCGACCTGTTCAATGGCAGCCTTGGGCTGCGGGGCGCGCTGGGGGATAATTGGAAATGGGAAACCGAGGTCACTTATGGCCGGACATCCATCGACACGATTACGAAGAATGACCTGTCGACATCACGCTTGCAGGCGGCGCTCAATGGCTGCCCCACGGGTGCGCCTGCGGGCTGTGCGGCAGCGGGCAGTTTCGCCAATTTCTTTGGCGGCACGCTGACAAAATCGCAGGTCGGCTATCTGCTCTATCCGTCGCTTACCGACCGCACGACGATCAAGCGCGTGGTGGCGGGTGGCAATCTTTCAGGCAAACTGGCGGATCTTCCCGCAGGGCCGCTGGCCATGGCGCTCGGCGTCGAATATCGCAAGGAACAAAGCTCCTCCGTCCCGGATGCGGCAAAACAGGCGGACGATATTGTCGGCTTCAACGCCTCCGACCCGATCAGTGGCAGCTTCACCGTCAAGGAGTTTTACGGCGAAACCATTGTCCCCATCGCCAAGTCGTTCAATCTTGAATTTGGCGCGCGGCTTTCGGATTATTCTACCGTTGGCTCGGTCCTGACCTATAAAGCGGGCGGCACGTTCGAACCTGTCGGCGGCCTGCGTTTGCGCGGCATGTATCAGCGCGCCACCCGCGCGCCCAATGTGTTCGAACTCTATCGCGCGGCCGATCAGGATTTCCCGGTGGTGCTCGACCCGTGCGACAGCCGGTTCTTCGATGGCGGCGCTGCGGTGCAGGCACGCTGCCTTGCCTCGGGCGTCGATCCCGACAGCTTTGTGGCCTCCAATCTGCAGGTCAACGCCACCCGCGTCGGCAATCGCAATCTGAAAGAGGAAAAGGGTGATACGATCACCATCGGCGCGGTATTCAATGGCCGCGAATTTGCCGATGGCGGCCTGTTGAAGGGATTGTCCGCCACGGTCGATTATTATGATATCAGCATCAAAAATGCGATCCTGTCGGAGTATAGTGGTGCACAGGCGATGGTGGATGCCTGTTACATCAATGGCGATGCCAAGGCATGCAGCCGTCTATCACGTTCCGCATCGGGCGATACGATCATCAATGCGATCGGCTTTGCCAATCTAGCGAAATATAAGGTCAGCGGGATCGACATCGGCCTTGGCTATCGCGTGGAAACCGCATCGGCATGGGTGTTCGGCATCAACACCAATATTGGCCGCCTGCTTCATTATAAAATCAGCGATGCGATCCGTGGCACTGCCGATGGCGCGGGGCTGTTTTCCGATCAGGGTTTCTTGCCGAAATGGAAGGCCGTATCTCGCCTGACAGTTGAAAAGAGTGGTGTGTCCGCGACGCTGACCCATCGCTATATCGGCGGCTATCATGGATCATTCTCGGCTTATGATCCGATTGACGAAGCAAATGCCGGCAGCGGGTTCGAAGTGCGCTATCCATCTTATAAAGTGGCGGCGAAACATTATTTCGATCTGGCCTTGGGCTGCGATGTGACGGAAAATGTCACGATCAACCTGTCGGTGGATAATCTGCTCAACAATAAGCCAACACCACTGTACGATCTATCCGATCAATCCAATACATCGGCGACCAATTATGATCTGGTAGGCCGCTACATGCGGATTTCGGCGCGGGTGAAATTCTGACCTACTTGCTTTGATGAATAACAAAGAGGGGATGCGGGCGACCGCGTCCCCTTTTTTTGGCGCTTTCATCCGGACAGCACCGGCCCTACATGTATTCGAATGACCCGTTCTTCACATGACCCATTGCCCAGTCGGCAGCAAATCCTCGACTTCATTGCCAAGTCGGCCCAGCCCGCCGGAAAGCGGGAGATTGCGCGCGCCTTTGGGTTGCGCGGGCATGACAAGATCGCGCTCAAGGCGTTGTTAAAGGACATGGCGGATGAAGGGCTGATCGATTCCGCCCCGGGCCGCGCCTTTCATAAAATGGGCGGCGTACCGAAGGTGACGGTGCTGCGGATCGTCGATGCCGATGGGGATCAGGTTTTCGCCGTGCCGGAAAGCTGGCAGGCCGAAGGCAAGCCCCCGCCCCGTATTCGGGTGATCGAAGGGCGGCGGCGGTCGGCGCTGGCCATCGGGGATCGCATTCTCGCCCGCACCGAAGAGGCGGGCCATGGCGTGATCGCCCATCCGATGAAGAAGCTCGCGCGCGGCGAGGAGTTGATCCTTGGCGTGGTCGAGATGATGGAAAACCGGGCATGGCTGCGCCCGGTCGACAAGAAAGAACGCCGCGACACGATCATCAGCGACCTTGGCAATGCCAAGCCCGGCGATCTCGTGCTGGCGGAAAAGGCCGGACGCCCGCCGCGCATCACCGCACGGGTGACGGAAGTGCTGGGCGACCCATTTGCGCCGCGTTCGTTCAGCCTGATCGCGATCCATAAATTCGGCATTCCCGATCATTTCCCCACAGAAGTGATAACCGAGGCCGAACAGATGGCGGCGCAGGCATTGGGCGAAGGCCGCGAAGATTTGCGCCATCTGCCGATCATCGCCATCGATCCAGTCGATGCCCGCGATTTTGACGATGCGGTCTGGGCGACGCCGGATGATGATCCCGCCAATCCCGGCGGGTATAAGGCGATTGTCGCCATCGCCGATGTCAGCTTTTACGTNNTTTCCCCGACCGGGTGGTGCCGATGTTGCCGGAGGCGCTGTCCGCCGATGTCTGTTCGTTGCGGGCAGATCATGATCGCGCGGCGCTCGCGTGCCATCTGCAAATCGACGACAAGGGCCAGATCGCGACGTGGCGATTTACCCGCGCGTTGATCCGGGTGCGGGCGAATATCCCTTATGAACAGGCGCAGGCCGCGATGGATGGCGGCGAGCATCCGTGGAAGGCCGAGGCGCTGGAGCCGTTATGGGCGTGTTGGCAGTTGCTGTCCAAGGCGCGGGCCAAGCGCGATCCGCTGGAACTCAATTTGCCCGAACGGCGCGTGGTGCTGGATGCGGAAGGGCGGATTTTATCGGTCGCGCCGCGTGAACCGCTGGATGCCCATCGGGTGATCGAAGATTACATGATTTCGGCCAATGTCGCCGCCGCCAAGGCGTTGGAGGCGAAGAAGCAGCCGGTGATGTATCGCGTCCATGAGCCGCCAAGCCGCGAAAAGCTGGCGGCGTTGAAGGATTATCTCGAAACCTTCAATGTGCCGCTGGCGCTGGGGCAGGTGGTGACGCCGGAGACGTTCAATCGCATCCTTGATCGGGTCGATATTATCTACCCGGACTCAGATGAAACTCGCGTCCTCATCACCGAACAGATTTTGCGCAGCCAGATGCAGGCCTATTATGCGCCGGTCAATGCCGGGCATTTCGGGCTGGCGCTGGGTAGCTATGCGCATTTCACCTCGCCCATTCGCCGCTATGCCGATTTGCTGGTGCATCGGTCGTTGGTCGGGGCCTATCACCTCGATCCGGCGCGCCGGGAGACATCGCTGACCGGCACGGAGGCCGAGCGGATGACCCCGATTGGCGAACTGATTTCCGCCTGCGAACGTCGCGCGATGGAAGCCGAGCGCGAAACGGTCGACCGCTATGTCGCGGCTTTTCTTGCCACCAAAGTCGGCGAGATACTGGAAACGCGCATTACCGGGGTGATGGATTTCGGGTTCTTTGCCACGGTCGAAGGGCTGGGCGGCGATGGGCTGGTGCCGGTATCTACCCTTGGGGTGGAGCGTTTTCACTTCGATGAAAAGGCCCGCACGCTGACGGGTGCGGAAACGGGCGAGCAATATCGCGTGGGGCAAAGGCTTGAATTGCGGTTGGCCGAGGCCAATCCGATTTCCGCCGCCTTGCGATTCGAGCTGCCGGAAGGGGCGAACCATTTGCCGTTCAGAGGGGGGCGTCCGTCATCGGGTCGGCACAACAAAGCTGGCGGCAAGGACCGGCGCCCCACCGCCAACAAGCGTGGCCGCCCGGCCAATATTCGTCATCGCGGTCGATAATCGTCGACGTGCGTTGGATTAATAACAATAATCCTCGACAGGAACGAGAGCTGCTGACACGGTAAGGCTATGCGCGACAAGGAGCTTCGCCTCGCCCTGATCTGTTACGGCGGCATTAGCCTCGCCGTATATATGCATGGCATCACGCGGGAGATCTGGCAGGTTGTCCGCGCGAGTGAGCGGTTCAATCGCACCGGATTTACGCCGGGAGAATCGCCATCCGCGCCCTGCCCTTATGACGAATTGCTGGCCTATGTCGCCGGACGGGGCATCCGGTTGCGGGTGATGGTCGATATTATCGCCGGGGCGAGTGCGGGCGGGATCAACGGGATTTTTCTGGGGCAAGCCATCGCCACCGGCCAATCGCTTGATCCATTGACGGACCTTTGGCTGGACAAGGCCGATGTCGATCAATTGCTCGATCCCGATGCACGGCCATGGTCGTGGTTCAGCAAATGGTGGGCGGTGCCGATTGCATGGCTGGCGCTGCGCCGCCCCGGGGGATCGATCAACGCCACGGTCGAACCGGAAAGCCGCGCCGAGGTGCGGCGCAAATTATCGAATTTCGTGCGGGGACGGTGGTTCGCGCCGCCTTTTGGCGGGCCGTTGTTCACGCGGATCTTGCTAACGGCGCTGGATGCAATGGCGCAACAACGCGCCGGGCCGCGATTGCTGCCGGCCAATCATCCGCTCGACTTGCTGGTGACGGTCACGGATTTTGGCGGCCATGCGGAATGGCTGAAACTGAGCGGCACCGTCACGGTCGAGGAGCATGAGCATCGCCTGACCATCGGCTTTACCGATGATGGGCGGAAGGCAGGCCCCAGCATCCCGAGCCTTGCCTTTGCGGCGCGGGCGACAGCATCATTTCCCGGCGCGTTCCCACCTTTTACCGTCACCGAGATGGACGATGTGCTGCGTGCCGATGACCGGGAATGGGCGGATCGCACTGCGTTCATGGCGCGGTTGTTGCCGCATATGGGCCAAGGGACCGACCCTGAATCCTTGGTGCTAATCGATGGATCGGTGCTGGCCAATGCGCCGTTCAAGCCCGCGATGCAGGCGTTGCGCGACCGTCCTGCGCGGCGCGAGATCGATCGGCGCTTCGTCTATATCGATCCCAAGCCGGGCATGCGCGGCGGCGGTGGGCGGTCGGGCCGCAAGTCAGGACCGCCGGGCTTTTTCACCACGATTTTCGGGGCGTTATCGGATATTCCTCGCGAACAGCCGATCCGCGACAATCTGGAGGCGCTGGAACTGCGATCAAGCCGCATCCGGCGCATGCAGCATATTCTCGATGCGGTGCGACCTGAGGTGGAGGTCGTCATGGCCGAGACCTTTGGCCATACGTTGTTTCTTGACCGGCCCACGCCGGCGCGGCTCAACACATGGCGGCAAAAGGCCCAACATGAGGCAGCGAAGCGGGCGGGCTATTTCTATCCGAGCTATGGCCATTTGAAATTGAGCCAGATTGCGGAGGAACTGGCCCGGATCGTCAACGCGATGCTCGGGAATCATGATGCGTTGACGCAGGAAATCGTGCGCCAGTCGATCTGGACCGCGATCCGGGTGCGCGGCATCGATTCCCTCTCCGCGATGTCCGCCGAAGGGGCATCGGACGCGACCATCGATTTTTTCCGCAGCCACGATCTTGGCTTTCGCATCAGGCGGTTGCGGATGCTCAACCGCAAGGCAGCAACATTGCATGCCGCGACCAAGCCGGGACCAGAGCGCGAGGCGGTGCAGGCAATGCGTGAGGTGATTTTTACATCGCTCGCGGATTATCTCGACCGCGAACGGGTCGATTTTCACCGGGATCGGATCGGGCCGATTTTATCGGAGATCCACACCCGGCCAGAAGCTGTGCTGGATGCCATCGCCGAGGTGCGCAATTTGCGCGCGGTCGATGAAAAGGCGGAGCAATTACTGGCCGATGGCCTTGCCCAACTGCCGAAGCAACTGCGGCGCGATATGCTGCTCGGCTATTTGGGTTTTCCCTTTTACGACATTGCCACATTGCCGTTGTTGCAAGAGGCGGATGTGGACGAATTCGATCCGATCACAGTCGATCGCATCTCGCCAATCGATGCGCAATCCTTGCGCAAGGGCGGGCCGGAGGCGACGCTCAAGGGCATTCAGTTCAACAGCTTTGGCGCATTTTTCAGCCGACGTTATCGCGAAAATGACTATCTTTGGGGACGACTGCACGGGGCGGAGCGGATGATCGACATCATATTGTCCTCGCTGGAGCGCGATGATTATCCCGACCCCAAGACAATCATGGGGTTCAAACGGGCGTCATTCGTCAGGATATTGGCGGAAGAACGACCAAGATTACTGCACATCACATCGCTGATTGACGAATTGGAGGCGCAGATTGCCGGTTGGGAGTAGGCAGCACCCGCAATCAGGGCTAGGATTACAGGCTTGGCAGGGGTAAAACCTTTGCATGTGATGGCGACATCAATTGGGGCGAATGGGGGTGTTTGGACGATGCAGTTTCTGAAAACCCTGTTTTGGGTCATGTTGGCGGTGATTGCGGTCGCCTTTGCCGCGAATAACTGGACGATCGTTCCCATCAAATTATGGGGCGAGACCAGCCTCGAAACAAAATTGCCGGTGGTGATATTCGCCTCGTTCCTGCTCGGCCTTGTGCCGTTGCTGTTATGGCATCACGCATCGAAATGGTTGTTGCGGCGTAAATTGTCTCGGCTGGAGGCGGCATTGGCGGTCGAACAAGCGACCCGGCCTAATGATCGTCTTGATCCACTTGACAATGACACCTCAGACCTGACACCGGCGCCATCCGCGGCGCCAATGGCCGTTCCTCCGGGGGTTGCATGACACGTTCACCGATTTTTGTTGCTATCGATACGCCAGATCTGGAGCGCGCCAAGCAGATCGCGACGCAGGTCCATCATCATGTCGGCGGGATCAAGCTGGGGCTTGAGTTCTTTGTCGCCAATGGTCGGGCCGGGGTGAAGGAAATGGCGGCATTGGGCCTGCCGATCTTTCTCGACCTCAAATTCCATGACATTCCCAACACCGTCGGCAAGGCGATACAGGCGTTGCGGCCATTAGAACCGGCCATCATCACCGTGCATGCCGCAGGTGGCCGGGCGATGATGGAAGATGCTAAGGCCGCAGCCCCGCTTGGCACCAAGGTGGTCGCGGTGACGGTGCTGACCAGCCTTGATAGCGACGATCTGACCGCCATCGGCATCGACTCCGACCCGCATGAACAGGTCGAGCGCCTGACCCGCCTGGCAATGGAGGCCGGATTGGACGGCGTGGTCTGTTCGGGCAATGAAGTCGCCGCCGCCAAGAAGATTTGGCCCAAGGGCTATTTCGTGGTGCCGGGCGTCCGTCCAGCCAATGGCGTGATCGGCGACCAGAAGCGCACCATGACTCCGCGTCAGGCGATGGACAATGGCGCATCGATACTGGTCATCGGTCGCCCGATCACCAAGGCTGAAAACCCCGATCAGGCCGCGCGCGAGATTGAAGCGACGCTGTAAGAGGCCGAAAAATGCCCGTTCAGGCCAAAATTTGCGGACTATCCACGCCCGATACATTGCAGGCGGCGATTGTGCATGGCGCAAGCCATGTCGGTTTCGTCCATTTTCCGAAAAGCCCGCGCCACCTTGGTTTTGAAGCCTTGGCCGGGCTGGCGCAGCGCGTGCCGGACCGGATCGGGCGGGTCGGAGTCATTGTCGACGCCGATGATGAGACGATCAAGGCGATGGTGCAGGCGGGACGACTGACCGCCATTCAACTGCATGGCAAGGAAACCGCCGAACGCGTGGCCGAGGTCAAAAGGCTAACCGGCATTGAGGTGTGGAAGGCCGTGGCCGTGCGGACCGGAGCAGATCTGCGCGCGGCGGCACGATTTGTCGGGGCGGCAGACCTGTTATTATATGATGCCAAACCGCCAGAAGGGGCCGATCTGCCGGGCGGATTAGGCATCAGTTTCGATTGGGAATTGCTGCGCGGCGTGCGTCATGCGCTGCCTTGGGCCTTGTCCGGCGGGTTGGATGCGGACAGCGTGTCGCAGGCCGTCGCCATCACCGGGGCGACGCTCGTGGACATTTCTTCCGGCGTCGAAAGCGCGCCGGGCGTGAAGAATGTGGACAAAATCGCCCAATTCCTTAAAGCAACGTCGTTATTATGACCCTGACCAACTCATTTCGCGCCCAACCCGATGATTCCGGGCATTTTGGGCAATTTGGCGGCCGCTATGTCGCCGAAACATTGATGCCGCTGATTCTGGAACTGGATCGCGAATATCGGGCGGCCAAGGCCGATCCGGCGTTCGCCGCCGAGTTCGAGGATCTGTTGACCCATTATGTCGGTCGGCCCAGCCCCTTATATTTCGCAAGCCGGTTGACGGAATTTGTCCGTTCCACGGCTAAGCCCGGCAAGGGCGCGAAAATCTATCTCAAGCGCGATGAGCTGAACCACACCGGCGCGCACA
>DITW01000046.1:0-129 GCA_002422945.1 Sphingomonadales bacterium UBA6174 | reverse complement strand
TGAAGCTGCTCGGCGCGGAAGTGCGTCCGGTCACATCGGGCGCGGGCACGCTGAAAGATGCAATGAACGATGCGTTGCGCGATTGGGTCGCCAATGTCGACGATACTTTCTACATCATCGGCACCGCCG
>DITW01000024.1 GCA_002422945.1 Sphingomonadales bacterium UBA6174 | reverse complement strand
TCATCGGCACCGGCAGGACATGGGCCGACACGCCGCCGACATAGCGATAAAGCGGCAGACCGCGCGCTTCGGCAGCAGCCTTGGCCACCGCCATCGACACGCCGAGAATGGCGTTCGCGCCGATGCGGCCCTTGTTGGGCGTGCCATCGAGATCGATCATGCGATAATCAATGTCGCTCTGGTCTTCGGCTTCCATGCCGGTGATAGCATCGGCGATTTCGCCGTTCACATTGGCAACGGCCTGTGAAACGCCCTTGCCGAGCCAGCGGTTCTTTTCGCCATCGCGCAGTTCGACAGCTTCATGCGCGCCGGTCGATGCGCCCGACGGCACAGCGGCGCGGCCAAAGCTGCCATCTTCAAGCAATACATCGACTTCAACCGTTGGATTACCGCGGCTGTCGATGATCTGGCGACCATGGATATTGATGATGGCAGTCATGTTCGATTTCTCCACATGCTAATGGCGCGTTTGCCTGTTCAAACTCTTGATCGCGCTCCATAGGCATTTTGTCGCAAAACGCCATAATTTTTCGCATCATCATGGGGGCGCTACTGGCATCTGACACGAATACGGCCCATATCATGATCCATAGCGGTATATTACCGCCCAAAATGCGATGCCAATTTTTGCGATGAAGGTCGATGATGGAACAACCGACGACAACGACGCCTAGCCACGCCCCAACCCCTGTTTTGATCAAGGCCAAAGCGCCCGCCGTTAAAAAGCCCGCCAAAACGGCCAAGCCAGCCGAACAAACTGATGCAGCCCCCAGCCTGCGCGATCAGGCCACGGCCAAGGCGCATGAACTTGCTGAAGTTGGCCGGGATAAAGCGAGCGCTTTGCTTGAAAACCTGACCACGCTCACCGATGATGTCGCCGCCAAGATGCGCGAGCGTTTTGGCGATAAATATCCCGATTATCTGGCCGATATGGCAGGCAAGATGGCCGCGATGGCTGTCGATCTGCGCGCCAAGGATGTGGATCAGATGGTCGAAAACACCCGCGAGTTTGTTCGCAAACGCCCTGCCGTTGCCATTGGTGCGGCTGCGGCGGCTGGTTTTCTGCTGGCGCGACTGGTGAAATCGGGCAATGGCGCAGCGTCTGAACCAAGCGACACAGGCGCGGCCTGATCTGCATCATAAACGAATAGGCAACGCACACACATGGGGCAACATAGCGACGATCAACCAGCCACGGGTGATAAACCCGAGGATGAGGAGAGCGTAAAGGAGCTTTTCGGTCGGTTGATCGATGATGGCACGGATCTCGTCCGCGCCGAACTTGATCATCGCCGCCTGCTCGCGACGCGTCGTATCTATGAGGCTCGCCCGTTTATTGCCTTGGGCGCGACCGGTCTTGCCATTGCGATGGCCGGGCTGGTCGCGACGATCATGCTGCTGGGTCTTTCACTGGCCGAATATATGCCCTTGCCGGTGGCGGCGATTGTGACGGCGGCGCTGGCGTGCCTTGCCGGCTATATTCTCGCGCGGCGGGCGTGGATCAATGTCGGTCTGCTGTTCGCGCAGGCCAAGGCCGATATGGCGATCTTGCAGGATGCTAACATCCAACATGATGAGCAGGCATGACCAGCGACATTGACGCGCGCATCCGATTAGCCGCTGCCGAACGATTGGCTGCACGCGCGCGTCTGACGGAAACGCTGGCAATGGTGCAGCATCGCCTCGACCCCGCAGTATTGGCAGATAGTGCGTTTGAGCGGGTGCGGTTGCAGAGCAATAAATTGGCGGATCAAGCCGCCGATTATGTGCGCGCCCGCAAACCGACTTTTATCGCGATTGCGGTGGCTGGCGTAATGTGGTTTTTCCGCAAGGACCTATCCCGCATTGTCACATGGGCGATGGCGGCCGCGCAAAGCAACGCAACTGACACTTCAAGTGAATTGCATCAGACGGATGAGGAAGCGAAATGAACGACATGCCCGCCACGCCAGTTGATATAACGGACGAACATGGGCTGGTTGAGGAACCGGGGCTGGCTTCGGCCGCTGCCGAACGGATTGACCATCATCCGATTGCAGCCTTGATCGGGGGCGTCGCCTTGGGTGCATTATTGGGCGCGGTTTTCCCGGTTACCCAGAAAGAACGTCAGAAATTGGGGCCATTGGGCCGCAAGGTCACCGATAAGGCCCGCGAAGCTGCCCATGTCGCAACGGAACGCGGCAAGGCGAAGCTCGATGAACTGGGCTTCAATCGTGATAATGCCAAGGCACAGGCTGATCGCCTTGTCGCCGGAATCAAGGATGTCGCAGCTCAAGCGCGCAAGACGGTATCCAAGGATGAAAGCGACACGCCAAATTGATGAATGCGGGTTGATTAAAGCACCATTCACACACTATCAGCCATGATCATTGGATCCTTTGGCTAGAAATAGCGTTGATGTTGCTTTTGGAGATTAGAATGAAGTTCCCGAAAATGTCGGCCCTGTTGTTTGCGTTTGCGCCTTTGTCGATGGTTGTTGCCCCATTGCCCGCGATGGCCGAGGTTGTCGCGAACAAGGACGCGCGCACATTTATCGACACCTTGGCCCAAGAAGGGTTCGTTATTCTTCGCAACAATGATCGCAAGGCTGGCCGGATGGAATTCCGCCGCTTGCTGCAACAGCATTTTGCCGTCGATGCGATTGGCGATCGCCTGATCAACCGTTGGCGCAACAAGATCACCCCGGCCCAATATCAGGCCTATAAGACCGCATTTCCGGAATATGTGCTGAACCTCTACGCCGACCGTCTGTTCGATTTTGCCAAGGCCGATTTCCGCATCATTCGTGCGGTCGAACGCAATAATGTGGGCGCGGTATCGACCTCGGTACGCCAGCCCGGTGCGGCTCAGCCGATCAATTCGATCTGGGCCGTGCAGCGCACCGGCGCGAATTATCGGGTGACCAATCTGACCGTGGGCGGGATCAATTTGTCGGTGACACAATCTGCGGATTTTGATAGCTATATCCAGCGTCACGGCTTCGATGCGCTGGTCCGGTTTATGAAGACCCCGCGCTAAAGACTGAAAGCTCAGCATTCGTCCCCGTAGGCGCGGGATTGGCGGCTTGAACCGGCACATTGTCTTGTCGCTGCGTCATAACGCTGCACCTACGGGAGATAGAGTTTGAGTAAATTGCACCTCGTATTTGGCGGTCGGGTGAAAGATCCCCAGGATCTCGATTTTACCGACCCTTCCAATCTGGATGTCGTCGGCATTTTCCCGGATTACAGCTCCGCCGAAAAGGCATGGCGCTCAGCCGCCCAAAAGACGGTCGATGACGCTGAAATGCGCTATGTCGTCGTCCACCTGCACAAGCTGCTGGAACCGGGTCTTCATTAATCCAATATGCGTGATGCGCCCGGTGCTGTTCAGGCGGTGCCACTCAGGCCCGGGCCGCATCCATAGGCGCAGTCGCTGCGATAAGGCCCAGTTCCGCCGCCAATGCCTCATGCAGCTTGATCACCGTCTCGCCATAAAGCGCATTGTCTGCGGGGTCGAAGCACAGGATCAGCTCCCGGCCATTGTTCATCAATCGGCTGCGCGATAATGGGGCCGCCGTCCCGGCGCTCCAGCGTTGCGCGAGACGGATCGCCATGCCTGCGCGTCGCGCCACATCGACCTTAGCCATGGAGGCCAGTTCGGTAATGACGGGGTCAAGCCGCTTGGGATGGCCACCAAGCCCGGCATAGAGAATCGCGGCAAGGATCGCCCTGCCCTCGCCATCAATCCCCACCAGATTGCCATGCAGCGCAATCTCGACCCCGCGTTCCGGACGGAAATCCGGATGCGCGCGCCAACTCACATCGGCAAGGGTGCAGGCGGCCAGCCGCAATCGCGCCATGGCCAGATCGGGCGATTGACCATATTCAAGCGCGGGCGCGATCCACCGGTCGAGCACGCCCCCATGTTCGGGATAGCGGCCCTGGCGGAACGCCTCTTCCCGGCACAAGGCGATCAACGGATCAATCGCCTGAATTTTGGGGTCGAGCGAGGCATATAACAGCCCCTCGCGCAGGCCAAAGGCGGATGCGATCAACTGGCTGCTGCCCAGCACCCGCACCAATTGCGCCAATAGCTCGCTCGCCTCACCCAGCATCCGCAGGCGGGCAGACGAAACATTGGCGACCTGACGCATGACCTGCCGATCCATCGTCGCGAGGCGCACCTGCAACCACGGCACGGATTCCGCCGAAAAGCTATAGGCGTGGACAATCGGCAGGGGATAACGATTGAAATACATATGGGCTTTGGCAAGCGAGCGCCATGAACCGCCGACCAGATATAAAGGTAGATCCTTGCCACGGCCTGCCCACCCCGCATCGGTAATCGCCTGACGGATCAGATGTTCGACCGACTTCGGGTCTTTTTCCCTTAGTGCCGTCAGGCGCAGCACACCGAGCGGAAAGGATACGACATCGGTGATCTCGCCATTCTTGACCCGCGCCAGTTCAAGGCTGCCACCACCCAGATCGCCGACAATGCCATCGGCATCGGGCATGCCCGCAATCACGCCCAGAGCCGCCGTACGCGCTTCTTCGCTGCCGGAGAGGATGCGAGGATTAAGGCCAAGAGCGCGGATTTCATCGAGCAATGCGCGACCGTTCAGCGCATCGCGCACAGCCGCCGTGGCGACAGTCTGGACATCATCGACGGCCATATCATGCAGAATCGCGACAAAGCGCTTCAACGCACCAATGGCACGCGCCCATGCTGCGGGATCGAGCGTGCCGTCCGCGCCAATATTCTTGCCAAGGCCAGCCAGCACTTTTTCGTTGAACAGGGTATTGGGCGCCCGCGCCGGGCCGTCATAAATGACGAGACGGACGCTGTTCGACCCAATGTCGACAATGGCGGTGCGGCGCCGAGACGAATCAAATTTGGTCACGGCCCCGCACTACAGCCTCAGGCAAATGGCGAACAGTCTTATTCGGCAGCCATTGCATCTACTGGCGGCTGCCAGTTCAACACCGGCTTGCGCGCCGCCAAGGTTTCATCGAGACGTCGACGCGGCGCGAAAATCGGAGCCGCCTTCAACGCCGGGTCGCCGACTCGCGCGCGTTCCGCCAAGGACCGCACCGCGCCGATATATTGATCGAGCGCCGCCTTGCTCTCGGTTTCGGTCGGCTCCATCAGCATTGCGCCATGGACGACGAGCGGGAAATAGACCGTCATCGGGTGATAGCCCTCGTCGATCAGCCCCTTGGCGAGGTCGATGGTCGAAAAGCCTTCGGCAAAGCCATCGTCGGAGAACAAGGCTTCATGCATGCACGGGCCGCTCGCCCCAAATGGCGCGACCAGCACGTCATCCAGCGAGCGTAGCACATAATTCGCGTTCAACACCGCATCTTCGGCAACCTGACGCAGGCCATCCGCGCCATGCGAGAGAATATAGGTCAGCGCACGGGTGAACATACCCATCTGGCCATGGAACGCGACCATGCGGCCAAAGGTTTCGGCATGATGATCTTCCGCGGTTTCTTCTTCGATCAGAACGAAATGATCGCCCTGTTTCTCAACAAACGGCAATGGCGCGAAAGGTGCCAGCGCCGCCGACAAGACGACCGGCCCGGAACCCGGACCGCCGCCGCCATGGGGCGTCGAAAATGTCTTGTGAAGATTGATGTGCATCGCATCGATGCCAAGATCGCCCGGACGCACGCGACCGACGATGGCATTGAAATTCGCGCCATCACAATAGACATATCCGCCTGCATTATGAACGGCATCCGAGATTTTCTTCATATCCCGTTCGAACAATCCGCAGGTGTTCGGATTGGTGATCATCACCCCCGCCACATCCGGCCCCAGTCGCGTCATCAGCGCCGCCAGATCAACGCGACCTTCTGCCGTTGCCGGGATATTTTCGACCTTATAACCGCAGAATGCCGCCGTCGCCGGATTGGTTCCATGCGCGCTTTCCGGCACGAGAATGACCGACCGGTCTGAGCCCGCCGCATCATGGGCAGCGCGGATCGCCAACAGGCCGCACAATTCGCCATGCGCGCCTGCCTTGGGGCTCATCGCGACCGCCGCCATGCCGGTCAGGGTTTTCAGCCATTCGGCCAGTTCATGAATGACCGCGAGTGCACCTTGGGTTGTCTGCACCGGCTGGAGCGGATGGAGGTCCGCAAAACCGGGTAGCCGCGCCATTTTTTCATTGAGGCGCGGGTTATGCTTCATCGTGCAACTTCCCAGAGGAAACAGCCCCAAATCAATGGCATAGTTCTGACGGCTCAGACGGGTATAATGCCGCACTGTTTCCGGTTCCGACAGGCCCGGCAGATCGACCGGGCTTGCGCGCATCAGGCCGCCAAGGCGGTTATCGTCCATATCGGTGTCCGGCAGATCGACGCCAGTGGCATCAATGCGCCCGATTTCAAACAACAACGGCTCTTCGAGCATCAACGCGCGATTGCCGGTGAATGTTGAGACATTGTCTGAGCAACGCTCGCCCATTTCCGGACGCCAGCCGCTTTGATTGATCGTCGTCATGCCAACACCTCCTGCAATGCGGCTGCAAAGGCCTCAATATCCTCATCCGATACGGTTTCGGTCACCGCCACCACCAGACCTTGGCCAAGTTGATCATTGCCCGGATACAGCCGCCCCAAGGAGACACCGCCCAAAATCTCACGATCTGCGAGCAGGCGGATCACCGGACGGGCTTCCTTCGGCAATTCCAGCGTGAATTCGTTGAAGAAATTGCTGTTGATCAACCGCACGCCCGGCACCTGCGCAAGCCGCGTGGCCGCAGCAATCGCGCGAGCATGGTTGAGCTTGGCCAATTTCGCCAAACCACCACCACCAAGCAAGGTGAGATGGATATTGAAGGCCAGCGCACAAAGACCTGAATTCGTGCAGATATTGCTCGTCGCCTTTTCACGACGGATATGCTGTTCACGGGTCGACAGCGTCAGCACGAACCCGCGCTTGCCCTCGGCATCGACGGTTTCACCGCACAGCCGCCCCGGCATCTGCCGGACGAATTTTTCCTTACAGGCGAACAGGCCGAGATACGGCCCGCCGAACTGAAGGCCGACGCCGAGCGACTGGCCCTCGCCCACCACGATATCCGCGCCCAATTCACCCGGCGAACGGATGAGGCCGAGCGCGACCGGCTCGGTCACCACCGCGATCAGCAATGCGCCCTTGGCATGGGCGGCATCGGCAATCGGGCGCAAATCGGGGATTCTGCCTAGAATGTCCGGATATTGGACGACGACGCAGCTCGTTTTGTCGTCAATCGCCGCAATCACCCGATCGGTATCAGCCTCTGCCGACAGATCCGGCACATCGCTGACCAATGCATCGCCGGTGAAGCGCGCCATGGTCTGCGCGACCGAGACATAATGCGGGTGCAGGCCGTTGGAGAGGACGGCGCGCGCCTTTTTCGTCACGCGGCGGGCCATGCTGATCGCTTCCCAACAAGCGGTCGAGCCATCATACATCGACGCATTCGCGACATCGCAGCCGAACAACCGCGCGACCTGCGTCTGGAATTCGAACAGCATCTGCAACGTGCCCTGCGCGATTTCCGGCTGATAGGGCGTATAGGCCGTCAGGAACTCGCCGCGCTGGATCAGATGATCGACGCTGGCCGGGACATGGTGGCGATAGGCACCTGCGCCCAAGAAGAATGGCACCTCTGCCGCCGACAAATTCTGCCGCGAAAGCTTGGTCATATGGCGTTCGACCGCCATTTCGCTGGCATGGAGCGGTAGGCCCGCAATCGGGCCTTCATGCTGGGCGACGTCCGGCACATCGATGAACAAATCATCGATCGAGCCAGCGCCGACCTTGGCCAGCATTTCGACGCGATCCGAAGGGGTAAGTGGCAGATAACGCATTCAATCTTCTCCTCCCTCCCGCACCCGGGAGGGCCTTAACCCTTAAAGAGCCGCGACAAACGCCTGATAGGCAGCCGCATCCATCAGGCCTTCCAACTCGCCCGCATCGGCGAGCGTCAGCTTGAAGAACCAGCCGTCTGCTTCCGGTGCGCTGTTGACGAGCGCGGGATCATCACCCAGCGCGTCATTGGCCGCCGTCACGGTGCCGCTGACCGGTGCATAGACGTCCGATGCGGCCTTGACCGATTCCACCACGGCGGCTTCGCCACCCTTGGTCACGGTCGCGCCGATGGCGGGTAATTCGACGAACACGATGTCGCCAAGCTGGCCCTGTGCATAATCGGTGATGCCCACGGTCGCCTGTGCGCCGTCAACGTCGATCCATTCATGTTCATCGGTGAAATAGCGGGTCATTTGGCGGCTCCTTTGCGGACATAATGATGGGGAACAAATGGCATGGCCGTCACCTGCACCGGCACGCGCTTGCCGCGCACTTCGGCTTCAAGGGACGTGCCGATCTTGGCATAAGCGGCAGCGACAAAGCCCATGGCAATCGGGCGATCAAGCGTTGGGCTATGGCCGCCGGAGGTCACGCGGCCAATCTGCTCGGCCCCGGCAAACAGCAATGCGCCTTCGCGCACCGGCATCTTGCCCTCGACCAACAGGCCGACGCGCTTGGTGTTGGGACCATTGGCGATGGCGTTAATGATCGGCACAGCGCCGGGGAAGCCCGCATCCATGCGGCGACGCTTGGAAACCGCAAAGGACAGATCGGCGGAAATCGGGTCGATCTCTTCATCCAGATCATGGCCATAAAGCGGCAGGCCCGCCTCCAGCCGCAGCGAATCGNNGAGATTTCATAGCCATCCTCGCCGGTGTAGCCCGAACGGCTGATCCACAACGGCTCTTCGCCCCAGAGGAAGCTATCAGCCTCCATGAAGCACAAGCGGCGCACGCCCGGCACGATACGTTCCAGCGCATCGACGGCCTTTGGCCCCTGCAACGCCAGCAAGGCGCGGTCATCGAGATGGTTGAGCGTGATTTCATCCGGCAGATATTCGCGCAAATGCCCGATATCTTCCCATTTCACCGCGCCATTGACGACAAGGTAAAAGCCGGTGGGCGTGCGGGTGATCATCAGATCGTCGAGAATGCCGCCGTCTTCATTCAGCAGCAGCGAATAACGCATCTTGCCTTCGGCCAGGCCCATGATGTCGCCGGGGAGAATGGCTTCCAGCGCCTGATCCTCGCCTTCGCCCGAAACGATCAACTGGCCCATATGGCTGACATCGAACAAACCGGCGTTTTCACGGGTCCAGCGATGTTCGGCGATGATGCCTTCATATTGGATCGGCATGGAATAGCCCGCGAACGGCACCATCCGCGCGCCCTTGGCCCGATGCCAGCTATCGAGCGGCAGTTCGAGAATTTCGTCCACGATATCTTCATCGGACGTATGTGGTGTTTGATCGCTCATTTCATCGCTTTCCATGACAGGTCCAAGAGCCCCGATGCCAGATAGGCAACCGAAGTTCCTGCCCCCTCTGTCACGGAACCTGAGAGCTTTGATGACAGGCGGCAAATACATGCGCCCAATCACTTACCCCTTCGGCGGATCAGCGCAGCTTTTCAGCCGCCCAACCTCTTTCCAGAGTATCGCATTTGCCCGTGCGGTCCCTTGTGCCTGAGAGATTCCGGGGCGGTTGCTCCTTCGGCGGTGGCATGATGGATGAACCAGCACACCACACTCTCCCGCGCGGTCAGCGATGTTGAGTCAATTGGAGGTCAGACCGATTCGAGTCAACCTCGCATAAGTTTTAAAACAATCAGTTTGGCGTTTCATCCATCGCAAACGCCTCTTCCGCCTGCGCGCTGGACAGAGAACGCGTGAACAGTTTCAGCATTTCCCCACGGCTTTTCAGCACATCTTCCAGCGTATAGGCATCAAGCACGCGGAAAAACGCGACCATCGCCTCATCCAGCACCGATTGCAGCACGCAGACCGGCGAAATCAGGCAGGCATCGCAATCGAGCAGGTCCAGCCGCGCCTCGGTCGACCGCACCACCGCACCGACATTGATCTCCACCGGCAATTTCGCGAGGCGAATACCGCCGGAACGACCGCGCAGCGCCTCGACAAGGCCGCTGTGAGAAAGATGGTTGACCACCTTCATCAGATGATTCTGCGAAATGCGATAGACGCTGGCAACCTCATGAATCGAACACAGCCGATCAGGATGCGTGGCGAGATAGATCAGCACGCGCAGGGCATAATCGGTGTGGCGGGTCAATTGCATAGACGGTCCCTCATCTTGTCGCTCGCTATAACATAGTTCAGCAGCACCGCCAATTTGATGCAAATCAAATACAGCTTTCCTGATTGGCTATATCAAGCATCCATTATGCATGTTTAACCATGAAGGAGAGGCCATCATGTATTGCGTCCAGTGCGAACAGAGCAACAAAGGTGGTTGCGCAGTCAAAGTCGGTTCCTGCGGCAAAACGTCTGACGTGGCCGATCTGCAAGATGTGTTGCTCCGCTTGATGCTGGGCGTATCGGTCTATGCCGACCGCGCCGCGCAAAAGGGTGCACGTGATGCCGATGTCGATGCCTTTACGCCTTATGCGTGGTTCACGACCCTCACCAACGTCAATTTCGACCGGACCCGGTTCATCACCCTGATCCATCAGGCATTGGACATGCGCGAACGCGCCCGGTTGCTGGCCGAAAAAGTGGGGGCTGATCTCAGCAGCCTGCCCCAGCCCGCCACATGGGCAGTAGGCCGCAGCGAAGAAGCGCTGCTCGCAGCCGCGCCGATGGCGGCGATCCAGAAAGACATGGACCGCGACGGCCCGACGGTGGTGGGCCTGCGCGCGCTCATCCTTTATGGCCTGAAAGGCACCGCCGCTTATGCCGAACACGCCCGTGTGCTAGGCAATGAAGAAGCCGCCGTCAGCGCCGGTTTCCATCGCATCGCCGCCTTTTTGGCCGATGACCCGAGCGATGTCGGCCAATTGGTCGCGGAATCGATGAAGGTCGGGGAACTGAACCTCAAGGTGATGGAATTGCTCGATGCGGCCAATACCGGGCGCTTCGGCCATCCGGAAATCACCCATGTGCGCATGTCGCCAAAGGCGGGCAAATGCCTGCTCGTCTCCGGCCATGACATGGGCGACCTTGAATCCATTCTCGAACAGACCAAGGGCAAGGGCATCAACGTCTATACCCATGGCGAACTGATGCCGGCCAATGCCTATCCGGGCCTGAAGAAATATGCCCATCTCGCTGGCAATTATGGCGGCGCATGGCAGGATCAGCAGCGCGAATTCGCCGCCTTCCCCGGCGCGATCATCATGACCTCCAACTGCCTGATCAACCCGGAAATTCGCGGCTATGCCGACCGCATCTTCACCGCAGGACCTGTGGGTTGGGAAGGCATTCCCCATCTGACCAATCATGATTTCTCGCCAGCCATCGCGCGTGCGCTGGAATTGCCGGGCTTTGAGGCCGATGCATCGGAAGAAACCGTCGTCGCCGGTTTTGCCCGCAACACCGTGATGGGCGTGGCCGATACGTTGCTCGACATGATCGGCAAGGGCGAGGTCAAGCACCTCTTCCTGATCGGTGGTTGCGATGGGGCGCGCCCGGGGCGCAATTACTTCCACGATCTCGCGATGGCAACGCCTTCAGACAGCCTTGTGTTGACCCTTGGCTGCGGCAAGTTCCGCTTCAACCGCGAAGATCTGGGCGACATCAATGGCGTGCCGCGCGTGCTTGATGTCGGCCAATGCAACGATGCCTATTCCGCCATTCAGATTGCCGTGGCAGTCGCTGGCGCCTTGAATGTTGGGGTGAATGACCTGCCGCTGTCGATGGCGATCAGCTGGTTCGAGCAAAAGGCCACGGCCGTCTTGCTGACCCTGCTCTCGCTCGGCATCCGCAATATTCACCTCGGCCCCACCCTCCCGCAGTTCCTGACCCCAGAGGTGCTGCAGGTGCTGAGCGATAATTTCGCTCTGAAGCCCACCGGCGATGTCCAGACGGATCTGGCCGGTATGCTTAAATTGGCAGCGTAACCGCCATTCTCCAATGAAACGGCCCGCCAGTCATCGACTGCCGGGCCGTTTTTCATTTGGGAGGATTAGCCGGAGATCCGGCGAATCATCAACGCGTGGCGTTATATTTCAATTGATCAGCCGTCAGTTGGAATCCGACCAGCAGTTCAAAGCTGGCATTGGCCAGCACCGACTTCACCTCTGGATCGGACATTGGATCAACAGCGGCATCGTCATCGCCCGCTTTGCGCTTCTTGTTGATCCGCTGTTCGATGGCGGGCGGCAGGCTGGCATCCGCAACCGCCACATGCGCCGAAGCGGAACCGGTGCTCGCCGCGCGTTCATCGCCCGCCGGGAAGTTCAGTTCGACATTGGCGATATGCTTGGAAATGATTCTGGTGCCTGCGCGCATCACCGTCGCGAAATATGGAAGCGTGATCGTCCGCGCACCGCTTGCATCCGTGCGACGCGCCAGCACATCAAAGCTGGTTGTCACGACAAGGTCGCTGCCTTGGGTCACGCAGGTCGACTTTACGTTCGTGATTGTCGCGACCACATCGATAGCGCGGCTATCGCGGCTGTTAGCCGGATTGAACAGGGTCACATCGCCGGTATATGCGGGGATCGCAACCGCCGGACAGGCCGAACGCGTAATCCGCAGCCCCCCCGTTTCATCCAGCATGTCATTGCCGCCGCATCCGGCAAGGGCAGTCAGGGAAAGCATCAGGGCTATTGTTTTGGTGGGGCGCACGTGAACATCCTTGGCGTTGTTTTGCGGTCATCATAGGAAGCCGCTTTCAAGCAGGCAAGCAATCGCGTAGAGGCAACGCCCATGGCCGTCGAGAAAAAACCACTGCAACTGATGATCGCTGCCCCCCGCGGCTTTTGTGCGGGCGTGGACCGCGCGATCCGGATCGTCGAAATTGCGATCGAAAAATATGGTGCGCCCGTTTATGTGCGCCATGAAATCGTCCACAATAAATTCGTTGTCGACGGACTGAAGGCGCGCGGCGCGATCTTTGTCGAAACGCTGGATGCGGTGCCGGATGGTGTGCCGGTCGTATTTTCCGCCCATGGCGTGCCAAAGGCCGTGCCTGCCAAGGCAGAGGCGCGCGGCCTGTCTTATTTCGACGCCACCTGCCCGTTGGTGTCCAAGGTCCATAGCCAGGCCGAACGCATGGTCGAACAGGGTCGCCACATCCTGTTTATCGGCCATGCAGGTCACCCCGAAATCATCGGGACGTTCGGTCAGGTGCCGGAAGGTTCGATGACGCTCATCGAGTCGGAGGAAGACGCCCGCAATATCAACCCGGATGCGTCCCATGCGCTCGGTTTCCTGACGCAGACGACCTTGTCGGTCGATGATACCGCCGAGATCATCGCAACGCTGCAACAGCGCTTCCCCGATATTCAAGGCCCGCGCGGCGAGGATATTTGCTACGCCACCTCGAACCGTCAGGCGGCGGTGAAGGCGATTGCCTCGCATTGTCAGGCATTTCTCGTCATCGGCGCACCCAATTCATCGAACAGCCTGCGCCTTTCCGAACTTGCAGCGCGCGAGGGGGTGAAATCCCGTCTCATTCGTCGCGCCGACGAAATCGAACTTGATTGGCTGGAGGGGGTGACATCGCTCGGCATTACTGCCGGCGCGTCTGCACCCGAAATTCTGGTGCGTGAAGTGGTCGACTATCTGGCCGCACATTTCAATGTCACCGAACAGGAAGTCACCACCGCGCGCGAGACGATTTCGTTCAAGCTGCCGCGTGGTCTCGATCAGGCCTAAGGAGCGAATATGGCCGTTTACACACAGGTTTCCGCCGAAGCCATGTCAGCCCTGCTGGCGCAATATGACAATGCCGGACAGTTGAAATCCGCCAAGGGCATTGCCGAGGGCGTGGAGAACACCAATTATTTGGTCGATACCGATCGCCAGCGCTTTATCCTCACGCTGTATGAAAAGCGGGTGAATGAGGATGATCTGCCGTTTTTCATGGCATTGCTCGACCATCTCGCCGCGGCAGGCCTGCCGGTGCCGCGCTTCATTCCGGACCGCAACGGGGTGCAAATCCAGACGGTTGAGGGTCGTCCGGCCTGTCTGATTGAATTTCTGTCTGGCGTATCCCTGTCCCATCCGAACGTCGCCCAGTCGCGCGCGGCGGGTGAGGCACTGGGCCGGATGCATGATGCGGTCGGCAGCTTTCATCTCGAACGCCCAAACAGCCTTGGGCCGGAAGGCTGGAAATCCTTGGCTGTTCAATGCGGTGCGAGTCTTGATCAGATTCAGCATGGTCTCGCCACCCGAATCGAGGATGAAATCGCCTATATCGACCGGTATTGGCCACGCGATCTGCCGCGCTCGGTCATTCATGCCGATCTGTTTCCGGACAATGTCCTGATGCAGGGCGACAAAGTGACCGGGTTGATCGACTTTTATTTCGCCTGTTCAGAAGTGCGGGCGTGGGATGTCGCGGTGACGCATGCCGCATGGTGCTTTGAAAATGATGGCACCGGCTTTGATGCAGCGCGTTCGCAGGCATTGCTTGATGGCTATGATGCGACCTTCGGCCTGTCGCAAGAAGAGCGCGCCCATTTCCTGACGCTCGCACGCGGCGCGGCGCTGCGCTTTACGCTTACGCGGGCGTGGGACTGGCTGAATACCCCGGCAGACGCGATGGTGACGCGCAAAGACCCCCTCGCCTTTCTCCGCCGCCTCGATTTCTACACCGATGCGACCTTGGCGGACCTTGGCCTGTGAATGCTAAGTCTGTGAGTGAACGCGTTGAAATCTTCACCGATGGGGCCTGCAAGGGCAATCCCGGCCCCGGCGGCTGGGGTGCAATCATCCGCTTTGGTGCGCATGAAAAGGAAATGTCGGGCGGCGAACCGGCAACGACCAACAACCGCATGGAAATGATGGCGGTGAT
>DITW01000060.1 GCA_002422945.1 Sphingomonadales bacterium UBA6174 | reverse complement strand
GTCATCAAGGGCGTGAAATCCATGCCTTCCGGCACCGCATCAAGGATACGCCCGCGATAGGCCTCTGCCGCCGCGACAGTCGTGACCGGGGGCGAGAGATTGGGCATCACTATGGCTCGTGCGAATTGCCGCGCGGTATGGGCCACCACGCCGCGCATCACATCGCCATCGCGCAGATGGACATGCCAATCGTCCGGGCGGCGCAGCGTCAGTCTGGTAATCTCGGCCATGCGGTAACCCCTAAGCATTACCGGCCTGCCTTGTCACCAGAATCCCGCCCCGGCGCGTTCAAATTCTGGTGCGAACCAACAGGGGCTTGAACAACGCGCGGCTCGGCCGGACCATGATCACGAGCACGCCCGCACCAGCGATAAATGCGCCAATCAGCAATTGCAGCCCTACGTCATCGCCAGTAATCGCGGCGCCTGCGGCAATGGTGAAGATTGGCGTCATCAGCGTCAGCGGCGCAATCAGATTGGCATCGTGATCACGCAGCAGGCGGAAATAGACGGTATGGGCAAAAACCGACACTACCACCGCCGAAAATCCAAGGCCCGCCGCCAACCGCCAACCGCCCGCCATTACCGCAGCGCCCTGTCCGCTTTCGGTCAGCGCACTCAGCGGGAACAGCACCAGCGCCGATACCAGTCCGGCCCATGCCTGTAGGCGCAGCGGCGGCAGATCGATCGTCTTGAGCCATACCGATCCCAACGCCCCGACGATCGCCGATGCGCCCACGAAGATCAGCCCGACACTGCTTGACCAGCCGCTGGGTGATGCAATGGCCACGCCGACCCCGAGGAACGCCAGCGCGATGCCTATGCCCCGGCGCCAACGGACTTGTTCCTTCAGGATCAGGATCGCAAACACCACTGTCAGCGGCGCGCCCGACAGGCTGACGACTGCAGCCGCCGATGGGGTAGCATCGCGCAAGCCCATGAACAGCAGGCCGAAAGAACCGCCGCTGATCATGAAAGTAACCAGCGCAACCCACGGCCATTTCGGCGGGCGCGGCAGCAAATACCGGCTGAGCACCAGCACCACCACCAACGATCTGAGTGCGGCGAACCACAGCGGGGGAACCCCCATCCCGTCCACCACCAGCCGGCTGACCACGACGTTGAGCGCCCACAGCAGGCAGACAAACATCAGGAGGAGAAATGTGCGCGCGGACATGATCCGCGCCATAGCAGGTGTTGTGCAGTCCGCCAGCGGCGTTGATTTCCTGCAAAAAAGGTCCACCTAGGCAGCATGAATACCGCCCGCCTGTTCGATCGCGCCATAATCCGGCTGTGCCCGCAAGACGATAGCGAAGATGTCTCGGCATTTCTGCAAGGCATCGTCACCAACGATGTGACGGGGGCCTTGCCTGTGTGGGCGGCCCTGCTGAGCGCGCAAGGCAAGGCGATGTTCGATTTTCTGGTGTGGCCGGGCGAAGATGGCGCGCTGCTGGTGGATTGCGAGGCAGCAGCAGCCGATGATCTGGTAAAGCGCCTGTCGCTTTATCGGCTACGCCGGAAAATCGCTATCGGACGGGACGAGATGCTGGGCGTTTACTGGCAGTCCCCTGGCGGTGGAAATGCCCCCGCCGATGCCGCCACGGATCCACGACTCCCGGATCTCGGACTGCGCTGGATTGCCCCCGTTTCGGATGCCGATGCACCTGGCGATTCTGCATGGCGAGCGCACCGGCTGGATCTGGGCGTGCCCGAGGGCCGCGCCGACCTGGGCGATATCCTGTGGCTGGAGACCAATGCCGCGGAACTGCACGGCGTCTCTTTCGACAAAGGATGCTACATCGGGCAGGAAAATACCGCCCGCATGAACTGGCGGCAGAAAATCAACCGCAGGCTGGCTGTTATGTCACTTCAAGACGCAGAAAAAGACCCAGCCCGGGTGCGAGTCCGCTACCCGGAACTGGGCCTTGCTGTCACTTTCCAGCGCGTCGAGGAACGCGCGGAGGACTGATCAGATCTGGGTTTCGATCCAGTTCTTGAGGTGGCTCTTCGGCGCAGCGCCGACCTGCGTCGCGAGCGGCTGACCATCCTTGAACAGGATCATCGTCGGGATGCTGCGCACGCCGAACTTCGATGCTGCTTCTGGATTGTCATCAATGTTGATCTTCGCGATCACGACCTTGCCCGCCAGTTCCGCCGACAATTCTTCCAGCGCAGGCGCAATCATCTTGCATGGCCCGCACCATTCTGCCCAGAAATCAACAAGTACCGGCTCATTCGACTGAATGACATCGGCTTCAAAGCTGGCATCGGTGACGGATTTAGTAGCCATTGGACGATTCCTTGTTTCTGATATTTGCCCGTAATCTAGGGAATAGTACGACCCGGCTCAACCCACAGGGTTGATAGAATTTATTGGCCGGTCCCTGCTGCAACTGCTGCCGCCGCTAGGTCCAGCATCTCATCGGCCAATGTGAACAATGATGGCCCGGAGGTATAAAGCAATGACGCCCGCACCGATTTGCCCGGAAAAATCACCCGCAACGCATCGCGATAGGCCGCCATCTGCCGCACATGATGACTGGAAATCGCATGCACCGATGCAGGCACCCGCCGCCCCGTCTTGAAATCCACCAGCTCGATCACATCACCGGCAATACGGAGACGATCCACCACGCCGGAGATAACCTTCTCGCCGACCACCGCCGATAATGGCACTTCCGCAAGGCTATCTGCACCAAAGACTTGTTGATGGGCCGGGTCGCGAATGATCGTGAGCGCCTGTTCGATCAGATCCGACCGCCAAGCGCCCTGCCTGTCCGGCACCTGCCCTTGCAACCACGCCTCGGCCAGCGCCGCCTGCCGGTCTGGCGCGACGCCGGGTAAGCGTTCGAACAAGCCATGCAGCAATGTCCCGCGCAACATCGCCTCGGCGCGGGGATCGTCGCCCGGCGGATCGATCACCAGATCCTCGCCCAATTTCGACGGGGCCAAGGGCTTGGGCGGTCGCGCCTCTTCCGGTGCCGTGCGATCCAGCCATTCGGGGACCGAGGCTGCTATTTGTCGTGCCTGTCCGCGCGTTTCCGAGCGGCCCGCCTTGGGCGCGGTGAACGCGCCATAGCACCAGATTTCACCCCAATCGGGATCGGGCTGGGCCGTCACGTCCAATTCGGCCTCCAACGCACGGCGCACCATCTCGTGCCAGCAATTCGCCCCGCCATCGCGCAGCTTTTTCTTGCCGACCGCACCCGCAAGGCACAGCACCTCCTCCGCCCGCGTCAGTGCGACATAAAGCAAGCGGCGATGCTCCTCATCCCGCGCTGTCTTGGCGCTGGCCAAGGCCTGTTCTACCCGATCATGGCAGCAATCATTCGATCCAAGCGGCACCGCAATCGCCGCCGCCGCATCGTCGATCTTCAGCTCGATCTGTTTTTCATGCTTGTCGTCCGGATCGCCCATCGCATCCGCCATGATGACAATCGGCGCTTGCAAGCCCTTGGACCCATGAACCGTCATGATCCGCACCTGATGCTGCGGGCCTTCCTGTTCGCGCTTGATATCGTCTTGCGCCTTGTCCATCGCCGATAAAAACGCCGCAAAGCTGGCTACGCCCTGTTGTTCATGATCGAGCGCCGTCACCATCAGTTCTTCCACCGGGTCGAGCACTTCCAGCCCCAATCGCGCCACCATCTTGGCCCGGCCCGCAATCGGTCCGGATAGAACGCGCTCGAAAAAGCCATAAGGCGACACCAGATCGGCCATCGCCAAAAGACTTTCCAACCCGGCACGCGCCGCGACAAAATGCGGTTCCTCGCGATTGCGCAATGCCCGCCACAGGCTTGAAGGGCGCTTCCACGCCACATCGAACAAATCTTGTTGCGTCAGGCCGAACAGCGGCGACATCAACAATGCCGCTAGGTTAAGATCATCCTCCGGCTGCATCGCAAAGCGCATCGCCGCCAGCAAATCCTTCACCGCCAGCGCATCCTGCAACTGCATCCGATCGATCCCGGCGACCGGCACGCCATAATCATGCAGGCGGGCGATGATCTGGCGGGCGAGAAAACCCCGGCTTCGCAACAGAATCATGATGTCCCCGGCCTCGACCTCCCGGTTCTTGTGGCTGAGGAACAAAGGTTCCTCTTTCAGCCAGCGACGAATTTGCAGCGCCAGCCGCCGCGCCAACAACGCCTCGGCACCGCGCTTGCTCTCATCGACATCAATATTGGTGTCGCCTTCGGCCTCATCGCCCTCAACGACATTGAGGCCGGGCTGGGCTGCTATCGTCGCCACATCCTCCGGCCCGACCGGTTTCCACAACAACACTGTGCCGCCCGCTTTCTCACGAAAGCTCAAATGGCGATTGGGCTGATGCACCAACCCCAAGGACGGCGCGCCCTGATGCGCCAAAACCGCATCGACGCATTCCAGCACCGCACTTAATGAACGGTATGAAGTATCAAGGCTAAGCTCCTTAAAAGGCTTTTCAACATCCCGCGCCATCACCGCGAATTTTTCCTGCGCGGATTGGAATGCCGCAGGATTAGTCCCCTGAAACGAGAAGATTGCCTGTTTGAAATCGCCGACGACAAACAGGCTGCGATCCCGCGGCACCGCGCCAAGGCCCGCAAAATATTCCGCTGTGAGCGCCTCGATAATCTCCCATTGATGGGCGTTCGTATCCTGCGCCTCATCGATCAGCACATGGTCGGTCTGTTGATCGAGCTTGAACCGCACCCATTCGCCCATGCCGGGCCGGGTCAGCAATTGGTGCAGATGGTGGATCAAATCATTGAAATCGACGACCGCGCGCGCATGTTTCAACGCCCGATAATGGCGCGCAACCTTGGCCCCGGCCCGCAAACAGGCCGCCAAATGCGCCGCCAAACGATAGCATGAGACCAATCTTTGGGTCTCTAGCAACCAACTTGCGAGCCGCGCGAGCGGATCGCCAATGCTCGGCTCTTTCTTAACAAGGCCGAGCACATTCTTGTTAACATTACCATCTTTGGTGATAACGGTCGCATATAAGGGCGCCCAAGCGTTGATCCTTTGCTCCGCTCTCCACACCAAAAACGCCAGCACCGTATCCGCGAGCTTCGGCCCGGTAGAGCCGCTGGTGATCCCCTTGGCGAGCAATGCCAACAGGCTTAAGCCCTCCCGGTCGATGGCATTATCCTGAAAACGCGACAGGTCAGATTGCACCGTGCTGCCCGGTTGCAGGCCAAGACCGCGCCAGACCCGATCCGCGATCAATTCTTCCGGACCAAGATCATGAAATGCAGGCCCGTTCTGCGCGCAACGGATCAAAAAGGCGCGCGCCTCATCGCTCCCCATCCGCAAAGACAGATGCTCAACATCCGCAATGAAGCCATTGTCTTGTATGGATAAAGCAATCGCCTCCTCCACTAATTCGCGCTGCGCCTCGCCCTCGATCAGTTCGAAACCGGGGACCAACCCTGCCTCAACCGGGAAGCTGCCGAGCAACGACTGAGCAAAGCTGTGGATGGTCTGAATCCGCAATCCACCCGGCACATCAAGGACACGGGCAAACAGGGTGCGGGCATGGGCGCGGCTGGCATCATCCACCGTCTCACCAATCGCCCGCAAGTCGCTGGCTAGGCTCGCATCATCCAGCCGGACCCAACGCGCCAATGTCTCGTTGATGCGGTTGGCCATTTCGGCTGCCCCCGCCTTGGTATAGGTCAGGCACAAGATGCTGGCCGGATCGACCCCACGATAAAGCAAGCGAAACACCCGGCTGGTCAACACCTGCGTCTTGCCCGATCCTGCCGAGGCCGAAAGCCATGCATGTTCTGCCGGATCGGATGCCCATTTCTGGGAATCGCTCAAATTTTGCAGCGACTTGCTCTGCTTCTCATTCAATGGCTTTGAACTACTCATCGTCACGCCCCAGCCATTCATCAAGCCGCATCAACTGGTCATACTCATCATATGTCCGGCCCTGACCAAACTCCTTGGCGATGAACGGCGCATCGCCCAACAACCAGCGCCGCGCCAGCCCCTCAAATGCCGCGACATGCACGGCTCGGGCTTCTGGCAACGCGTCTTTTTCAAACCATTTGCCAATATCGATCACATGGCCGAGTGACTTGCCAGAACTGCCTCGCGCCAGCGACCAATATTCGAGCTTGTCGACCTTACCGGGGGCCAGATCCTTGAACCCGCCCTGCTCCAATATCTCGCCCAACAGGCCAAGTTGCAGGCTATTCCCGGCCACCACCGGCCCCTTGGACATCTTGCCGCTCTTATAATCGACAATCGCATACACGATGTTACCATCCTCATCCGGCAATCGGTCGATGCGATCCGCCTTGCCGGTCACGATCACGCCCGCAATCCGGCCTTCGCCCTCCGCTTCCGTCGCGCAAGGGGTGCGCCCCTCTTCCCGGTCGGCGATCAATTGCGCCTCCAGCGTTTGCGCCGCCTGCATCAACCGTGGCCGCGCCAGCATTCGAAATACCGGGTCAATCGCATCATGCGCCAAGGCCCGGTCAATCGCCGGTTCCAGCGCCTTTGCCTTGGCCCCGTCCTTCACCCACAATTCAAACGCCTCATGAATGATCGTCCCCATCCAGCGCCGCTCCGCCGGGGCATCCAGCGGATCGAACTTGCGCAATTTCAGGATCGAATAGGCATAAAAGGCATAAGGATCGGCCAAGGCCCGCTCTGCCGCCGTCACCGATAATTTGCCGGGACGCGCCGCCAGCGGCGGTTGCGGGCGAGGCTGACGCGCGCGTGGCGTGACGTCAAGACGGCGATCCAGCCCATGCGCCCAAGCCGCCAGATGCTTATCCTCGCGCAAGCCCCCGGTCATTGCCTCCAGCCGTCGCCAGAAACGCGACGCGAGCATCGGACTGCGCCCCTGCCTGCGCGCGCGGGTCATCAAGATCCGCCGCGCCCCCAAGGCCGTTGCGAAATCATGGGCGGCAAGGCCGATGCGAAATTCGGTCGAGGGCAGGCCAATCGCGCGACGAATACCGGGCGACAACCACGGATCGGGCGTCGGCACGGCGGGCCAGCTGCCTTCATTCAAGCCACCAAGGATCATCAGGTCCGCCCGCTGCAACCGCGCCTCCAACAGACCCCAGATAAACACCCGTGGATGACCATGATCGGCAGGCCGGATCGCGACATCACCCAGCCACATCACCAGCAAGGTCCGCGCATCGGCAATCTCGACTGAAATGTCATTGTCCGCGAGATAGGCCCGCAGTCGCGTGATCTCATCCCCCAGACGCCGCCCGACTGGTCCGGCCCAAAGCTGTTCTCCGGTCAATGCACTGCCCAGCGCCACCAGATGCTGGAGCAAGTCGCAAAAGCTGACCTGTGCCTTATGGCTGAATGCGGATGCAGGGGTGAGCATCGGCACCAACTCATCCTGCCACCAATCCCGGATCAGCACTTCATCATCGACACGCACATGCCGTTTGCGCGCGCTCTCGATCCGTTCATCAAGCGCGGGCAAGATGCCACCCAGCCCCGGCGCCGGACGCGGCCCGCGCAACATCTTGTCCAGCCCGCGCACCCGATCCAGCCAGATCTGGCGGCGCTCGCCCTTCATCGCAAGCGGGTGCTGCAACACACTCACCAACGGCACCGGCGCACAGCGCGTTTCCAGCAATTCGACCAGCCCCAGCAACAACGCGCCCTGCACCGTATCGGCCAAAGGCACGCCCGCGCTATCGTCCACCTCCTCATCCCAACGGCGCAAATGCGCGGTCACGCGCTGCGCCAGAATGCGGTCAGGCGTCACCAACGCGACCGTGCGGCGCGGCGTTTCAAGCTGATGGCGTATCGCAATCGCGATCAACTGCGCCTCATCCCCGCCATGCGCCAATTCATGCGCATGAATGCCGGTCAACGCGAGTTGCGACTGATCCAGATCGCTCCACGCGGTCGTGAGCGGCGGTGGCAGCATGACCTGCGCGATCATCCGATCCCGGCCCTCATCGCTATCGAGCAGGCCCGGATAAGGCCAGATTTCCACCTCGCCCCGGCCCACGCCCATGCGGTCAAGCAGGCGCTTGAGATGATATTGCGGATGGCTTTCCTGCGGGCGCTTGGGCCGCTCACCCGCCTCGGTCGCCGGAAACGGGCCAAGCGCCGTCCAATCGACCGGGTCCATCTCCAAATCGAGGGCAGGCAAGACCACCCCGCCTTGGGGCAGACGG
This sequence comes from Sphingomonadales bacterium UBA6174, assembly GCA_002422945.1. Taxonomy (GTDB): domain Bacteria; phylum Pseudomonadota; class Alphaproteobacteria; order Sphingomonadales; family Sphingomonadaceae; genus Alteraquisediminimonas. The sequence goes on along the minus strand of DITW01000060.1, from coordinate 6,476 downwards.
CTGATCGTGCGCAACAGCCCCGCAATAGCGGGAGCCGAAGTCGTAATCCCGGCGGCGATGATAAAGCTCGCACTTGGTGGGTTCACCCGCCATTGATCGGTAATCGCATGAAGTTGCAAATTGCGTCGCGCGGTCGCGTCGATCAAGCCCCGGCTCGCGAGATAGGCGGGCCAGACATGCAGCAGCACATCAAGCTGGCCCAAGGTTTCCTGCCAATGGTCCGCCAGCGACATGCCGGGATCGAGCGTGGCCAGCGCATCCACGCCCAGTTCCTCAACCTGCATCTGATCGATCAACTGGCCCAATGACCGCGCGAGGCGAAAGCGTTCGGCCACCGAAATGCCGGGACGCGCCTTGCCGACCATTTCCGCCAGCACGAACAGCCGTTCAAGCGGCGAGATTGCAGGCGGCAGCGCCGCACCCTCCAGCGGATCGAAATGCACGCCCAGCCGCTCATCCAGCGCCTCATCGCCGATCACGATCATCCGGGGCAGCAGCGCCCCCTTGCCGGTCACGCGGATAAAGCCATCCGTCACCGCCTTCACGGCACGGCTGTTCGGCAGGATCAACAGGCCGCGCGCCAGCCCCAAGGCGTCGTCGCCATGACGTTCCAATAATCCCCGCGCCAAGGCGTCGGCAAAGCTGCGATGCGCCGGGATCGTCCATACGGAGGGGTGCACGGCATCAGCCATGCCCAAGCATCGATTCCACCATTGGTATGGCCTTGGGCGTGCCAACATCGAACCACAGGCCTTGATGGGTTACGCCGAAACAGCGCCCCGCCTCAATCGCGCAGTTCCAGAACAAATTGGTCGAAAACGGGCCTTCGGGCGCATCGACCAACAATCTTTTGGAAAGCAATTGAATGCCGGTGAAGACAAAGGGCGCGACCTTGGAGGGCGCGCGCCGCGACACCCGGCCCCAGCCATCCAGCTGGAAATCGCCGATGCCATTATGGCATTCCGCCCGCGCCCAAGGCACGAGCAACAACAACGCATCCATCCGCGCATCATCCCAATGCCGGGCCAGCAGTTCAAAACTATTGGCCGGGCCATCAACCCAGAGATTATCGCTATTGATGCAGAAAAACGGATCGCCATCGATCAGCGGTAACGCATGTATCAACCCGCCGCCCGTCTCCAGTAATTGCGCACGCTCATCCGACACCCGAATATCGAGATCGCGGGCATTATTGCGCAAATGCGCCTCCAGCGCGTCGGCCATATAATGGACATTGACCACGACCTTATGAATCCCGGCAGCCCGCAACCGATCAAGACAATGATCGAGCAAGGTCCGCCCCGCGACCTCCACCAATGGCTTTGGCCGGGTGGCAGTGAGCGGACGCATCCTTTTGCCAAGCCCCGCCGCCATGATCATCGCCGTTTCCGGCATCTTGATGGCCCCATCTGTCATGCGACGACATGCTCCTGCCAATAGGCGGCACGCGTCGCCTCCGGCACATGCGCATCGAACCATGCCTTGACCGGCGCAAGTGCCGGATGAGCGAGGTCACGTTCGAGATAGGCCCATACGCGCGGCTGGAAGCTCAGATAATGGGGCTTGCCATCGCGTTTCCACAACCGGGTGAAAATGCCGAGAATCTTGGTATTCCGCTGCGCGCCCAGCACCGCATAATGGGCGCGAAACATCGCCTCATCCGCGATAGCATTGGCGGCGATATACCGCGCGAGCATCGCCTCTTCCAATTCGGGCGAGACATCGCGCCGCGCATCCTTCAACAAGGACACCAAATCATAGGCCCGATGCCCCGCCAGCGCGTCCTGAAAATCGAGCAGGCCCAGTTGCCGCAAGCCGGGGCGATCCAGCAGGATCATATTTTCCGCATGATAATCCCGCAGCACCAAGGTCCGCTCTTCAAGCGCCACCGCCTCGACCTCGGCCCAGCACGTCCGCCACGCCGCCTCAAACGCAGCCACATCGACCGCAAGCCCGGTGGCAGGCGCATAATATTCGGGGAAAAGATTAACCTCGCGCAGCATCACCGCATCATCATAAGGCGCGACATCTTGAGGCGCGGGCGCTGCCGACAAAGCCCCCAGCAGATCACAGGCAACCTCATAAATCCCGGTTTCGCTCGTTGGCGCACTGTCGATCACCGGGCGCACCAGTCGGTCACCAAAATCTTCCAGCAACACCAAGCCATGATCAAGATCAACGCCCAGAATTTCCGGTGCGGAAAAGCCGCGTTCCCGCAACACATTGGCAATCGCGATAAACGGGCGCGGGTCTTCATGTGGCGGCGGGGCGTCCATCAATACCGCCACCTTATCGCCCAGATGCACTCGGAAATAGCGACGGAACGACGCATCCCCGGCAAGCGGGCGGATATCCGCCCCTCCCCAGCCGATTGCGGCGAGAAATTGCGGGGCAGTATCGGGCGGAATCATCATGCTGGCCATCGTCCTTCCCAAGCGGGCGGGCATGTCGCTGTCAAGACACGCGCATCCGGCCCCTCATTTTCAATCCTGAGGCAGAGCGCATCGCGCCACAGCCAATCGCCCATCCGTTCCGGCCATTCAATCAGCATGACCGATCCGAAACGCAGCTCATCAAGGCCCAATTCCTCCAACTCATCGCGATCTTCGATCCGATAGAGATCGACATGCCAGACCGGCAGACGCACGTCTGGTGCGTCATATCCGAGCATGATCGGAAAGGTCGGGCTGGCGACATCGCCATCCCATCCAAGCCCTTGTAAAATCCCGCGCACCAGCGTCGTTTTGCCCGCGCCCAGATCGCCATAAAGCGCAATCGCATCATCGGGCTGCAACACCCGGCCAATGCGTGCACCAAAGGCCATCATCGCCTCCGGCCCCGCCAATCGAACAGTCTGCGCCGTGCTCATATGCTCGATCCGCGCGGCAGGGTGATGGTGACACACGTCCCCTCGCCCACTTCCGACAGCAATTCCAGATGCCCGCCATGCGCCTCGACGAAATGCTTGACCAAGGGCAGGCCAAGGCCCGCCGCCTTGCCGCCACCATTCAACGCATTGCGCGCGCGATAGAAGCGGTCGAACACATGTTCATGCTCTTCCAGCGCGATGCCGGGGCCATTGTCGGACACGACGATCCGCGCCTCTGCCGCATCGCCATCGACATGCAGCAGGATGCGGCCATGTGCTTGGGTATATTGGATCGCATTGCGCAGCAGATGATCAACGCATTGCCTGATCCGCCGCCGGTCCCCGCGCACCGATCCGCTGCCCGGCAGAATCTCGATCACAAAATCCTGTCCGCGCTCTGCCGCTTCGGTGCGATGCTGGCCGACCAACTGCCCGACAAGGCCGGGGATATTCACCTCTTCCATCGACAAAGGCAAATTACCCGCATCGCCTTGGGTGAGGTCCAGCACATCATCGATCAACGCACCGAGCTTGGCCGCCGCCTCGGTAATCGCCAGCGCATAATCATGGGCCGCAGGCGGCAGATCGCCCGCAAGGCCGCTCGCCAGCATTTCCGAAAAACCGCTGATGCTGGTGAGCGGGGTCCGCAATTCATAGCTGATGTTGGACATAAAGGCGGTCTTGATCCGGTCCGCCTCTTCCAATGTCGCGGTGCGTTCCATCAACGTCTGTTCGGCGGCGCGGCTGGCGGTCACATCAAGCAGGGTGAACAGCGCATTGCCATCGGGCAATGGCACGGCGGCGCATTCGAAATGACGGCCATCCGCCATCGCGATCCGCCCGCTCTTGTGACGTCGATCCGAAATCGCGCTGCGGATCAATTCGCGCACGTCGCTGGCGCGTTCCGGATCGGCGAGGCGCGGCGCGATCCGACGGGCGAGATGATCGATGCGCGGATGATCGGCGAGTTCTTCCTCCTCCATCCCCCATGCCTCGCGAAAGCGATTGTTCCACAGATGCAATCGCCCATCCGCCGCGAACACGCCGACGGATTCGAACAAATTATCAAATGTCGCCGTCCGCACCTGCAACAAGGTGTCGCGCGCGCTCGCCAATTGGGCATGCTCGGTCCGGTCTTCAAAAATCAGCAGCAGGCCACCATCGGGCAAGGGCTGGGCCACAACGCGCAAATGGGTGCCATCCGGCAGCAGCCACCCCTCTTCATTGGCCGAACCCGCAATCTGGAACCATTCGCGCCGCTCTGCCTTCCATGCCGGAAAATCACGCACCTGCGGCAAACGGTCCGTCTCGCGCATCTTTTCCAGCACGCGATCAAAGGCGGGATGTTCGGCCAGCCAATCGGGGCGAAGGTTGAAAATCCGCTGCATCGGCTGATTGGTGAAACGCAAGGCCTGATCCGGCCCGAACTGCGCCACACCTGCCGACAGCCGATCGAGCATCGCCCGCTGCGCACCCGCAAAGCGAGATAAATCCGCCCGCGCGGCCTCGACATCCGTCACATCCAGCGCAAAGGCCGCCACCCCGGCAGGCCCCAAGGGCACATGCGCGATTTTCAACGAACGGCGCTGACCACCGATGGTCGCGACCGCCGGTTGATAGCGCACGACGTTCATTTCCTGCGCCTCGCGCGCGATCGCCAGCGGATCGGTGCGGCTCGCCTTGTCGACCAGTTCCAAATCGCGGGAAATCACATCTGCGGCATCCCGCGCCTCGACCGCACGGACATAAGCGGTGTTGACCAAAGTCAGCTTCAACGCCTGATTGCGATGCCAGATCGGGAATGGCGCGGCCTCAATCAGGCTCGACAATGCTTCCAGCGCCTCTGCCCGGTCGTTCGATTCCTTTTCCAGCCATGTGCGTTCCGCTGCCTGTGTCGTTTCATCGAAACACCACAACACCAACGTCCCCGCCCCGCCCTGCGCAAAGGGCGCTGGCCCCGCCTCAATCCGCAACACGCGCTCCCCGCTTTGCACATATAAGGGCAAAGAAAAACGCTTACCGCTGCGTGCCGCTGCGGCGGTCTCGGCCATCAACTGGGCAAGCGATTCATCCGTCAGACCCAAAGTGCCGCGCTGACATTCGGATAATGTGGTCGGGCTACGCTCCAGCCCCAGCCATTGAGCAAAACGATGCCCCGCGGTCAATTCGCCATTGGATTTAAGCACCAACAGCGCCACCGGGCTTGCATCGAGCAATTGCACCGCGCGATCATGTTCTCCCTGCAAATGCCCCTGTTGATGCAGCACGCGCCCTGCCCGGATCGTCAACCACGCCGCCAGCATCATCCACAGCATCATGGCCATGGCGATCAAAAAAGCAGCGGTGGGATAAATCGTGATCATCGGGTGATGAGCGGTCCTATGGCATCTGCATTAAAAGTCATTGCTCCACTCCTATCCACTCGTCGATGAAAGCGGAAGCGTGGACATGATCTGCGCACAAAAAAAGAGGCGGCACATGCGCACCGCCTCTTTTGTGGAAAATCAGCTATAACGGGTTGTTACCGGATCAATTGCCTTCGCGGATCGGCACCAGCTTGATCTCGACGCGGCGATTTGCCTGACGTCCGATCTCGGTGTCGTTGCTCGCCACCGGCTGGGATGAGCCAAAGCCCTGCACCCCGATCCGCGCCGAATTGACTCCACGCAGCGTCAGATAATTGCTCACCGACTGGGCGCGATTCTTCGACAAGGGGATGTTGATCGCATCATTGCCGGTGGAATCGGTATGGCCATAGACATCGACAAAGGTCTTTTCATATTGGACCAAAGTCTGCGCAACCTTATCGAGCGTCATGTTGAACGCCGGATTGATCGCATAGCTATTGGTATCAAAGGTAATACCCGATGGCATGACAAGTTTGATCTCATCTCCCTCGCGCACCACATCGACACCGGTGCCTGCCGTCTCTTCGCGCAGCTTCTTTTCCTGCTGATCCATATAATTGCCGATAGCCGCGCCCGCGAGCGCGCCAATACCCGCGCCCACAATCTTTTCGGTCCGGTCACGCTTGCCGCCGACAACATCGCCAAGCAGATAACCGCCAAGCGCACCACCAATCGCGCCGATCCCCGCCTTGGAGATGCGCTTGTTCCCGGTCTCGGGATTGGTCGTGCAGGCGGCACTCGCCAACAGGCTCATTATCACTGCGGCAGTTCCAAGCTTCTGTAAGTTCTTCATCTTCGCCCTCCTGTAGGTGCAACTTTGTCCCTGATACGCTTAAAGGCCCCCTTAGATGAAGCGGGGATGAACATAAAAAAGGGGCGGCATCACTGCCACCCCTTTGATCTTGTCTGATTTCCCATCGACCCGCACGGGCCCGACAGATAAAATCAATAACGATAATGATCCGGCTTGAACGGGCCTTCGCTCGACACGCCGATATAGGAGGCCTGCTTTGGCGTCAGCGTGGTCAATTTCACGCCCAGCTTATCAAGATGAAGCGCCGCGACCTTTTCATCGAGATGCTTCGGCAGGACATAGACTTCATTCTTATACTGCGCCGCCTTGGTGAACAATTCGATCTGCGCCAGCACCTGATTGGTGAAGCTCGACGACATCACGAACGACGGATGGCCGGTGGCGC
>DITW01000095.1 GCA_002422945.1 Sphingomonadales bacterium UBA6174 | reverse complement strand
CCTGTTCACCCGTGGCGAAACCCAGACCATCGCAAGCTGCACCTTGGGGACCAAGGAATCCGAGCAGATGATCGATGGCCTGACCGGCCTCAAGTACGAACATTTCATGCTGCACTATAACTTCCCGCCTTATTCGGTCGGTGAAGTCGGTCGCTTCGGCGCACCGGGCCGTCGTGAAGTGGGTCATGGCAAGCTCGCATGGCGCGCGCTGCATGGCGTACTGCCGACCAAGGAAGAATTTCCTTACACCATCCGTCTGACCTCGGACATCACTGAGTCGAACGGTTCGTCGTCGATGGCGACGGTGTGCGGCGGTTCGCTCGCGCTGATGGATGCCGGTGTGCCGATCAAGCGTCCGGTCTCTGGCATTGCCATGGGCCTGATCTTGGAAGGCAAGAACTTCGCGGTGCTGTCGGATATTCTGGGTGATGAAGATCATCTCGGCGACATGGACTTCAAGGTTGCGGGGACGTCGGAAGGCATCACCTCGCTCCAGATGGACATCAAGATCGCTGGCATCACCGAGGAAATCATGAAGGTTGCTTTGGCGCAGGCCAAGGACGGTCGTCATCACATCCTCGGCGAAATGGCCAAGGCGCTCGATCACACCCGTGAAGAGCTGTCGGCCCATGCCCCGCGCATCGAAACCTTGCAGATCGACAAGTCGAAGATCCGTGAAGTCATCGGCACCGGCGGTAAGGTCATCCGCGAAATCGTCGCCACCACCGGCGCCAAGGTCGACATCGATGATGAAGGCCTGATCAAGATTTCGTCGTCCGACCTGTCACAGATCGAAGCCGCGCGTCAGTGGATTCTCGGCATCGTCGAAGAAGCTGAAGTCGGCAAGATCTACAACGGTAAGGTCGTGAACCTCGTTGATTTCGGCGCATTCGTGAATTTCATGGGCGGTAAGGACGGTCTCGTCCACGTTTCGGAAATCCGCAACGAACGCGTTGAAAAGGTCTCTGATGCCCTGTCCGAAGGTCAGGAAGTCAAGGTCAAGGTGCTCGAAATCGATCCACGCGGCAAGGTGCGTCTGTCGATGCGCGTTGTCGATCAGGAAACCGGCGAGGAACTGGAAGACACCCGTCCGCCAGCCGCGCCGCGCGCTGATCGTGGTCCGCGTCGTGACGGCGAAGGCCGTGGCCCGCGCCGCGAAGGTGGCGACCGTGGCCGTGGCCCGCGTCGTGAAGGCGGCGACCGTGGTCCCCGTCGCGAGCGCGAAGATGGCCCAGAGCCAGAATTCGCGCCGGCCTTCCTGAAGAAGGACGACTGATATTCGGGTCGGCGCCTTCGGGTTCTGCCTTGAATATACAGGTAAATGATAAAGGGGGGTCGCGGCAACGCGGCCCCCTTTTTCATGATGGCCCCCCTTTTCTTGGCGGGATTGGCGGTTAGGCTGTGGCCATGATCATGACCCATCGATTCGCCTCTATCGCCGCCCTGCTGCTGGCCCTTTCACCATTGTCGGCGGCCATGGCCCAGACCCCGCCGCCCGCGCCCGGTGCTGCCCAGCCATCAACACCCGACCGTCAAGGGCTGGTCCGGGTGACGCTCACTACCAGCATGGGACCGATAGTCCTCGATCTCGATGGTCGCCACGCGCCGATCACCGCCGCCAATTTCCTGCGCTATGTCGATCAAAAGCGGTTCGACGGGATCAGCTTTTACCGGTCGATGCGGCTGGCATGGGGGAAGCCGGAAAAGCCGGAGGGGCTGATTCAGGCAGGCACGCGCGGCGATCCGAAAAAGACGCTGAAACCCATTGCGCATGAACCGACCAGCAAGACCGGCCTGTTGCACCTCCCCGGCGCGATCTCGATGGCGCGCTTTGCCCCCGGCACGGCGACCGCCGACTTCTCGATCCTTGTGTCGGAAATGCCGTCACTGAATGCCCATCCGGAAAACCCCGGCGACAATGCGGGCTATGCGGTATTTGGCTATGTCGTCGAAGGCATGGATGTGGTCCGCAAGATTCACGCCGCGCCGATCTCACCCACGCTCGGCCAAGGCCCGCTGAAGGGTCAGATGCTCAGCCCGCCGGTCAAGATCCTCACCGCCCGCCGCACGCGCGTGGTGGCCGCGCCAGCGCCCGTGCCGCCGGTGTCGCCACCCGCCATGTGAGGCACAAAAAAGGGCCGATGCGCTTGGCATCGACCCCTAAATATATGTTCAGGCTTGCGGCCTTACTTCGTCTGCGAACCCGCCTTGGCCTTGCCGCGCGGTTTTTTGGCGGCGGGTGGTGGGGCGGGGGCGACTTCAAAGCTCGGTTGCCCATCCTTGATCCGCACCTTGACCTCGCCGCCATTGACGAGATTGCCGAACAGCAATTCCTCGGCCAGCGGCTGCTTGATCTTTTCCTGAATCAGACGCGCCATCGGGCGTGCGCCATAGAGCTTGTCATAGCCCTTGTCGGTCAGCCATTTGCGCGCCTCGTCATCAAGGCTGATATGCACATTGCGATCCGCCAGCTGCAATTCGAGTTGCAGGATGAACTTGTCGACGACCATCGCGACAACTTCCGGCGGCAGATAGCCGAATTGCACGACCGCATCGAGACGGTTGCGGAATTCCGGCGTGAACATCCGCTTGACCGCATCTTCGCTTTCGCTCTCGCGGCTCAACTCGCCAAAACCGATGCTTTCGCGCGCCATATCGGCGGCGCCCGCATTGGTCGTCATGATCAGGATCACATTGCGGAAATCGACCGTCTTGCCATGATGGTCGGTCAGCTTGCCATTATCCATCACCTGCAACAGGATGTTGAACAGGTCCGGATGCGCCTTTTCGATTTCATCGAGTAGCAGCACGCAATGCGGTTGCTGATCGATGGCATCGGTGAGCAGGCCGCCCTGATCATAGCCGACATAGCCCGGCGGTGCGCCGATCAGGCGCGATACGCTGTGCCGTTCCATATATTCCGACATGTCGAAGCGTTGCAGCGGAATGCCAAGCAAATTGGCCAATTGCCGCGCGACCTCGGTTTTCCCCACGCCGGTCGGGCCGGTGAAGAGATAATTGCCGATCGGCTTGTCCGGATCGCGCAGGCCCGCACGGCTGAGCTTGATCGCGCTCGACAGCGCGGCAATCGCCGGGTCTTGTCCGAACACCACCCGCTTCAGATCGCCTTCAAGCGTGCCGAGCACGGCCTTGTCGTCGCTCGATACCGTTTTCGGCGGGATGCGGGCCATGGTCGCGATCACGGCTTCGATATCGGCGGGGCCGATGACCTTCTTCCGCTTGGATGGCGGCACGAGCATCTGCATCGCGCCGACTTCGTNNAGCTTGCGGTCGTTGATATACCGCGCCGACAATTCAACCGCCGCCTTGATCGCTTCCGGCGTGTAGCGGACCTTGTGATGCTCTTCAAAGGCACTGCGCAGCCCCTTGATGATCTTGATCGTATCCTCGATCGTCGGTTCGTTGACGT
>DITW01000090.1:367-4400 GCA_002422945.1 Sphingomonadales bacterium UBA6174 | reverse complement strand
GGTTGTCGAGCGTCCAGCCGTCCACGGCGTCGATCTTTTCCTGCAGCGTGCCCATTTCTTCCAACAGGGCATCGAAATCCGCGTCTTCGGGCGGATCGGCCATGATGTTCGAAATTTCGTTGAAGCGATCCATCATGTCGGCGACGTCACGCACGCCGTCCATGACGTTTTCCTTGACCGTCTTGGTCAGGTCGAGCTTGGGCTCCTGTGCGAGATAGCCGACGCGCACGCCTTCACCGGCCCAGGCTTCACCGGTATATTCGGTGTCATAGCCGGCCATGATCTTCATGAGCGTGGACTTACCCGCGCCGTTCACACCGATGATGGCGATCTTGGTGCCGGGCAGGAATTGCAGGTTGATGTTGTTGAGCACCGGCTTTTGCGCGCCGGGGAAGATCTTGGTCAGATCCTTCATGACGTAACTATACTGGACGGCCATTCGGTCGGACTCCGGATAAATAGAATATATGAGGTTGCGCGCTCCCTAGCGGATCAGGGGCCGTTTTGGGAAGGAAATTATGCGTCCGGGCCGACGTCTGGGTGTAGGGGAGGTGCAGGCGATAGCGCCTGCACCTCAAAACATTACCACAAGCCGTGGAAAGCGCAGATCTTGTTGCCGACGGGGTCACGCAGATATGCGCCATAGGCACCGTTTGCGCCTGCACGTGGGCCGGGTGCGCCTTCGCAGGTGCCGCCATTGGCTAGGCCTGCGGCGTGGAATGCGTCTACGGCATCGCTGCTTGGTGCGGCAAAGCCGATAGTCGCGCCATTGGCGGATGTCGCCGGTTCGCCATTGGCCGGGATCGTCACCAGCAGCCGCCCGCTCGGGGTCGAATAGCCCTGCATCCGGTCGCCAAGGCGGCCCATATTGTCGATGCCCAAAGGCGCGAGGGTTGCATCATAGAATTTCTGCGATTCATCAAGGTTGCGCGCACTGACGCAGATATGGGTAAACATGGCTATCCTCTCTTTGGTTTTGATTAGGAGTTAGAAAATAACGACTGAACGGATCGATTTGCCCTCATGCATCAGGTCGAAGCCCTTGTTGATGTCTTCCAGCTTCAGGACATGGGTGATCATCGGGTCGATCTCGATCTTGCCGTTCATATACCAATCGACGATTTTCGGCACATCGGTGCGCCCCTTGGCCCCGCCAAAGGCAGAACCTTGCCAGACGCGACCCGTGACTAACTGAAACGGGCGGGTAGAGATTTCCTTGCCCGCTTCCGCCACGCCGATCACGGTGGAGATGCCCCAGCCCCGATGGCAGGCCTCCAAGGCGGTGCGCATCACATCGGTGTTGCCGGTGCAGTCAAAGGTATAATCGGCCCCGCCATTGGTGAGTTCGACCAGATGCTGGACGATATCGCCTTGCACCTTCAACGGGTTCACAAAATGGGTCATGCCAAAGCGCCTGCCCCATTCGGCCTTATCGTCATTGATGTCGACGCCGACGATCATATCCGCACCGACGAGGCGTGCGCCCTGAATGACATTCAGACCAATGCCGCCCAGCCCAAAGACGATGACATTCGCGCCCGGTTCGACCTTGGCGGTCTTGGTCACCGCGCCGACGCCGGTGGTAACACCGCAACCGATGTAACAAGCCTTATCAAACGGCGCATCCTCGCGGATTTTTGCGACCGAGATTTCAGGGAGGACCGTGAAGTTCGAAAAGGTCGAACAGCCCATATAATGAAAGATCGGCTGTCCCTTATAGGAAAAGCGCGTGGTGCCATCGGGCATCAGGCCCCGCCCTTGCGTCGCGCGGATCGCGGTGCACAGGTTGGTTTTGCCCGACAGGCATGACTTACACTGGCGGCATTCCGGGGTGTAGAGTGGGATGACATGGTCGCCGGGCTTGACCGAGGTGACGCCCGGGCCGACCTCGCGGACAATGCCTGCGCCCTCATGGCCGAGGATCGAGGGGAAGATGCCCTCACTGTCCAAGCCATCGAGCGTATAGGCATCGGTATGGCAGATGCCGGTTGCCATGATCTCAACCAGCACTTCGCCCGCGCGTGGCCCTTCAAGATCGACTTCGACGATTTCGAGGGGCTTTTTCGCCTCAAAAGCAACGGCGGCGCGGGTCTTCATCTTGCTGGTTCCTTGCTTAAAACCGGTTGTCGCGGGGGAAGCCCATCGGCGGCATCCGGCCTGCGGCCCCGCGCGCGACGCGCCATGGGGTCAGGTCTTCTTCCGTTCTGGTGCGTCCCTGCTCGCCGCCCATCGGCCAGCTCAAGCCATCGGTGAAGCGAATGGATTTGGCATCGGACAGGCCGCCATCGCGATATTTTTGCAGTGCCACGCCTTGGCCGCGCGTCATTTCCGGCAGTTCATCCAAGGGGAAGACCACAAGCTTGCGATTTTCGCCGATGACCGCGACATAATCATCCTCCGGCTGGATCGGCTGGACGATCTTGAGGGTCGCATCGCCCTTCAGATTGACGACCTGTTTGCCCTTGCGGGTTTCGGCGATCAATTCGCTCGTTTGCGCGACAAAACCACGCCCATCGGAGGACGCGAGCAGCAGGCGGGGAGAGCGAGACGCCGGGAAAAGGGCGACAATCGCGGCCTCGCCCTCGATGTCGACCATCAGCTTGACCGGTTCGCCAAAGCCGCGCCCACCCGGCAGGCGATCCGCTGCCAGCGTATAGAAACGGCCATTTTCGCAAGCGAGCAGCAATTTGTCGGTGGTTTGCGCATGGAATGCAAAGGCGGGGCCATCTCCTTCCTTGAATTTCATCGCATCGGCGTGGCCAAGATCGCCATGGCCCTTCATCGCGCGAATCCAGCCGCGTTGCGACATGATGACGGTGATCGGTTCCTTTTCGATCATCGCTTCCAGTGGAATATCGCGGGTCGGCGCGGCCTCGGATACGCTGGTGCGGCGCTTGCCGAGCGCGGTTTCCGGTCCGTACGTCTCGCGCAATTTTGCGAGGTCGCGCTTCAAGCGGGTGCGCTGGCGGGCGGGGCTTTCGATCAGCTTGACGAGTTCCTCGCGCTCTTTTTCCAGCTTATCGCGTTCGCGGACCAGTTCCATTTCTTCCAGCTTGCGCAGGCTGCGCAAACGCATGTTGAGAATGGCTTCGGCTTGGCGGTCGGTCAGGCCGAATTCGGCGGACATGATCGGCTTTGGCTCATCTTCCTCGCGGATAATCTGGATCACGCGGTCGAGGTTGAGGAACGCGATGATATAGCCCGCGAGCAGTTCCAGTCGATCATCGATCTTCGCCAGCCGATGTTCGGAACGGCGGACTAGCACATGGATCTGATGTTCCAGCCATTCGCTCAGCACTTCTTTCAGGCTCATCACCCGGGGCGTGCGCTTGGCATCAAGGACGTTCAGATTGAGCGAGACGCGGACTTCCAATTCGGTCAGCTTGAACAGGCTTTCCGCCAGCATATCCGGTTCGACCGACCGGCTGCGCGGTTCCAGCACGATGCGGATTTCTTCATCCGATTCATCGCGCACATCGGCGAGGATCGGCAGTTTCTTGTCGTTGATCAGGATCGCAATGGCTTCGATCAGCTTGGATTTCTGCACCTGATACGGAATTTCGGTGATGACCATCTGCCATGTGCCACGGCCCTGATCTTCAATATGCCAGCGCGACCGCACACGAAACGCGCCGCGCCCGGTGGCATAGGCTTCCGCAATGCTTGCGGGGCTATCGACGAGGATCCCGCCGGTCGGCAAATCGGGGCCAAGCACATGCGCCATTAAAGCGGCATTATCGGCCTGTGGTTGGTCAATCAGCAGATTGCAGGCGTCGATCAGTTCCGCGACATTATGCGGGGGGATTGAGGTCGCCATGCCGACGGCGATGCCGCTTGCGCCATTGGCGAGGAGATTGGGAAACAGGCCGGGGAAGATTTCCGGCTCTTCTTCTTCACCATTATAGGTCGGGCGGAAATTGACCGTGCCTTCATCAAGGCCGAGCATCAATTCATTGGCGGCCGCCGTCAGACGCGCCTCGGTATAACGCATCGCCGCAGCATTATCGCCGTCGACATTGCCGAAATTGCCCTG
>DITW01000090.1:0-229 GCA_002422945.1 Sphingomonadales bacterium UBA6174 | reverse complement strand
TCGGACAAGGCGCTGTCGAACGGCGCGTCGATGATCTGATTGAACGGATCTTGTTGGTCTGGGGTGCCGGCTGGCGGGTCGATTACATCGCTCATGGCCGAACTGATAGCAGCGATATTCGCGGATGGCGAGGGGGAGAAAGTCGCGAAATAGCTGACTTTCTCTCCCATAATGCCAAGCGGCTGAGATGCGGATGCATCACCGCTTGGAAATGCTCAAGCGCCGCACG
>DITW01000019.1 GCA_002422945.1 Sphingomonadales bacterium UBA6174 | reverse complement strand
TGACCTTCGAAATTTCTGCGGCGCGGATGTCCATGTTCAGCCTTTCATCGCGGTGGCGAGGGTGTTGAGTTGGGTGCGGATCGACCCGTCGATCATCTTGCTGCCGACCTTGACAACAAGGCCGCCGAGCAGGGCAGGGTCGATGGAAGCATTTACAATGACGTCACGGTCGAGCTGAGCCTTCAGCTTGGCCTTGATCGCCTTCGTCTGGGTGGCGGTAAGCTTGTGCGCGGAGGTGACTTCAGCCGTCACTTCGCCGCGATGGGAAGCTGCGAGCGATTCAAACGCCCGGATCATCGCGCTCACTTCGCCAAGGCGGCGATTCTGGGCGAGTACGCCGAGGAAGCTGATGGTCAGGCCATCCAGCTTCATCTTGGCGCCGAGCGCGGCGACAACCTTGGCGGCATCGCTGCGCGAAACCATCGGATTGGTCGTCAGATCACGCAGATCAGCCGACTCAACGAGGGCGGATGCGATGCTCGACAGGCTGGCTGCCACGTCGCTGATCGCGCCTTTTTCGACTGCGAGATCAAATAATGCCTTGGCATAACGCCCGGCAAGACTGACCTGAATGCCGCTGGAATTTTCCACGCGCCTGTTCACTCCCTTGAATTAGGCCCGAAAGATATAACTCATGTTAAAAAAGGGCGAAAAATCGCCCCCCACAAGTCCGGGTCGCCGCGCGGTTAGCAAAGGTGGTTCGCCATTGCAAGATGCCCATTGCACTTGTCGTCACAGGGATTGATCTTTGACGCCGGTAATGCGTCAAATCACATGCGAATGAGCGATGTTTTTTCCGCTCGGTGGCATTGATCCATGTCGGGCGTTCTCCTGCTGCCTGCCGGAAGGACGCGCTAACGGCTTGCCCGACTCGTTTGACAGCATTAGCCGCTGTCGGCGATGCCGTGATGATCATGATGTAAAGGAATGAAGGGATGGCGAAGAGGACGCCTGAACAATTGCAGGTCGAACAGGCCAAGGCTGAAAGACTGGCGGCAGCGCTAAGGGAGAACCTCCGCCGTCGCAAAGCGCAGGCCCGCGCCGACGATAAGGGGTCAGAACCAAAAGAATGATGCGCCCGATCACTCCAGATCGAGTTTTACGCCCAATTCATGTTCCGCAAGCTCGACCAATGCCGGATCGGCAGGCAGGGGTTGCATCGGCACTGCAGCTTCCAATCGATCCGCAATATAGAGCAATGCCGTTAGCCGGGCCTGCTTCTTGTTATTCGCGTTGATCACCTGCCACGGTGCCCAGCGGGTGTTGCTGTGGTGGAACATGTCCTTATAGGCTGCGAGATAATCGTCGCGCCGCGCGCGGTTGCGATAGTCTTCTGCACCGGTTTTCCAGCGCTTCCACGGATTTTCCATGCGCTCGCGCAGGCGCTTGTCCTGTGTGTTTTGGGTGATATGGGCGAAAATCTTGATGATCGTGGTGCCGGCTTCGATTTGCTGCGCCTCGAATTCATTGATTTCGTCATAGGCGCGACGCCATTGCGCCTCGGTCGCAAAGCCCTCGACCCGTTCGACCGTGACTCGGCCATACCAACTGCGATCAAAGATCGCGATGGAGCGGCTACCGGGCAATCGCCGCCAGAAACGCCAAAGGAAATGCCGGTCTTTTTCTTCGGCACTCGGAGCGCCGATTGGCCAGACCTGAAAATAGCGCGGGTCCCATTCGCCGGTCAGGCGCTGGATGATGCCGCCCTTGCCGGATGCATCCCAACCTTCAAAGACAATGATGGAGCGGCGACCATGCATGATATGCGCGGCCTGAATGCGTGCGAGGCGGTTCTGGAGCGCGACAAGGTCGGTGAAATAATCACCCTTGAACGACTCCTCCGCATTATAATCCGCAAGCTTGATGGACATGCATCATCCCTTTTTGACCCATGCAAATGGGATAGGGGGCATGGAGATGACCGGTCAAGTTGGTTATCCGCCGGTAACCATGTTTCGGGATATGGACCGAATCCAATGACGCCAGATCGTTCGCAGTTGAGTGGGGGAGGTGGGACCGGGCGCGATCTGCAACCCGGCCCCTCTACAAGCCATTAACCCTTGGTCTGTTCGATGACCCGGATGTTGAGTTCGCGCAATTGCTTCAGCGTGGCGAAGTTTGGCGCGCCCATCATCAGATCTTCCGCCTTTTGGTTCATCGGGAATACGATGACTTCGCGGATGTTCGGTTCATTGGCGAGCAGCATCACCATGCGATCGATCCCCGGTGCCGAGCCGCCATGCGGCGGTGCGCCGAATTTGAAGGCATTGATCATGCCCGCAAAATTGGTGTCGACATCCTGCTGGCTGTACCCGGCGATCTCAAACGCCTTGTACATGATTTCCGGCAGATGGTTGCGGATCGCACCCGACGACAATTCGATGCCATTGCAGACAATGTCATATTGATAGGCGAGAATATCGAGCGGGTCCTTGTGAAGGAGCGCGTCCATCCCGCCCTGCGGCATCGAGAAGGGGTTGTGCGAGAAATCGACCTTTTTCGCGTCCTCGTCATATTCATACATCGGGAAATCGACGATCCAGCAAAATTCGAAATGATTGAGATCGATCAGTTCGAGCAATTCGCCGAGACGCGTGCGCGCTGCGCCTGCGAGCTTGGCGGCGTCGCCTTCCTTGCCCGCGGCGAAGAACACGCCATCATCAGGCCCAAGGCCGAGTTCGGCGATGAGTTTGGCCGTGGCTTCCTCGCCATGATTCTTGGCGATGGGGCCACCGGGGACGCCATCCTTGATGTTGATATAGCCAAGGCCGGCAAAGCCCTGCGACCGCGCCCAATCGTTCATATCGTCGAAGAATTTGCGGCTGTGCTTACCAGCACCCGGTGCCGGGATTGCGCGGACCACGCCGCCGCCATCGACGATCTTCGAAAACAGGCCAAAGCCGGAACCGACAAAATGGCTGCCGACATCGGAAATTAGGATCGGGTTGCGCAGGTCCGGCTTGTCGCAGCCATATTTCAGCATCGATTCGCGATAGGGAATACGCTTGAACGGCAGCGGGCTGACGGTGCGGCCATTGGCGAATTCTTCGAAAATGCCATGCAGCACTGGCTCAATCGCGTTGAACACATCGTCCTGGGTGACGAAGCTCATTTCGAAATCGAGCTGGTAAAACTCACCCGGCGAACGGTCGGCGCGGGCGTCTTCATCGCGGAAGCATGGCGCAATCTGGAAATAGCGGTCGAAGCCCGCGACCATCAGCAATTGCTTGAACATCTGCGGGGCCTGCGGCAGCGCATAGAATTTGCCCGGATGGACGCGGCTTGGCACGAGATAATCGCGCGCGCCTTCAGGGGAGGATGCAGTCAGGATCGGGGTCTGGAATTCGGTAAAGCCCTGATCGATCATCCGGCGGCGTACTGACGAAATCACGTTTGAGCGCAGCACGATATTATTGTGCAAGCGTTCGCGACGCAGATCGAGATAGCGATAACGCAGACGGATATCTTCCGGATACTCCGCTTCGCCCGCCACCGGCATCGGCAATTCCGCGGCAGCCGACTGGATGATCACATCTTGGGCGCTGATTTCGATCCCGCCGGTCGCGAGATTCGGGTTCGTTGCTTCCGGTCCACGGGCAACAACAACGCCGGTGACGGTGATGACAGATTCGGCGCGAACGCGTTCGATGGCCTTAAAGGCTTCCGAATCGACATCGGTCACGATCTGGGTGAGGCCGTAATGGTCGCGTAAATCGACGAATACGAGATTCCCATGGTCGCGGCGACGATGGACCCAGCCGGACAGGCGGACCGTCTGGCCGACATGTTCGGGGCGCAGTTCCGCGCAATGATGGGTACGATAGGCGTGCATGGACAGCTCACTTCCTGATCAAGAGCATGGCAAAAAAATGAGCGGATGCGTCACACCATCCAACCCGGCTTTGTCAAGCGCTGCATTGCACGCTATGCGCAAAAGCCATGAAGATTCACCCGCTCATTACCGATACCGATACGCTTGCCGCCCTGTGCGGACGGCTGGCCCAATCTCCGTTCATCACGGTCGACACCGAATTTATGCGGGAGAACACCTATTGGCCGGATTTGTGCCTGATTCAGATCGGGGACCATCAAGAGGCGGCGGCCATCGATCCCAAGGCGCAGGGGCTGGATCTCGCGCCTTTGCTGGAATTGATGGTCGATAATGAGGATGTGCTGAAGGTATTTCATGCAGGCGGTCAGGACCTCGAAATAATTGTCAATCTGACCGGCAAGACGCCCTATCCGTTGTTCGATACACAGATTGCGGCGATGGCATTGGGGATGGGCGACCAGATCGGTTACGGAAATCTGGTGGAGTCGATGTTGGGAATCAGCCTTGATAAAGGGGCGCGATTCACCGATTGGGCGCGGCGTCCGCTCGATGCCCGCCAGATTGATTATGCGATTGGCGATGTCACCCATCTCGCGACCTTATTCCCGAAAATGCTGGAGCAATTGCGCAAATTGGGGCGTGGCGGCTGGCTCGATAATGAGATGGAGCGATTGGCCGACCCTGCGGGCTATGTCACCATTCCCGATCAGGCGTGGCAGCGGATCAAGGCGCCAAGCCGCAAGGCCGATGTGCTGGGCCGATTGAAGGCGCTGGCCGCATGGCGCGAGCGTGAGGCGATGAACAAGAATTTGCCGCGCGGTCGCATCGTGAAGGATGAGACCTTGGCCGATATCGCAGGCCATCCTCCGCGCGAGCAGCGCGATTTGGCGCGGGTTCGGGGCTTGAGTGCGACTTGGGCGGGCAATGATATCGGCGGTCGTCTGATGGAGGCGATCCGCAATGCGACGCCGTTGCAGGCCGATGAAATGCCGATGCGCGATGATCGCAAGCCCGGTTTGGGCAAGGATGGCGCGTTGATTGCCGATCTGCTGAAGCTCTTGCTGAAGATTCGCGCGAAGGAATCGGGGGTTGCCGCACGGTTGATCGCCCGTTCGGATGAATTGGAACTGCTTGCCGCCGGGGTGCGTGAGGGCTTGGCGATTCTGGAGGATTGGCGGTTCGAGCAATTCGGCAATGATGCGCTTGATCTGGTCGAGGGGCGATTGGCATTCGGTGTGCTGAATGGCCGGCTGAAACTGACGCGCACCAAGGATTGAGTATTGCAGGGTTAGCCCTGCGGCTGCCCTTCATGCTGGCGATTCCAGCGGGCGATCATCTTGTGCGGATTGATGTGGACGGTCTCTACCCGGTCCAGTTCCTTGAACGGGGCGACGATCCGCTCCATCCAGCCGCCGCGATGCCCGCCGACCATCAGATTGTAAAAAGTGTTGGCGACGACATCGGCAATCTGCACGCCGGGACAGCGACGGCTGTCGGCAAATTGGGCGACAAACTGGGTCTGATGGCCCGCCGCATCGCCCGATTGCCGCAGCAGTGCATTGATCCCGCTGCGCACCAGTTCCAGCGTCTGGTAATTATAGCGCCCCTCATCGACAATCACGGTGTCGCGGCGGTCCGGTGCGGATAATTGGGTGCTGACGGCACGCGCCATCAGTTCGGCATAGACCCCATAATCCTGTTCGGGCAGGACAAGGCCCATGCGTTCGGGGCCGCGCAGGTCGATAGTGGCGATGATGCCATATGCGTCAAAGCGATCAAATAATTCATAAAACAAGCCGCGTTCGGTATAATCGATGCGGCTGCCTTTCAATTCGCCATGCAGGCCGGTGACGGTGCGGAAACGCGCCAGCAGTTTTTCGCTGTTGGATTCCGAGATGTATATGGCGGCGAGCGTCATCACGCCCGCTGAAACACCACCGCTCTCGTCACAATAAATGGGCATGAAAAGGCTATTGCCGGGCGTGTAAACAAAACGCAACGGCTGTTGCCGGGAGGATTCATTAAAAGACAACGGTTGCCGCAATGCACAAAATGGGGTAGGGGCGCGGCCAAAGAAGCGCTCCCGGCTGGCAAGGCGGATCGCTTATCCTCTCAATGCAATAAGGTTCGTTTCATGTCGCTGCGCAATATCGCCATCATCGCCCACGTCGATCATGGCAAAACTACTCTCGTTGACCAGCTTTTCCGTCAGTCCGGTACCTTCCGCGACAATCAGCGGATCGAAGAGCGCGCGATGGACTCGAATGATCTCGAAAAAGAACGCGGGATCACCATTCTTGCTAAATGCACCTCGATCGAATGGGAAGGCACGCGCATCAACATCGTCGATACGCCGGGCCACGCCGACTTCGGCGGCGAAGTGGAGCGCATCTTGTCGATGGTCGATGGCGTGATCCTGCTGGTCGATTCGTCGGAAGGCGCGATGCCGCAGACGAAGTTCGTGACCGGCAAGGCACTGGCCTTGGGCCTGAAGCCAATCGTCGTCGTCAACAAGGTCGACCGTCCGGACGAACGCATTCAGGAGGTGCTGGACGAAGTGTTCGACCTGTTCGTGTCGTTGGAAGCCACCGACGAACAGCTCGATTTCCCGGTCTTGTTCGCATCGGGCCGCAATGGCTATGCCTCGCTCGATCACGCTGCTCGTTCGGGCACGTTGACCCCGATGTTCGAAACCATCGTCAGCCATGTGCCTGCGCCTAAGGTCGATGCCGATGCGCCGTTCAAGTTCCTCGTGACCCTGCTGGATCGCGATAACTTCCTTGGCCGCATTCTGACGGGTCTGGTTGCCTCCGGCACGGTCAAGACCAACATGGCGGTGCATGCGCTCGATAGCGACGGCAATGTCGTTGAACAGGGCCGTGCCTCGAAGATCTTGGCCTTCCGTGGTCTGGAACGCGTGCCGGTGGATGAAGCCCGCGCAGGTGACATCATCTCCATTGCAGGTCTGTCGGTCGCCACCGTGGCGAACACCGTCGCCGATACCAGCGTGTCGGAACCGCTTCAGGCGCAGCCGATCGATCCGCCAACGCTGTCGATGCGTTTTGCCGTGAACGATTCGCCGATGGCCGGTCGTGAAGGCACCAAGGTGACGAGCCGCATGATCCGCGACCGTTTGTTCCGCGAAGGCGAAAGCAACGTGGCGATTAAGGTCACGGAAAGCGACGACAAGGACAGTTTTGAAGTTGCCGGTCGTGGTGAGCTTCAGCTCGGCGTGTTGATCGAAACCATGCGTCGTGAAGGCTTTGAACTCGGCATTTCGCGTCCGCGCGTGCTGTTCCGCGATGGCGAAAATGGCTTGGAAGAGCCTTATGAAACCGTCGTGATCGATGTGGACGAAGAATATTCCGGCACCGTCGTTGAAAAGATGGCGATCCGTAAGGCGGAATTGACCGACATGCGCCCATCGGGCGGCGGCAAGACCCGTATCACCTTCTCGGCACCGTCGCGCGGCCTCATCGGCTATCATGGCGAATTCCTGTNNTTCCTGTCCGACACGCGCGGCACCGGGATCATGAACCGCCTGTTTGAAAAATATGGCACGCACAAGGGCAAGATCGAAGGCCGCAAGAATGGCGTATTGATCTCCAACGGTGCGGGCGAGGCGAATGCCTATGCGCTCGGCCCCTTGGAAGAACGCGGCATCTTGATGGTTGCACCGGGTGAAGTGCTGTATGAAGGCATGATCGTCGGTGAAAATGCCAAGACGGATGATCTTGAAGTCAACCCGATGAAGTCAAAGGCGCTGACCAACTTCCGCGTTTCGGGCAAGGACGATGCTATTCGTCTGACCCCGCCGCGTCGGATGACGCTGGAACAGGCGATCGCTTATATCGATGACGATGAGCTGGTCGAAGTGACGCCAAAGTCTATTCGCCTGCGTAAGCGTCACCTTGATCCGAACGAGCGCAAGCGCGCCAGCCGTTCTAAGGCTGCTGCCTAATTAAAAAAAAGGGTCTGTCATAATCTGACAGGCCCTTTTTTGTGGTGTCCGTTATTTCCGAGTCATGAAATGTACCATTTCATTCGAAATCACTAGCTAAAGGATATGCCATGAATACAGCGGTTCCATTGCGGCATTTGCTGCTGGCCGTTGCGATCATGGCGATCTGGGGCTCTAATTTCACGGTGGCGAAATTGGCGCTGGCGGATTTTCCGCCCTTTTTATTCGCGGGCCTGCGGTTTTTCATCGCCTTTTTGCCTGCTGCATTATTCTTCAAGCGCCCAAATGTCCCTTGGTCTAATCTCGCCGCTTATGGGATGTTGATTGGGTTGGGGCAGTTCGGACTGCTGTTTTTCGCGCTGAATGGTCATATCAGCCCCGGTATCGCATCGGTGGTGTTGCAGATGCAGGTGCTATTCACGATGGCGGCGGCGGCAGTGTTCAACCATGAACGCATCGCCGGGATGCAATGGGTGGCGGTGTTGTTGTCACTCTCTGGCCTAGGCGTCATTTTGTCCCAGCATGATGGCTTCACCGCGCCCTTTGGGTTGATGCTGGCAGTGGCGGCGGCGATGTGTTGGGCGATGGGCAATATGATGTCCCGAGCGGCAGGGCGGATCGATATGGTCGCTTATGTCGTCTGGGCGAGCCTGTTTGCTTTTCCGCCCTTATTTGCCATTTCCTATTGGGTCGATGGACCTGTGGCCATTGTCCACAGCATCAGCCATGCCACGTTGGTGGGTTGGTTGGGGCTGATGTGGCAGACCTTGGGCAATACCCTGTTCGGCTATGTCGCCTGGGCGTGGCTATTGTCGCGCTATCCTGCGGCTTCCATCGCGCCCTTGGCGTTGATGGTGCCGGTGTTCGGCATGGCGACGTCGGCTTTCGTGTTACATGAGCCGATGCCGGGCTGGAAACTCATGGCCGCCGCCTTGGTGATGGGCGGATTGATGCTGGGCGTGCTGTGGCCGTTGGTAAGGCGGCGGGGGCTTGGGGCCTAGTTCAACGCCTTTTCCACCGCCTGTACGATCTCGGGCGACATCGGTTCGACCTTGGTCCCAAAGGCGCGGATAAGGCGACCATCGCGGCCAATCAGATATTTGTGGAAATTCCAGCGCGGCGTATTGTCCGCCCCCAAGACGGTCGCGGCCCAGCGATAGATCGGGATAGCCTTTGCTCCCACCACATCGCCGCGTTCCGCCAATGGGAAACGTATCCCGAACTTCGCCTTGCAGAATTTCGAGATGTCCTTGTTGGATTTATATTCCTGATCGAGGAAATTGCCGGACGGCACGCCGAGGACGGTAAAGCCCTTGGCCTCATAGGCAAGGTGGAGTTTCTGTAGCCCGTCATATTGTGGGGTATAGCCGCAGAAACTCGCCGTGTTGACGAGCAGCACGACCTTGTTCTTGAACTGGCGCATCGGCATCGGCGTGCCATCGATCGCGACAAGGTTGAAGTCCCATGCGGTCATGCGGTTGGCGGCGGGCAAGTTCGGCGTGTGTGCCGGGCGGAGCTTTGCCCAGACAACACCGCCGATGCCCCCGGCAAGGGCGAGCGCGGCAAGGGCGTAATAGACCTTATTCGACATATCGATCTCCCGTCGCAGATGCAGGCTTTCAGATAGGGCTGCAGGCGCCCGCCAACCAGACCCGCGCGTCACCATCCAGTACCGGCCCCAGTTCCGTCAACACCCGCGCATGATAATGGTTGAGCCACTGACGTTCCTGTTCGTTCAGCAAGCATGGCTCAATCGCGTGGCGATCAATCGGGGCGAGGGTGAGGGTGTCGAAGGCGAGCATGTCCTTTTCCTCGTCCGCGCGTTTGTCCGGCGTTACCAGCACCAGATTTTCGATGCGGATGCCATAGCCATTGGTCTTGTAATAGCCGGGTTCGTTGGAGACGATCATGCCGGGGGCGAGCGGTTCATCTACCCCGCCGCCGGTCGCGATCCGTTGCGGCCCTTCATGGACCGACAGGAAGCTGCCGACGCCATGGCCGGTGCCATGGGCATAGTCCAAGCCCTCGGCCCAGAGATATTGCCGCGCCAGCACATCCAACTGGCTGCCGCGCGTGCCTTTCGGAAAACGGGCGCGGGCAAGGGCAATATGGCCCTTGAGGACAAGGGTGAAGCGGCGCTTCATCTCGGCGTCCACCGGCCCGATGGCGATGGTGCGGGTGACATCGGTGGTGCCGTCGCGATATTGCCCGCCGCTATCGACAAGATAGAGCATGCCGGGAGCAATCGGGCGGTTGGTGGCCTCGCTCACGCGGTAATGGACAATCGCGCCGTTTGGCCCCGCGCCGGAAATCGTATCGAAGCTGAGATCGACCAATTCGCCTGTTGCCTGCCGGAACGCCTCCAGCCGGTCGGATGCGGACATTTCGGTCTGCTGGCCCTTTGGCCCTTCGACCGACAACCAGTGCAGGTATCGACTGAGCGCAGCCCCGTCGCGGCGATGTGCCGCCTTGGTGCCAGCTATTTCGGCGGCATTCTTGATCGCCTTGGGCAGGATGACGGGATCGCGTGCCTCGATGATGTTGGCACCCGCCGCTTGCAACTGGTTGTAGATGCCCGCCACGGCGCGATCAGGGTCCACGGCCACAGACTTGCCCGCCAGCCAGCTCAGAGCGTCGCTAAAGCCCGCATAGGGGTGGAGGCGGACCTCGGGGCCAAGATGGGCGCGTATGTCGTTGGTGAGCTTGTCAGGGGCAATGAACAGGTCTGCCGTCTTATCCGCCCAGATCATCGCAAAGGCGAGGGCGACCGGCGTGCGCTCGACATCGCGGCCACGGATGTTGAATGCCCATGCAATCGAATCAAGTGCCGTCAGGATCGCGGCATCGGCTTGCTTCTCACCCAGCCAGGTTGCGATGGCGCTGCGCTTGTCCGCAGCAGATTGGCCCGCCAAATGGTCTGGATGCGCCTCCACCAAGGCGTTTGAGGGGGCGGGGCGGTCGGCCCATATAGTGTCCACCGGGTTGCTCGGCACCGCAAGCAGGGTCGCGTTGCGTGTTGCAAGGGCGCTGGTGGCTGATTGCACCCATGATTTGCTGTGCAGCCATGCGTCATAGCCGATTTTCGCACCCATTGGCGCATTGGCCTTGAGATAATCGGCGACATTGGTTTCCGGCACCGATTGATAAGACCAATAAGCGCCATCCACCTGATCGCGCACCTGCAATGTGTAGCGCCCGTCGATAAAGATCGCGGCCTTGTCCGCCAGCACCACCGCCGTGCCAGCCGATCCGCCAAAGCCAGTCAGCCACGCCAGCCTTTGGGCATAGCCGCCGACATATTCGCTCATATGCTCGTCGGTCAGCGGAACGACGAAGCCCCCCAGCTGCTGGTTGCCGAGCTGGGCGCGCAGCGCCTCGATGCGAACCTTGTGCGTGGACATGACGATCTCCAACGGTCTTTGATCATGAATTAGTCGTCGGGGAGGTGACCGGTCGACGTTGGCGCGCGCACATATTAGGAGCGATCCATGCCCATCAAGACACCCCCCATCGCCCCCACCCGCCCGCACAGCTTCACCCACCACG
>DITW01000070.1 GCA_002422945.1 Sphingomonadales bacterium UBA6174 | reverse complement strand
TCCGCACCCGACATCCACGCCGCCGTGGCCCGGATGCTGGCGGATGAAGGACGCGACCCGCTGGACCTTGCGACGGTCATCTCCTTTATCGGGCTTGGCCTGCCCAAACTGGTGGAAAGGGTGATCCGGCATTGCGGAATGGAAATGGGCGATCATGCCCGGTTGGTCGGGATCACGCTGGGCCATTACAATGCTGCGTCTTCGACCCTGACCCGGCCCTATCCGGGGGTGGTGGCGGCGCTGACGGCGCTGCAGCAGGCCGGGCACCAAATGGCGGTCTGCACCAACAAGCCAGAAGCCCCGGCCCATGCCGTGCTGCGCGATCTGGGGCTGGCGCAATTCTTCGCAGTCGTCATCGGCGGCGACAGCCTGCCCGTCACCAAACCCGATCCGGCCCCCTTGCTGGCCTGCGTCACCGCGCTGGGCGCAGGCCCGACGATCTATGTCGGCGACAGCGAGGTGGATGCGGCGACCGCCGCTGCGGCGCGGCTGCCGTTTGCCCTGTTCACCGAAGGGTATCGCAAGACCCCAGTCAAAGACNNGATCAGAGCGCCAAAGCCGCATCCGCCATCGGCAACCCCGCGACGATGACAGTGCAAAGGGAGAAAGGCGCGGTTGCGCATTGATCCCCCGCCCCATGGCCTGTATCAGACAGGTAGTCCTTTCACGGGTGCTGTATGATCCGCCTTTATCATTTTCCGCTGTCGCCGTTTTGTCGCAAGGTTCGCCTGACATTGGCAGAAAAGAAGCTGGAGGTGGAACTGGTCGAGGAACGCTACTGGGAACCCAGCCCGGATTTCCTGCGCCGCAACCCGGCGGGCAAAGTGCCGATCCTCAAGCTGGATCAGAAAACCCTGAGCGAAAGTCAGGCAATCTGCGAATATCTGGATGAGACCTTTCCCACCCCCGCCCTGATGCCGCGCGACCCGGATGTGCGCTATGAGGTGCGGCGCATCTGTTCCTGGTTTGACGACAAGTTTCACGACGAGGTCACGTCGAAACTGCTTTATGAACGGGTGAACAAGAAGGTGATGAAACTAGGCTATCCCGATTCCAAGAACGTGAAATCAGGGGCCGGACGGATCAAGTTTCATCTGGATTACATGGCATGGTTGCTGGACCAGCGGCGTTGGCTGGCGGGCGATGTGATGACGCTGGCCGATTTCACCGCCGCCGCCCATCTGTCCTGTCTGGATTACATCAGCGACGTGGATTGGAACCGGTCGGCCACGGTCAAGGACTGGTATGCCAAGATCAAGTNNCGGGATATTTTTCGAAAGAGAAAGGCTTAGGCGCGTTTCGTGAGGGATGCGATGTTCAGCGTGTGCAGAACCTTGGCCTCGATCTGGGCGGCATCCATGCCGGCGGTGCGGTACATCGCCTCGGGCGAGGCGTGGTCGATGAAGGTGTCGGGCAGGACCATGGAGCGATATTTGAGGCCGGTGTCGAAGACGCCTTCTTCGGCCAAAAGCTGCGCCACATGGCTGCCGAAGCCGCCGATCGCGCCTTCTTCAATGGTGATTAGGGCCTCGTGATTGCGGGCAAGGTTCAGAATCATGTCCCGGTCCAGCGGTTTGGCAAAGCGGGCATCTACAACGGTCGGGCCAAGCCCCTTTTGGGCGAGGCTTTCGGCCGCCTTCATGGTTTCTTGCAGGCGGGTCCCAAAGGACAACAGCGCCACGCGATTGCCGGACTGGATCAGCCGCGCGCGGCCAATGTCCAGTGGCGTGCCGCGGGAGGGGAGATCTATGCCGACCCCCTCGCCGCGCGGGAAACGAAAGGCGATGGGGCCGTCGTCATGAGCGACTGCAGTGGCGACCATATGGGCCAGTTCCGCCTCGTCGCTGGCGGCCATCACCACAATGCCGGGCAGGTTGGCGAGGAAGGCGACGTCAAAGCTGCCGGCATGGGTGGCGCCATCGGCCCCGACAAGACCGGCGCGGTCGATTGCAAAGCGGACGGGAAGGCGCTGGATCGCCACGTCATGCACGATCTGGTCATAGCCGCGTTGCAAAAAGGTGGAGTAAATCGCGCAAAACGGTTTCATCCCGCCCGCCGCAAGGCCTGCCGCAAAGGTGACGGCATGTTGTTCCGCAATGCCCACATCAAAGCAACGGCGCGGGAAGCGGTCGGCAAACAGGTTCAGCCCGGTGCCATCGGGCATCGCGGCGGTGACGGCGACGATCTTTTCATCCCGTTCCGCTTCGGCAATCAGGGATTGCGCGAATACCTTTGTATAGCTGGGCGCGTTTGATGCCGCCTTGGCCTGCACGCCGGTCAGCACATCGAATTTACCCGTGGCGTGGCCCTTGTCGCGTGCGGCTTCGGCGGGAGCATAGCCTTTGCCCTTTTTGGTCAGCACATGCAGCAGGATCGGACCGGTGGCCCGCGCCTTGGCGGTGCGCAGAATGGGCAACAGCTGGTCAAGGTCGTGGCCGTCAATCGGACCGATATAGGAAAAGCCCAGTTCCTCGAACAAGGTGCCGCCCAGCGCCATGCCCTTGAGCATTTCCTTGGCCCGACGCGCGCCATCCTGAAACGGTTGCGGAAGCAAGCCCAACGCGCCCTTTGCGGCGGCCTTCAGGTCTTGCAGCGGGGCTTCGGCGTACAGGCGGCTGAGATAGCTGGACAGCGCGCCTACGGGAGGGGCGATTGACATCTCGTTGTCATTGAGCACGACGAACAGCCGCTTTTTCAGATGGCCTGCGTTGTTCATCGCCTCGAACGCCATCCCGGCGCTCATGGAGCCGTCGCCGATCACCGCCACCGCATCGCCCGGATCGCCGCCAAGCTCTGCGGCCATAGCAAAGCCCAGCGCCGCAGAGATCGATGTCGAAGAATGTGCCGCGCCAAACGGGTCATAGGGCGACTCGCTGCGTTTGGTGAATCCTGACAGGCCGCCTTCGGTCCGCAGGGTGCGGATGCGGTCGCGCCG
>DITW01000044.1 GCA_002422945.1 Sphingomonadales bacterium UBA6174 | reverse complement strand
GTTGGTTAATTCATCGCAAACGCTTCAACCGCCAGCCTTGGCGGGTGCGGCGCCCGATTCCCGGCAAGCCTTGCGAAATTGCGCCGTTTGCGCCACCAAGTTCGCTATGGAATTGTTCGATCTGACGGGCCGCACGGCCATTATTACTGGCGGCAATGGCGGGCTGGGCCTGGCGATGGCGCGCGGGATTGCCAAGGCGGGGGCGAATGTGGCGATCTGGGCGCGCAATGCTGCCAAGAACGCGGCTGCGCGCGACGAATTGAAGGCACTCGGCCAAGGCGAGGTGATCGCGCTGACCTGCGATGTTGGCGATGAGGCCAGCATCGAAGCCGCGATGGCAGCCACGATCGAGGCGTTGGGCCGCGCCGACATCTGCTTCGCCAATGCCGGGATTTCGGGCGCGGGCACGGCCATTCCCGATATTACTGCCGAAGGCTGGGATCAGACGATGGCGATCAACGCCCGCGGCGCGGCGCTGGTTTACAAGCACGTCACCCGCCACATGATCGACCGCGCCAAGGCTGGCAACCCCGGCGGCAAACTGATCGCGACATCATCGGGCCAGTCGATCATGGGGGTCAACCGTTCGTCCGATTACGCGGCATCGAAGGCGGCATTAAACGGCCTCACCCGCGCCGCCGCGTTTGAATTGGCGCGCTATCAGATCACCGCCAACGCGCTATTGTTCGGCTATTACGAAACCGACATCACTGCCAAGGCCGATCCGCGCTTTGGCGAATGGATGGCCAAACGCATTCCGCTGCGCCGTCCGGGCGATCATGCCGGGCTCGAAGGGTTGGCGGTGTTCTTTGCGTCATCGCATTCCGATTACATTACCGGGCAATGCCTGCCGGTCGATGGCGGACTTTGCATTTCCTAATTGCACCTGCGCTGGCACTCCCCATTTCAGACGGAACGCAGCGGCGCCCAAGCCGTTGCCGCACAAATCCTCTCGCAAATGGAACGCCCCGACCGTGGCTGATGACCAAGCCCCCGACGATTTTGGCCCTGATTACGCCAATCAGCCCGAAGACCGCGCCCGCCAGCGTGCGGTGCCTTCGGGCCGGATGGCACGGTTCGGCACCTTCGGGCGGCTGGTCGGCGGGGTTGCGGGCGGGATGGTGGCCGAAGGCGCGCGGCGGTTGGCGAGCGGCGAAGGCATTTCGGCGCGCGACCTGATCCTTACTCCCGGCAATGTCCAGCGGATGACCGACCGCCTGTCGCACCTGCGCGGCGCGGCGATGAAGATGGGGCAGATGATCAGTCTGGATGCAGGTGATTTCCTGCCCGATGAACTGTCCAAAATCCTCGCCACATTGCGCGATCAGGCCAATTTCATGCCGACGCGCCAACTGGATCAGGTGCTGAAATCCGAATGGGGGCCGGATTGGCGTAAGCAATTCCGCTGGTTCAACCCGCGCCCCATTGCCGCCGCCTCTATCGGCCAAGTGCACAAGGCGCTGACCCGCGATGGCGAGGAGTTGGCGATCAAGGTGCAATATCCCGGCGTTGCCAAATCGATCGATAGCGATGTCGATAATGTGATGGCGCTGCTGCGCGTTGCCGGGTTTGCGCCCCCCGAACTGGAGATGGAAAAGCTGATGGCGGCGGCCAAGCAGCAGTTGCACGAAGAAGCCGATTACACCCGCGAGGGCCAACAGATGGCCCTTTACCGTGAGCGTCTGGCGGGCACGCCCGGCTTCATCGTCCCGCGCCTGCACCAAGGGCTGACACGCGGATCGATTTTGGCGATGAGTTTTGAAGACGGCGTTTCAATCGAGGAGCTCGGCAATGAACCGCCCGAACGCCGCGATGAAGTGTTCGCGCGGATGACCCGGCTGGTGGCGCGCGAATTGTTCGATTTCGGCGTGATGCAGACCGATCCCAATTTCGCCAATTTCCGTTACCGGCGCGAGACAGGCGAGATCGTGCTGCTTGATTTCGGCGCATGTCGCCCGGTCGATCCGGCAGTGGCGAACGGGTATCGCAAGATGTTGGCTGCCGGATTGGAAGGCAACGCGGCAGAGGTGCTTGCCGCCACCATCGAAGCCGGGTTCATGATGCCGATTGTCGCGGAAAAGCACCCCGGCCGGGTCAACCGCATGATCGAAATCGTCATCAATGAAATGCGCGAGGACGCTCCGTTCGATTTCGGCGACCGGGGTTTCGTGCCGCTGCTGCGCGACGAAGGCTATGCCATCGCGCAGGACAAAGACACCTGGGCGTTCCCGCCGATTGAAACGCTGTTCGTGCAGCGCAAGGTTTCGGGCACCGCATTGCTGGGCGCGAGGTTGAAAGCCAAGGTGAATATCAGGCGTATCACCGAAGAGGTTTTGGCGAGCACAAACCCTATTCCCGCAGCGGTTGCTTGACCCCTGCTAGACCCCTCCTTGCCCCCCTTAGGACCCCTCCTAGACCCGATTTATCGCCTGTTTTCCTGATGTTTCACGTGAAACATTGGCTTCTGGCGGTGGACATGGCAGCCAGTTTGTCATAGTTGCTCGCGATGCACGCGGGGGGTGATCACATAACATCGGTACTGTTCGTGTGCCTCGGCAATATCTGCCGATCACCCATGGCCGAAGGCGCGTTTCGCGCAGCCGCAGCGCAGAGCGGCCTCGATTGCCACGTCGATTCCGCCGGAACTGCATCCTATCACATTGGCGATCCGC
>DITW01000087.1:747-4463 GCA_002422945.1 Sphingomonadales bacterium UBA6174 | reverse complement strand
TCGCCGGGGCCGTTGGAGAGGAACAGGCCGTCCGGATTGTGCGCCATGATGTCTTCGAATGACGCGGTCGCCGGGACCACCGTCACGCGTGCGCCCGCCGCCACGAGATTGCGCAGGATGTTGCGCTTGACCCCGAAATCCATCGCGACGACCTTCGGGCCGGTTGCTTGCGCGCTGTTCGCGTCATAGCCATTGGCGCGAGTCCAAAGCCCGTCTGCCCAATCATAGCTTTGCAAGGTGGTGACGGGCTTGGCGAGGTCCATGCCCTCTAGCCCCGGCCATGACTTGGCCATTGCCTGCAAGGCGGGGATATCGAACTTGCCATCCGGGCTGTGCGCGATCACGCCATTGGGCGCGCCTTGCTCGCGGATGCGGCGGGTCAGCGCGCGGGTGTCGATGCCGGAGACGCCGATGCGGCCATTCGCGGTCATCCACTGAATGAAATGCTGCGAATTGCGATAATTCGACGGGTTGGTGACGTCTTCGCGCACGATGCAGCCGAGCGCATGCGGGTTGGTCGCCTCAATATCTTCTGCGTTGGTGCCGACATTGCNNTGATTTCCTGATAGCCGGTGATCGACGTGTTGAAGCAGATTTCGCCCACGGCCGCGCCAGCGGCGCCGAATCCACGACCCCAGATGACCTCGCCAGACGCCAGAACAATAGCCCCTGTCGCGTTATTTGGCGCAGGCGGATAAGCGGCGTCAGCCATAGGGCGGGCACTCCTTGGGTAAGATTCGTCATCGCGATGTTGCAAGGCATCCGACTAGGGATGCGAACCGCTAGCGTCAATCTATTAAAGCACCACAGGAACGGCTAGGAGCACGACTTACCGAAATTAATGGAAGTTATGGCATGATTCGCGACGATATCAAGAATGCACTGGTCACGGCGATGAAGGGCGGGGACAAGGCCGGGACGGCAACGATCCGTCTGATTCAGGCAGCGATCAAGAATCGCGACATCGAAGCCCGCACCGGCAAAGCGCCAAGCGATGACGATGTGCTGGTCACCGAAGTGATGCAGAAGATGATCAAGCAGCGTCGCGAATCCNNCAAGGACCGCGACATCGCCGCGCGGCCGCGCGGCGTGGCCGATGGCATCGGCGAGGACGAAATCGTGCAGATGCTGCAATCGATGATCAAGCAGCGTCGCGAATCCATCGATATGTATGAAAAGGGCGGTCGCCCGGAACTCGCCGCCAATGAAGCCGCGGAAATCGTGGTGATCGAACGCTTTTTGCCCGCGCAGATGAGCGAAGCGGAGACCATTGCGGCGATTGAAGTGATCAAGGCGGAACTGGGCGCGACTTCGGTCAAGGACATGGGCAAGGTGATGGCGGAGCTGAAAGAGCGCCATGCGTCGAGCCTCGACATGAGCAAGGCAAGCGCCTTGGTGAAGGGTGCGCTTTCTTAATCCATGAGCCTGACCCCTGCCTTTCTCGATGAATTGCGTGCGCGGACGGTGTTGTCCGCGCTGATCGGCAAGAGTGTGAAAGTCACCAAGGCAGGGCGCGAATATAAGGCGTGCTGCCCCTTTCATAACGAGAAGACGCCGAGCTTCACGATCAACGACGACAAGGGCTTTTACCACTGCTTTGGCTGTGGGGCGCATGGCGATGCGATTCGCTGGATGACCGATCAGCGCGGCCTGCCGTTCATGGATGCGGTGAAGGAATTGGCGGCGGCCGCCAATATGGATGTGCCTGCGCCCGATCCGCGCGCGGCGGAGCGGCAGCAGCGGGCAAATTCGCTCCATGATGTGATGGCGGCGGCTGCCGAATGGTTTTCGGCGCAACTCGCGTCAACTGCGGGGGCGGAGGCGCAGCAATATCTCGTCCGCCGGGGATTGAGCCGGGCGACGATTGAGCGCTTTGGCATGGGCTTTGCGCCGGATAGCCGGGGCAAGCTGCGCGCGGCGCTCGCAAAGTTCGGCGATGATATGCTGATTGAGGCGGGGTTGCTGATCTCGGTCGAGGGCAAAGAGCCTTATGACCGGTTCCGTGGCCGGGTGATGATCCCGATCCGCGATGCGCGTGGGCGGGTGATTGCCTTTGGCGGGCGGATTTTGGGCGATGGCGAGCCGAAATATCTGAACTCCCCCGACACGCCGTTATTCGACAAGGGGCGCACGCTCTATAATCTCGACCTTGCCTTGGCCGCGTCGCGCAAGAGCGGGCGGGTGATCGTGGTCGAGGGCTATATGGATGCGATTGCGCTGGCGCAGGTCGGGATTGGCGATGTCGTCGCCCCGCTTGGCACGGCGCTGACCGAGCAGCATCTTGAACGGCTGTGGCGGATGACGGACGTGCCGATGTTGTGCTTCGATGGCGATTCGGCAGGGCAGAAGGCGGCGATTCGGGCTGCGTTGCGCGCCTTGCCATTGTTGCAGCCGGGCCAGTCGTTGCAATTTATCACCCTGCCGCAAGGGCAGGACCCGGACGATCTGGTGAAAAGCGGCGGGGCGGGAGCGTTTGAACGGCTGGCGGACACCGCCGAACCGTTGGTCGATCGGCTCTGGGTGCATGAACTGGCATCCGGGCCATTGGCGACGCCGGAAGAACGCGCCGGATTGAAACAAAGGTTGAACGAATTGGCGCAGGCGATCCAGCAGCCCGATATACGCCAGCAATATCGAGAGGAATATCGCCGCCGCTTCGATGAGAAATTCGGCTGGCAGCCGCGCAACAACGCGCCGATGCGCCAGAATGCGTGGGTGCCGCAAGGCATGGGACAGCGGCGTGGCCAGATGCGCGGGGGCGGCAAGGGGGGCTGGCAACCGCCGCTGCCGCCAGTCCGCGCCGGGACGCTGGCGCTGGCGCAGGGCGGGGTCGAGGCGGGTTTCAGCCGTGCAATCCTTGAAGGGTTGGCCCGTTATCCGTCATGCATCGCGGAACGGGCAGAGGCGATTGCGGCCATGCCGATCACCGATCGGCGCGACGATGCGCTGCGCCATATTCTTTTAGATATAGCTTTTTCTTCAACAAAGCTTGAACCTCAGGCCGTGGCTACCATATTGGCGGAAAAGGGATTGCATGGCATTGGCGGGACGACGAGTTCCGACAAGGGTCTTGCCTTTTCCTTTTTGCGTGGCAAGGCAGATTCTGGGCGGGCGCGACGTGAGTTGATCGAGTTGATCGATGCGTTGTCCGAGCGGGTAGAAATTGCAACTGCGCTGGGGGACGCCGACAGGCGGTTCACGGCAATGTTGGACGAGGCGAGCTTTGCGGAGCAGCAGCGGCTGCGGGCGGCGCTACAGGCGGCGGAAACGCGGCTGGCCGATCTGGTGCAGGACGCCGGGTCGGGGCAAGATGGGGTATAAGGGTCACTTATGGCAAAGGCAGATATGACGGATTCGACAGATAAGGCGGAAGCAGGCGATGCCCCGCTGATCGACCTCAATGAAGCCTCCATCAAGAAGCTGATCTCGCGCGCGAAGAAAAAGGGCTATCTGACCTACGATCAGCTCAATGAGGCGTTGCCGCAGGATCAGATGTCGTCCGAGCAGATCGAAGACATTATGTCCGCGCTCAATGACATGGGCGTGAACATCGTCGAGAACGAAGAAGCGGGCGAAGACGGCGATCAGGAAGAAAACGCCGAAGAGCAGATCACCGGGCTGGATGACGGCGACGGTGACGGCTCCGGCCTGATGACGCAGGAAAAGAAGAAGGAAACCATCGATCGCACCGACGATCCGGTGCGGATGTATCTGCG
>DITW01000087.1:180-728 GCA_002422945.1 Sphingomonadales bacterium UBA6174 | reverse complement strand
TCGGCCTGTGCGAAAGCCCGATCACGTTCAATGCGATCATCGATTGGTCGACGGCGCTGAATGAAGGCACGATGCAATTGCGCGAGATCATGGATCTCGATGCGATGCTGTCGAAAGACCCTGCGCCGGAAAGCCTGACCGATGACGATGTCGATGGCGATGGCGAGATTTCGGAAAAGACCGCTGGACCGAGCTTCAAGGAAGAAGATGAGGTCGAGGAAGAATCGGCGGATGCCGATGAGGACGAAGACGGCCTGACCGAACGCCGCGCCAAGCGGCCGGTGGAAGAGGAAGAAGAAGACAACACCCTCTCCCTCGCCCAGATGGAAGAACAGCTCAAGCCGATGGCGCTGGAGCGTTTTGCCACGATCACCTCGCTATATCATCGCTTTGCCAAATTGCAGGGCCAGCGGCTGGATGCGCTTGGCGCCGGTCTCGGTTTCCCGCAAAAGCAGGAAGACGAATATCAAAAGCTGCGCGAAGATCTTACCGCCGAGGTGGAAAGCGTGCAGTTCCATGGCAGCAAGATCGAATATCTCGTCGATCAG
>DITW01000087.1:0-141 GCA_002422945.1 Sphingomonadales bacterium UBA6174 | reverse complement strand
GCATCGACAAGAAATGGGCGGCCTTTGCCGAAGCGGAAGTCGATACTGTTGAGCGTATTCGCGCTGAAATTGCGGAAATCGCACAGGCAACCGGCATGTCGCTCGGTGAATTCCGTCGTATCGTCAACATGGTCCAGAAGG
>DITW01000050.1 GCA_002422945.1 Sphingomonadales bacterium UBA6174 | reverse complement strand
CATCGAAACTGCCGGACATGGCGATAATCAACTGATGCAGCGACTTGTGCGCATGCCCGCCCCGCTCGGCTCCACCCGGAACGTCATACAGGTAATACACGCGCTGTATATCGAAGGGGATGTGACTGCCGCCCTCAATGAAGGTGAGGTTGCCACGAGGGTCATGGATCTTTGGGAAATTAATGATCTGGCAAGTTTCGATGCTCATGGATAAATCGGTAGTCTAACTCGGTCACTCGCTGCTATCGACATAACGGACAATACGCGCTGGATTACCAACCACCACCGCTCCGTCCGGCACAGACTTTGTCACTACCGCGCCGGCACCCACCATAGCCAGACAACCAATCACGATACCGGGCAAGATAGTTGCACCGCCACCGATGGACGCGCCAGCCTTGACCGTGGTGAACGGAAATGCTTCCGGGTAGAGCTTACTGCGCGGGAAGGAGTCGTTGGTGAAAGTGACGTTGGGGCCGATGAAAACATCGTCTTCCAACCGCACGCCATCCCAGAGTTGCACCCCGGATTTGACGGTGACCCGGTCGCCGACAATCACGTCATTCTCGATCAGAACATGCGAGCAGATGTTGCAATCGTACCCAATACGGGCTTCAGCGAGGATGACAACGAATTGCCAGATACGGGTATTTGAGCCGATGTGAGGGGATTGGACGTCGGCTAGCGGATGAATTTGTGATGGCATGCAGAATCGTGACTCAATGCGGAAGGGGTAACTTCTAACCGGTCAACCTGACAAATGCACGCACAATCCAATGCTCGGAGCCGAGCCGGTCCGCCAGCCTCTCCAAGCAATACAAGCTCAATAACAGGGTGAGCAGCAACCCAGCGGCACTCCCAGACCAGAGCGTGAGACTGCGGCAGGCGACGAAGACGGCACCAAGACTTGGCAGACCGAACAGAGCCATCCGTTTGCAGGCCAATGACCAAGTGAAGCCGATCTTATACCGGCACACCAAATACACTGCGGGAATGTAACTAAGGCACGTCACGAAGAAGGCGATAGCGACGCCCTCAAGACCAAATAACTCATAACCGACGGCAATCAAAGTCATGTGAACAAGGTGGTAAGTAATTGACGTGACAAGGAACCAGCGGGTGTTACCAAGAGCCAGAATCACGAAGCCTAGAGGCCAAGAGATCACCCGCCCCATACATCCGAGGATAAACCATTGCAGCAACCCGACCGCGCCAAGAAACTCGCGGTTATAGAAAAGCTCAAGAACCCAGGGCGCAATCGCCATGGTCCCAAGCAGACCGGGCAAAGCGAGCGCAAGGCCGATTTCGGTCTGCTCATTGACCATACGCTTCATCGCAATATTATCTGACAAAACGCCCGTAAGACGCGGGTAGTAATCCGCCCCCATGGCGCCAAGGACAAAATTTGCGAACATCCCAGAGAGCGCGAAGGCAGCGCTGTAGAGGCCGACCGCCTGAAGCCCCTCCTGTTGAGTGATGAGGCTGATGGCGAAATATGTTACGGCGGTGTCCATGAGACCGTTGGTCATCATAACCAAGCCGAGGCGGACCATGTCGCGGGCCTCAGCCAAGGTTTGCCCTAGGGATAGCATAGCCTTGAGTATCGGCACTTTACGGGCAAAATACCAGGACAGCGCGAGTTGGAATGCCGAGACCGCCACCAGCGTGGGGATGATCCCACGGACGCCGAGAGTGAAGTAGAAACCGATGGCGGCCACGGTGCCGAAAACTGCGCCAATGATGTTGGCGCGAGCCATATCGCCGATACGGCGCATGCCCTGAATAAGCGCCAGCTGTCCGCCGGAGAGGTTGCCAAAGAGGATGACGAGCCCTAAAGCGGCAATATCGAGGGCGTAGTCCTGGTGGCCGAAGGTGAACTGGCTGATGAACGGGCTAAGCAACATCATGGCGGCCATACCCAGCAATCCGGTGAGCCAGCAAATGCGCCGCAGGGTAAGCATGGCGCGGCCGATGGCTGGCTCGTCACCCTTGCCCATGGCGGCGGCGATCTCGCGCACTGCGCTGGATTGAATACCCAGCCCGGCGACGGTGCCGACCAGACCTTGTACGGCGGTGAAGCTTGCGTTGAGGCCAACGCCGCTGGCGCCGATGAGCACGGCGGCGAATTTGACCCGGATCATGCCCAGCAGCAGGTTGATGCCCGCCGCCCCGCCCATGATGGACGAGGATTTGAGGATTTGGGCGTAGGAGGATTGCTGGGTCACAAGGAGTATTAGTCAGATTCAGGTTGCTTGGCTCGGGTCGGTTTCTGCTCTGGCCGGTTTAGCCTGCATCAATACGGTTGCCGTAGCCTTCGGGGTAAGCAGGCAGGCAATTTTGTAGAGATTGCCGCCGGAACAGCCGGCCGCGTCGGTAAGCGTTTCTGACATAGATATGCTTGTCGTGGCATCGATCAATGGGAAGGTCAACGGTCTGCAAGGTTTTAATGCAGGGGTGGTTGGCGGCTGATTATAGACGATGGCCTTTGAGATACAGGGTATCGGGCGAGATGTCGATTTCATCTGTCCAGGCCACTGTGCCATTAAGAATCCTGGCGTGCATGAAGAGACTCTCAGCGC
>DITW01000012.1 GCA_002422945.1 Sphingomonadales bacterium UBA6174 | reverse complement strand
TATTTCTTCTTCGTGGCCGAAGAATTGCGGGCGATCATGGCCCAGCTCGGCTTCCGCACGATTGATGAAATGGTGGGCCGGGTTGACCGTCTCGACATGAACGACGCGCTCAATCACTGGAAGGCGAAGGGCGTCGATCTCAGCCGCTTGCTGTATCAGGCACCGGTGGTCGAAGGTTCGTCGCTGCGCCAGACCGGCACGCAAGATCATGGCCTTGAACATGCGCTCGACAACAGCCTCATCGCGCAGGCTGCCCCGGCGCTGGAAAATCGCCAGCCGGTGCGGATCGCGTCCGCCATTCGCAACGTCAACCGCACCGTCGGCGNNGCGAAGTGGCGAAGCGTTATGGCCATGCGGGTCTGGATGACAACACCATCGTCATCAACTTCTCGGGTGTCGCAGGCCAGAGCTTTGGCGCATTCCTTGCCCATGGCGTCACGGTCGAACTGACCGGCGATGGCAATGACTATGTCGGCAAGGGCCNNTCGTCGGCAACACCGTGCTTTACGGCGCGATTGCGGGTGAGGCCTATTTCGAAGGCGTCGCTGGCGAACGCTTCGCTGTCCGTAACTCGGGCGCGATTGCGGTGGTTGAAGGCACCGGCGATCACGGTTGCGAATATATGACTGGCGGCGTTGTCGCGGTGTTGGGCCTCACGGGCCGTAACTTCGCGGCGGGCATGTCGGGCGGCGTTGCCTATGTCTATGACGAGGACGGCTTGTTCCGTGATCGTTGCAACATGGCGATGGTTGATGTGGACCCGGTATCGGCCACGGAAACCGATGCCGTGCCGGCCAATTCAGCCCTGCCGCAGCAGCGTCCTGTCAATGTGAACGATTTCGGCATGGGGGATATGCTGCGTCATGACGCCGCCCGTCTCAAGATCTTGCTGGAGCGTCACCATCTCCACTCGGGCAGCCGCAAGGCCCGTGCGCTGTTGGACGATTGGGACAATAGCCTCGCGAAGTTCGTGAAGGTGATGCCGAAGGATTATCGTCGCGCGTTGCGTGACTTGCAGGCCGAGGCGCAGGGCAGCAATGCCGCGTCGGCCGCGTAAAGATTGAGGAGACAATAGATGGGCAAGCCCACCGGGTTTCTCGAAGTAGCGCGTCATGACCGTGGTTATGCCAAGCCAGAGGAACGGCTGACAAACTACAATGAATTCGTCGTCCCCTTGGGCGCGGATGAAGTGCGGGCACAGGCATCGCGCTGCATGGATTGCGGGATTCCGTTCTGCCATAATGGCTGTCCGGTCAATAACCTGATCCCGGACTGGAATGACCTAGTCTATCATGACGATTGGCGCGAAGCGCTCAATCGCCTGCATTCGACCAATAACTTCCCGGAATTCACGGGCCGCATCTGCCCCGCGCCGTGCGAAGCCAGCTGCACCCTGAACATTCAGGACACGCCGGTCACGATCAAATCGATCGAATGCCAGATCGTGGACAAGGGATGGGCCGAAGGCTGGATCGTGCCATTGCCGCCCAAGGCGAAGACCGGCAAATCCGTGGCCGTGATCGGTTCCGGTCCGGCTGGCCTTGCGTGCGCACAACAATTGGTGCGTGCGGGCCACAGCGTCACGGTGTTCGAAAAGAACGACCGCGTCGGCGGTTTGCTGCGTTATGGCATTCCTGACTTCAAGCTGGAAAAGCACATCATCACCCGCCGCGCCCGTCAGATGGAAGCGGAAGGCGTTGAGTTCCGCACCAGCACCGAAGTCGGCGTGCATGTGTCGATGGATACGCTGATCGAGAATTACGATGCCGTGGTCATGGCCGGTGGTGCGGAAAATCCGCGCCCGCTGGCGATCCCGGGCGCGGAATTCCCGGAAATCCGTCAGGCGATGGAATTCCTGACCCAGCAGAACAAGCGGGTCGCCGGCGATGACGAAGTCCGCGCCGCGCCGACCGGCACCTTGTCCGCCAAGGGCAAGCATGTCGTGGTTATTGGGGGTGGCGATACCGGGTCTGACTGCGTTGGCACGTCCAACCGTCAGGGTGCGGCTTCCGTTACCCAGTTGGAAATCATGCCGAAGCCGCCGGAAATGGAAGACAAGGCGCTCAACTGGCCGGATTGGCCGTTGAAGCTGCGCACCTCGACCTCGCATCTCGAAGGCTGTGAGCGCGATTGGGGCGTGTTGACCAAGCGTGCGGTTGGCACTGGCGGTCGCCTCGAAAAGCTCGAATGCGTCCGAGTACGCTTTGAAAATGGCAAGATGGAAGAAGTGCCGGGCAGCGAATTCGACCTCAAGGCCGATCTCGTGTTGCTGGCGATGGGCTTTGTCGGCCCGCGTCATGGTGGCATGATCGAACAATCCGGCGTCGAACTGGACGGGCGCGGCAATGTTGCGGCCAATGTCGTCGCCTATCGCACCTCCAAGGACAAAATCTTTGCATGTGGCGATATGCGTCGTGGCCAGTCGTTGGTCGTATGGGCGATCCGCGAAGGTCGCCAATGCGCTCGCTCGGTGGATGAAGCCCTGATGGGGACGACCGAACTGCCGCGGTAATGTGGTTGAGGGGTTTTTCGAAGCCCCTCAAATACCGGGGGCAGGCATCGCTCGCCTTGGTTCCTCTATATTCGTCATGCTGAACTTGTTTCAGCATCTTTCCCGGCGTGTGGAATAGGATCCTGAAACAAGTTCAGGATGACGAAGTGGGGGGGGGTATCACTGCCCTTGGAAATTGCCACCACCGGCGCGAAGCGCCGCAAGCGCGAACGCGCGCCCGAGCTTATTGCGAGGAAAGCCAAGGCAGCAGATGCTGCCGCCCGGCGTTTGAGGGACTAAACAATCAACGCGCTTTTCGCCCGCTCGGTCAGCCTTTCCAGTGCGGCCTGATGAATGCCGGGGGCGCTGGCCAGCACGCCAAAGGCGGCGGCGTCCGGGCTGTTGAACCGTAAGGGTTCGCCCAAGGCATCGGTCACCGTTGCGCCCGCTTCGCTTGCGATCAGCGCTGCGGCTGCAAGATCCCATTCATGGCCCCAGCGAATAGAGG
Source organism: Sphingomonadales bacterium UBA6174 (assembly GCA_002422945.1). Taxonomy (GTDB): domain Bacteria; phylum Pseudomonadota; class Alphaproteobacteria; order Sphingomonadales; family Sphingomonadaceae; genus Alteraquisediminimonas. Next base: position 8,304 of record DITW01000012.1, on the reverse strand, counting down.
CGACGAGATCGGCATGGTTGGTCGCCACCATCGCGATCCTGAGCGCGATGCTGTTCGGCTTGGTCACCGCGACAAGGTCATCGTCGATGCGTGGCAGATCGTCGGCAGGCACGCGCGATCCCGGAAATTCGGTGCGCTGGCTCGCCTGTGTCGGCACGCCGTTTAATTGCGTGCCTTTGCCCGCCTCTGCCCGGTACACAAGGCCCAAGGCTGGGGCATCCAACACCGCGAGCCAAGGGCGGCGATGGCGGACCAGACCGACCGAGATCGACCAGCCACGTCGCCCGCGCACGAAATCGCGGGTGCCGTCGATCGGATCGATGATCCATACCAAGTCGCGGTCGAGCCGATCAACATCATCGACGCTTTCTTCCGACAGCCAGCCCGCCTCCGGCACCAAATTGGTCAACCGGTGCCGCAGCATGTCATTGACCGCAAGGTCGACATCGGACAGCGGCTGGCCCGGTTCCTTTTCCCAATGTTTGAACCCACGCTCGCTCGCCCGGACGGCAAGTCGTCCGGCTTCCGCCACTATATCGGCGATGGCGGAGAGCAGTGGGTCAGGCACCCGCCACCATCATGCCGTCGATCCGTAGCGTCGGCGCATCGATCCCGCGCCGGATGACAAGGTCATTGGCCGGGATCAGCGCCTTGAACATGTCGCGCAAATTACCGGCGATGGTCAGCTCCGCGACCGCCGGGCCGATCTGGCCATCGCGGATGAGGAAGCCCGATGCGCCCCGGCTGTAATCACCGGTCACACCATTCACGCCATGGCCGATCAATTCGGTGACATAGATGCCCTGTTTGATGTCGGCCATCAGTTCAGCCGGAGTCGCGCTGCCTGCTGCCATATAGACATTGGTCGCGCCCGCGCCCGGCGGACCACCGATGCCGCGCGTGGCATGGCCTGTCGGCGCAAGGCCGAGTTGCAGGGCGGAGGCGCTGTCCATCAGCCAGCCGGTGAGCCGCCCATTGTCGATCAATTTCGATGCGGCGGTGGGCAGCCCCTCGCCATCGAATGGGCGTGAGCGCAGGCCGCGAATTCGATGTGGATCGTCGATGATGCTGACCTGACTGTCGAAGATCATTTCATGCAATTGATCGAGCAGGAAGCTGGTGCGCCGCGCAATCGCGCCGCCGGTGATCGAACCGAGCAAATGGCCGATCAGCGATGCGCCGACGCGCGGATCGAAGATGATCGGCATCTGGCCGCTGTCCGGCTTGACCGGGTTGAGCCGCGCCACCGCCCGTTCGCCTGCGCGGGTGCCGATGGCGGTTGGGTCTTCGAGATCTTCATAATAACGCGCGCTGTGCCATGCATAATCGCGCTGCATCAGCGGGCCTTCGCCTGCGATGACGCTCGCGGAGCAGCCAAAGCTCGACCCGCGATAGCCGCGCACAAAGCCATGGCTGGTGGCGAGCGCCATCACCGATTGGCCGGTGCTGGTGCCTGCGCCTTCGCTATTGGTGATGCCCGCCACCGCGCGGGCGGCATCTTCGGCGGCTTCGGCGCGTTCGCGCAATGCGGCGGGGCCGATGTCGGTCGGGTCGAACAGGTCGAGATCGGGCAGGTCTCCGGTTGCCAGCCGGTCTTGCGGTGCCAGCGTCGCGAATTGATCCTCAGTGGCCTCGCGCGCCATGTCGATGGCCCGCCCCACAAGGTCGCGCAGGCTATCGGCGGCCATGTCGGAGGCGGTCACGCTCGCGGTGCGTTGGCCGATAAAGACGCGCAGGCCGATTTCCTCGCCCTCGGACCTGCCGACATCTTCCAATTTGCCGAGCCGCATCTGCACCTCGGTCGATGCACCGCCGACATAAATGGCATCGGCGGCATCCGCGCCGCCTGTGCGGGCGAGGGCGATCAGATCGGAAAGGCGGGTACAAGCATCGTCTAATTTCAGCATGACCGAGACTTAGGCCGTTCGTGCCAGAACGTCAAAAAACTAGGGCAAAAAAGACGCCGTTTTATACGATCACCGGCGCCTTGTGCTTGATGAACGGCGGGCGCGGGATGGCGGCTTGCGCCTCGCGCAGCTTTTCCCCCCATTGCCGGGACAGGTCGTTGAAATAGGCGTTGGACTGATCGATCCGGAAATATTCCGGTTCGCAGCTCGGGTCGGCGCGGACGGTGACCATGTCGATGGGCAGGCCGACCGCAAGGTTGGAACGCATCGTCGAATCGAACGAAATCAGGCCGAGCTTCACCGCCTCGTTCAACGGGGTGTTCACGTCGAGCGCGCGGTCGAGGATCGGCTTGCCATATTTATACTCCCCGATCTGGAGATAGGGCGTATCCGCATGGCATTCGATCGCATTGCCGGCATCGTAAATCAGAAACAGGCGCAACGGTTCAGACCCGACGCGCCCGCCCAACAACATGGTCGCGCCAAAGGATACGCCCTCGGCCTCCATCCCATGTTCGGTTTCATGCCGCGTGGTGCGCAGCACATTGCCGACCAGTTGCACCGCCTTGAAGATGCTGGGGACGGTCCATAATGTGTCGATTTCGCCGGTTTCGGGATTGGCGACGCCCTCAGCCAGCTTGGACAAAGTGGCCTGCGTGACCGACAGATTGCCAGCAGTCGCTATCGCGATGAAGCAATCATCCCCGCCATCGTAAATGTGGAGCTTGCGATAGCAGGAGATATTGTCGATGCCCGCATTGGTGCGGGTGTCGGCCATCATAACCAACCCCGCATCAATCAGCATTCCCACGCAATAGGTCATTGATTCGCGCTGTCCTGTCCCATTTGGCCCTGTCCCATTTGGCCCTGTATCGTTTTACCAAGGCCCGGCCCACGGACCCGCAGATCGACCGACAGCGTTTCGAAACCGCCGCCATATCGCGCCCCTGATACCGGCGCAGCATCGCGATAATCAAGCCCGCAGGCAACGCGCAGATAATGTTCGTCGGCGCTGACGCAATTGGCGGGATCGAATGAGACCCAGCCAAGGCCCGTAATATGGGCCTCTGCCCAGGCATGGGCCGCCTCTTGCCATTCCGCGCCATCCTGCCGCAGCAAATGGCCGGACACATAACGCGCCGGGATTTTGAGGGTGCGGCACGCGCTGATGAAGATATGCGCGAGGTCCTGACACACGCCGCGCCGGTCGGCAAAGGCGGCGGCGGCATCCGTCAACGTTGATGTCGCGCGGGTGTCGAAACTGATTTCCCGCCACAAGGCCGTCATCAGCGCATGGCAGCGGTCGAGCGGATTTTGCTGCAGATCGCCCGCCACGTCATAGGCGAAACGGGTGATCGCTTCATCCGCCTGCGTCAGCATCGTGGGCTGAAGAAACACCAGTTCTGGCAAAGGCTCTGCGGCATCGATAATACCGGCGCTGCCCGGCCATGTGTCGACCAAGCCGGTGACTTCGATGCTCAGATCTGACACCGAATGATCGATGGCCATGATGTGGCAGGCATTGCCGAACGCATCGACATAAGGCGTGATACGGGCGTCGCAATCGACGTTGATATTCCATGACACCACGGTTTGATGGGCATTGGTTTGCGGGGTGACGCGCAACAGCTGGATCACCGAACGCATCGGCAAGGTGTAGTGATAGCGGGTCAAATGATCGATCTGGATGCGCATGATAAGGGCTTTTAAAAGAGGAACTGGTCGGACACAGCCCGACCCAGTTGATTATTGTCGGCCAGAAATTCTTGCAGAAATTCATGCAGGCCGGATTTGATCACCTCATCGACCTGCAATTTGGTGAGACCGATCTGCATCTTGCGTATCTGGCGGTCGGCGGCGCCGGTGCGGCCCCCATCGGCGCGCAGACAGGCGAGCATCGCCCCCGCTTCATCGACACATGCCGCGAGCGAGCGTGGCATTTCGCGCCGCAGGATCATCAGATCCGCGACTAGCCAAGGCTTCAACCCATCGCGATAGATCCAGCGATAGGCCGTCACCGCCGAAACGCTGCGGAGCAGGGCCGTCCATTGCGCCTGATCATGGGTGCCGCCCACTTCCTCGCCCTGCGGCAGGAGGCAGTGATATTTGACATCGAGCAGACGCGCGGTGTTGTCGGCGCGTTCGATGGCGCTGCCTAGTCGCAGGAACCAAAGCGAATCATTACGCAGCATCGTGCGATGCATCGCGCCCTCAAACCCGCGAGTGACGGATTTGATCCAGTCGATAAAGCCCTGAATATCGCCAGTCTTGCCACGGCGGACCTGAGTCTTCATCGCGAGATGCGCCTCGTTCAGCGTTTCAAAGCATTCCCGCGTAATCGCCGTGCGGATGGCGCGGGCATCGTTGCGGGCCATGTCCATGCAGGACATGATCGAACCGGGATTGTCCTGATCGAACGCGAGAAAGGCGATGACATTGGTCCGGTTGACGTCCTGACCGCTGGCGGCAAAGCGGTCCATCGCGCCGGAGGACGAGACGGCGCTGCCCCAATCATCGCTGCCCCGTGCCTGTGGCAAGAGTTCGAATTGCAGCGCGGCCTCGATCAACCGGGCGACAAAATCCGCGCGTTCAATGTGGCGACCGATCCAATAGAGGCTGGATGCCGTGCGTGACAGCATGTTCATGCCTCCTTTCCATTGGCGGCGGGGCTGGGGATCGTCGGTTCGTCATCGGCCAGCACCCATGTATCCTTGGTGCCGCCGCCCTGACTTGAATTGACGACGAGCGAGCCTTGTTGCAGCGCGACGCGGGTCAATCCGCCCGGCACGATCTTGGTGCCTTTGCTGCCGGTCAGCACGAATGGGCGCAGATCGACATGGCGCGGGGCGATACCCTCTTCGACCAAGGTCGGGCAGGTGGACAGCGCCAAGGTCGGCTGGGCGATATAGCGTTGCGGGGTGGCGATGATCTGGGCGCGGAATGCCTCGATCTCGGCCTTGGTCGAACGCGGGCCGACCAGCATGCCATAGCCGCCGGACCCGTCCACCAGCTTCACCACCAGTTCGGAAAGGTGATCAAGGACATAGCCAAGGTCATCGGCCTCGCGGCAGCGATAGGTGTGGACATTGGGCAGAATCGCGTCTTTGCCGGTGTAGAAGCGGACGATTTCCGGCATATAGCTATAGATCGCCTTATCATCCGCGATGCCGGTGCCGGGCGCATTGACGATGGTGATATTGCCCGCCGCATAGGCATCCATCAGCCCCGGCACGCCGAGGATCGAATCCGGGCGGAACATCAATGGGTCGAGGAAATCATCATCGACCCGGCGATACAGCACGTCGATCCGCTTCATCCCCTCGGTCGTGCGCATGAACAATCTGCGGTCGACGACCTGCAAATCATTGCCCTCGACCAATTCGACCCCGATGTGATCGGCAAGGAAGCTGTGTTCGTAAAAGGCGGAATTGAACTGGCCCGGCGTCAGGATCGCGCAGCACGGATCGTCCCCCGACCCCTTGGGCGCGACCGAGCGCATCATCGCCAGTAGCATATCCGGATAGCTTTCGACCGGACGAACGCGATGTGCGGCGACGAGATCGGGGAACAGGCGCTGCATCGCCTCGCGATTTTCCAGCATATAGGATACGCCGGACGGGGTGCGGGCGTTGTCTTCCAGCACGAAAAATTCATCCGGCCCGGTGCGGACCATGTCGATCCCGCAAATATGCGCCCAGACATCATGGGGCGGGCGGATCGTCGTCATGGCGAGACGGAATTGCGGGTTGGCGAGGATCAGTTCGGGCGGCAATATGCCGGCCTTCAGGATTTCGCGCTTGCCATAAATGTCGGTCAAAAAGGCGTTGATCGCGGAGACGCGCTGGATCAGCCCTTCTTCCAGCCGACCCCATTCCTTGGCCGCGAGTACGCGCGGGACGATGTCGAAGGGGATGATGCGTTCTTCGGCGTCTTCATCGCCATAGACGGCAAAGGTGATGCCCAATTTGCGAAAGATTGTTTCGGCGGCCTGTTGTTGGCTGGCCAGATCGGCGTGATCGGTTCGGTGCAACCAGTCGGCAATCGCGCGATAGGATGAGCGGGGCTCCTGGCCGGTAAAGCCATGCATCTCGTCGAACGCCAAGTCGGTCAATCGCCTCTCCCCGAATCAAATGGGTGGTCAGTTCCGATGACGAAGGTGCGACACGATGCTGCACTGCACAAGAGGGAAGGTGTAATAATTTCGTATTATTTTAGCGCGACCTAAGGGTCGGGTTTTGCTGCGCCCGCGCATGATGATTAGCGCATGATGCGTGTCCCAGCTTATTCGTAGCGTAGCACCTGCACCGGATCGGTCTTGGCCGCTTTCCACGCCGGATAGAGCGTGGCGAGAAAGGTCAGCACCAAGGTCAGCACGACAATCGCCAGCACTTCAAACGGATCGGTGCGCGATGGCAATTCGGTCAAAAAGCGGATCGACGGGTCCCACAGATTCTGGCCCGTGAGCAATTGCACGCCGCGCACGATCGATTGGCGGAAGGCGAGAAAGACAAAGCCCAAAACCAGCCCCGTCCCGATGCCCAGTACGCCGATGGTCACGCCGACCGACATGAAAATCCGCATCATCGATTCGCGGCTGGCACCCATAGTGCGCAGGATCGCGATGTCGCGGGTCTTGGCGCGGGTCAGCATGATCAGGCTTGAGAGGATGTTGAACACGGCGACGAGCACGATGATCGACAAGACGGTGAACATCGCCACGCGTTCGACCTGCAAGGCTTCGAACAATTGGCTGTTCATCTGCCGCCAGTCGGTCACCACCCCATCGCGCACGACCTGCGGCCCGATGGGGGCGACGATATCGGCGACTTTGTCGGCGTCGACGGTGTGGAGTTCGATCATGCCGACGCTGTCGTCCATCATCAACAAGGTCTGGGCATCCGCCATCGGCATGATGACGAACGCCTTGTCATAATCATAAACGCCGACTTCGACGATAGCGCCGATGGTGTAGCTGACGATGCGCGGCACCGTGCCGAACGGCGTCGTTTGTCCATTGGGCGAGATCAGGCTGAGGCTGGAGCCGAGCTGTGCGCCCAGCGCCTCGGCCAGTCGCGATCCGATCACGATCTTGCCCGCGCCGGGATGCAGGCTGTTGAGCGCACCGGCCTTCAAGCCCTGACGCAAGGTCGGGTTGTTCAAGATATCGCGCATGTCCATGCCGCGAATCAACACGCCCTCAACCCGGCCATTGAGGCTCGCCATCAATGGCTGTTCGATCAACGGCGTGGCGGATGTTACACCCGGCGTGCTTTTCACGGTGGCGAGCACGGCCCGCCAATTATCGAGCCGCCCGTCATAGCCCTGCACCACCGCATGGCCGTTCAGTCCCACGATCTTGTCGAACAGTTCCGCGCGAAAGCCGTTCATCACGCTCATCACGATGATGAGCGCGGCCACGCCCAGCGCCACGGCGACAAGGCTGATGGAGGCGACAATGGCGATAAAGGCCTCGCCCCGCCCGGGAAGGAGATAGCGTTTGGCAATCATCCATTCATGGGCGGAGAGCAGCCTCATTTAGCGGTCATCTTGTTGAACAGATCATCAGCGGAAAGCTCTTGCTTCTCGCCGGTGGCGCGATTCTTCAGTTCGACCACGCCTTTTTCCAGACCCTTGGGGCCGATCACGACCTGCCACGGCAGGCCGATCACATCCATCTGGGCGAATTTCGCGCCGCCGCGTTCGTCGCGATCATCGTACAACACCTCAACGCCCGCCGCTGTCAGGCTTTCATACAGGGCGTCGCTGGCCGCCGTGCAATTGGCGTCGTCGACCCGCATGTTGATGAGGCCGATGCGATAAGGCGCGACCGATTCCGGCCAGATAATGCCATTATCGTCATGGCTGGCCTCGATGATCGCGCCCATCAGGCGGGATACGCCGATGCCATAGCTGCCCATTTGCGGGATGATCGCATTGCCATCCGGGCCTTGGACGCTCATGCCCATGGCCTTGGAATATTTGGTGCCGAAATAGAAGATATGGCCGACTTCGATCCCGCGCGATTGCTGGATCGCATCGCCGCCTGCGGCTTCGCGGGCCTCGTCGCGTTTTTCATCGGTCGCGGCATAATCATCGGTCAGGCCGGTGACGAATGCCTGCAACGCGGCGGCATCGTCCGGATTGACGTTGAGGTCGCGGTCCTGTTCCCAATTGCGGTGATAGAAGACTTCGCTCTCGCCGGTCGGGGCGAGGACGATGAATTCATGGGAAAGGTCGCCGCCGATCGGGCCGGTGTCGGCCTGCATCGGAATGGCGCGCAGGCCCATGCGGCGATAGGTCCGCAGATAAGCGACGAACATGCGGTTATAGCTGTGGCGCGCCCCGGCTTCGTCAAGATCGAAGCTATAGGCATCCTTCATCAGGAATTCGCGCCCGC
>DITW01000015.1 GCA_002422945.1 Sphingomonadales bacterium UBA6174 | reverse complement strand
ATCGTCTCGACCTTTTCGAAGAAGCCCGTGTTCGGCTACCTCGCCATGGTCTACGCCATGGTGGCGATCGGCGCCGTCGGCTTCATCGTCTGGGCCCACCACATGTACACGACCGGCATGTCGGTCGACACCAAGATGTACTTCACCGCCGCAACCATGGTCATCGCGGTGCCTACCGGCATCAAGATCTTCTCGTGGATCGCGACGATGTGGGGCGGTTCGCTCTCGTTCAAGGTGCCGATGGTCTGGGCGTTGGGCTTCATCTTCATGTTCACCGTCGGTGGCGTGACCGGTGTCGTGCTCGCCAATGGCGGCGTCGATGACATCATGCATGACACCTATTATGTGGTGGCGCATTTCCATTATGTGCTGTCGCTGGGTGCTGTGTTCGGTCTGTTTGCCGGGACCTATTACTGGTTCCCGAAAATGTCGGGCCGCATGTACAATGAGTTCCTTGGCCATCTGCACTTCTGGGTGTTCTTCATCGGCGTGAACGTGATGTTCTTCCCGATGCACTTCCTCGGTTTGCAGGGCATGCCGCGTCGTTACCCGGATTATCCGGATGCGCAGGCATTCTGGAACGGCATTGCCACCAAGGGCTATTTCATCATGGCCGTTGGCGTGGGCATCTTCCTGATCAACATGATCTGGTCGCTGCTTGCTGGCAAAAAGGCGCCGGACAATCCTTGGGGCGAAGGTGCGAACACGCTGGAATGGACCCTGTCCAGCCCGCCGCCGTTCCACCAGTTCGAAACCCTGCCGAAGATCGACTAATCTCGGTCAATCAGGCTAAAACATTGGCGGGCCATCTTGACCTAGGGGTTAAGATGGCCCGCTGTTTTTTTGATCCCGACGTGCTAGATGGAAACCATGTCACCTGAACCTTCAAGCAATTTGGCGTCTTCAAGCGAATTACCGATGCCTGCCGACTGGCGCGATTTTATCGCGCTGACGAAACCGCGCGTCATGACATTGGTAGTGTTTACCGGGCTGTGCGGACTGCTGGTTGCGCCTGTCACGCTTCATCCGGTCCTCGCTTTTGCTGCCGTGCTGTGCATTGCGCTCGGGGCAGGGGCGGCAGCGGCGCTCAATCAATGGTATGAGTCGGACATCGACGCCAAGATGAAGCGCACGGCGCAGCGGCCATTGCCTGCAGGGCGGATGGATCGTCAGTCGGCGTTGCATTTCGGCGTGGGCATGTCGTTCTTCTCCGTTATTTTGCTGGGCGTGGCGACCAATTGGTTCGCGGCCTTCATTCTCGCAATTTCGATCCTGTTTTATGTGATGATCTACACGGTCTGGCTGAAGCGTCGGACCGCGCAGAACATCGTGATCGGCGGCGCAGCAGGGGCTTTTCCGCCGATGATCGGCTGGGTCGCGGCAACGGGGTCGCTCGATGTGATGCCGATCTTGCTGTTCGCCTTGATCTTCTTGTGGACGCCGCCGCATTTCTGGGCGCTCTCTCTTTATGTGCGGATGGATTATGCCAATGCGGGCGTGCCGATGCTGCCGGTGATCGCGGGCGAGAAGGTGACGCGCCAGCATATCGCCGTCTATACCTTGCCGATGGTGGCGGTGGCAGTGCTGCCGTGGCTATTGCACTTGACCGGCCCGCTATATGGGATCACGGCGATTGCGACCTCGCTGATCTTCATTTGGCTGGCTTGGCGCGTGCTGATCCATCGTCCGGTAGAGGGCGATGGGATGAAGCCTGAAAAGCAGTTGTTCTTTTACTCGATCCTCTATCAGTTTATATTGTTCGGGGTTCTTGTGGTCGATAAGGTGATGCAATGAACGAATTGGAATATACCGCCGCCGTCCGCGCTCGCCAATTGGCGCGGGCCAAGGTGATGGCATGGACATTGGGTGCATTGGTCCTGCTGACGTTCGGTATCACTATCGCGAAAATGGGTGGCTAAGGTGACTGCGCTCGCCCAACGTAATGCGAAGACGGGCTCGCTTGCGGCTTTGCTCGCGATTGCTATGATCGGCCTCGGCTTTGCGGCGGTGCCGATTTATCGCATTTTCTGTCAGGTGACGGGCTTTGGCGGCACGACCATGCGGGTCGCGGAATCGGCTCTGCCTGCCAAGCCTGTTGGCAAGATCTTGTCGATCCGTTTCGATAGCAATGTCGCCGAGGGCATGCCATGGCATTTCGTGCCGGAAAAATTCACGGACAATGCGGCCATCGGCGCGCGCAAGATCGCGATCTACACCGCGAAGAATCTGTCTTCGGCACCTATCACTGGTCGCGCGACTTTTAACGTTACGCCGATTCAGGCCGGTAAATATTTCAGCAAGATACAGTGTTTCTGCTTTACCGAGCAGACGCTGAAGCCCGGGCAGGAAGTGCGGATGCCCGTGACCTATTTCGTCGATCCGAAGATCATGGATGATCCGGATGCGAAAGATATCAGCGAAATCACGCTTTCCTACACATTCTACCCTGTGGACCAAAGCGCAACAGGTCGCTAAGGACTTCGGGAATCACATATTACGAGGGGCATAGATAATGGCCGGAGGCAAAACTCACGATTATCACATCCTGCCGCCGAGCGTCTGGCCGCTGGCCGGCTCTGTGGCAGCATTGGCATTGGCGTTTGGCGCGATCATGTGGATGCACGCTCAGCCTTATGGCTCGGCGGTATTCTATGTCGGCGTGGCGTCGCTGCTGTTTGTTTTTTACAGCTGGTGGGCGGATGTCGTCAAAGAAGCACATTCGGGTGATCATACCCCGGTGGTGCAGCTTCACCTGCGTTACGGCATGATTTTGTTCATCGCTTCGGAAGTCATGTTCTTTTTGGGCTGGTTCTGGGCGTTTTTCGACTTCTCGCTGTTCCCGGTGCCGCTGCAGATCGCCGATGGCGTGATTACCAACGTGACAGGTCAGGAAGGCGCGGCTGCGCTCGCCGTTTTCCCGCCTAAGGGTATCGAAGTGATCGATCCGTTCGCTTTCCCGCTGCTCAACACGCTGATCCTGCTTTGCTCGGGCACGACCGTTACCTGGGCGCATCACGCGCTACTGCATGGTGATCGCGATGGCCTGAAAAAGGGTCTGTGGTGCACGATTTTGCTGGGTCTGCTCTTCAGCTCGATCCAGGCTTATGAATATATCCACGCACCGTTCGCCTTTAAGGGACTGAACTATAGCGCGGCCTTCTACATGGCGACCGGTTTCCACGGCTTCCATGTGGTCGTCGGCACGATCTTCCTGATCGTCTGCCTGATCCGCGCCGAAAAGGGCCATTTCACGCCGAAGCAACATTTCGGTTTCGAAGCGGCTGCTTGGTATTGGCATTTCGTTGACGTTGTCTGGCTGTTCCTGTTCGCCACCATCTATGTATGGGGCAGCTGGGGCGCGCCACTCCACGGTTAAGATTGAACGGTACATATAACGTGACCAATAAAGACAGCGGTCTGTCCGGCGCCGTGATTACGGCCTCGGCGGGCCGCTGTCCGCATTGTGGGGCGGCGACATTATTCGATACGATTGTCGGATTCGCGCCCAGATGCCGCGCCTGCGACTTTGATTTCAGCCAATTCAATGTCGGCGACGGTCCGGCGGCATTCCTCATCCTCATCATCGGCGGGATTATCTCCGGTCTGGCGATCTGGGTTGAGTTGGCATTTGAACCCGCTTGGTGGGTGCATGTGTTATTATGGGTGCCGTTGACGCTGATCGGGGTCGTCTATTCCCTTCGGTTCGGCAAGGCGCTATTATTGATCCTTGAATATCAGCATCAGGCGCGGGAAGGGCAGTTGGTCCGTCCGGATTGATGCTCGATCTTGGTGCTGGCCTGCTGGTCAGCCATTTTTACAAGGTATCGATCATGCGACGCATACCGTTACTCCCGACCCTGATAGTGCTTGCGGCCGTGGCCGTGATGATTGGCCTTGGCATTTGGCAATTGCGCCGCGCCGATGAAAAGGCGGCGTTGCTCGCGCGTTATGAACAGGCGATGACATTGCCGCCGATTGCATATCCGGCGAATCCAAGAGATGACAGCAGCCTGTTTCGACGCTCTGCCGGGCTTTGCCTGACGGTTGAGGGGATGATGGCGCGTGCCGGTTCTAATCAAGCGGGCGAAACTGGCTATCGCCATGTGGCGGAATGCCGCGCGGGCGGCGGCGATGCGGCAGTGATGGCAATCGACATCGGCTGGTCGCGTAAGCCGGATAACCCCAAATGGGCTGGTGGGCCGGTAACAGGGGTGATCGGTCCCGATCCAAAGCACCGTATTGCGTTGGTTTCCGATGTCGCTGCACCGGGTCTGGAGCCGAGCGCGAAGCCGGATATTCGCAACATTCCGAACAATCATCTGGGCTATGCTTTCCAGTGGTTTTTCTTCGCGACAGCAGCGTTGATCATTTATGCGCTCGCGCTACGACGCAGGCTGGTTGCGTCGGACGCCAATCAAGGCTAATCGCGCGAGCATGCGCTATATCTCCACTCGCGGGGCATCCCCCGTTCTCGACTTTGAAGCCGTCACCTTAGCGGGTCTTGCCGCCGATGGGGGGCTGTATGTGCCAGAACGCTGGCCGACCTTCACCCGCGACGAAATCGCGGCGATGTCCGGCCTTTCCTATGTGGAAACCGCCGTGCGGGTGATGAAGCCCTTTGTCGGCGATGCCTTGGATGAAACAAGTCTGCGTGACCTTTGCACCCAGGCATATGGCCGTTTCTCGCATGATGCGGTGACGCCGCTCAAGCAGATCGACGAGACGCAATGGTTGCTGGAGCTGTTCCACGGCCCGACGCTGGCGTTCAAGGACGTTGCGCTGCAATTGCTCGGCCTGTTGTTCGAACGCTTTCTGGCACCGCGCGATACGCATCTGACGGTGGTTGGCGCGACCTCTGGCGATACCGGTTCGGCGGCGATTGATGCGCTGGCGGGCCGTGCCAAGGTCGATATCTTCATGATTCACCCAGAGGGCAGAGTCTCGGATGTGCAGCGTCGCCAGATGACGACGGTGCTCGCGCCCAATGTTCATAATATCGCGATCAAGGGCAGCTTTGACGACGCGCAGGCGATGGTCAAGGCGATGTTCGCAGACCAATCGTTCGCGGGGCGTTTCCGTTTGTCGGCGGTGAATTCGATCAACTGGGCGCGGTTGATGGCGCAGATCGTTTATTATTTCTATAGCGGCGTGCGTTTGGGCGCACCGCATCGTGAAATCGCTTATTCGGTTCCGACCGGTAATTTCGGCGATGTCTTCGCGGGCTATGTCGCGGCGAAAATGGGGCTGCCGGTAGCAAAGTTGATCGTGGCCACCAATGTGAACGACATTCTCCACCGCGCTTTGTCGGTTGGTGATTATTCCTGCGGTAGCGTCTCGCCTACAGCGGCACCGAGCATGGACATTCAGGTGTCGAGCAATTTCGAGCGGCTGTTGTTCGACCTGCATGGTCGCGATGGCACGGCGCTGGCGGCGACGATGAAGGGCTTTGAAGCGACTAAGGCGATGCAAATTCCGCCTGCGATGATTGCTGAGGCAGCAGGGCTGTTTTCCAGTGCCCGCATCGATGCGGATGGTATGGCGCTGGCGATGCGCCGGGCCTATTCGCGTTCGGGCGAGATCATCGATCCACACACGGCGATCGGCTTGCAGGCGGCATGGGAGGCAGATCTCGATCCCTCGGTGCCGATTGTAACGCTCGCCACCGCCCATCCGGCCAAGTTCCGCGATGCGGTCGAGCGCGCCACCGGCCAGCGGCCTCCTTTGCCCGCGCGCATTTCCGGCCTGTTCGAACGCGAGGAACGCTATGTCGTCCTGCCGAATGATATTCAGGCGGTGGAAGACTGGATCGCCGAGCGGGCGACCCCCATCGGATGACAGTTGAACTGCACCGGCTTGCCAATGGCCTGACTATCGCCGTCGAACAAATGCCGGGGATGGAGACGGCTGCTGCCGGTCTGTATATCGACAGCGGTTCGCGCGGCGAAACAGAGGCCAAGACGGGCCTTGCCCATATGGTCGAACATATGGTGTTCAAAGGCGCAGGCAGCCGAGATGCCAAGGCGATTGCCGAGGATATCGAGGATGTCGGCGGTTCGCTCAATGCGTGGACGGCGCGGGATCATACGGTCTTTCACGCGCGGATCATGCCGGGCGATCTGACCCTCGCCATCGACATGATTGCCGATCTGGTGCGCGCGCCTTGGTTCGACGCGGGCGAACTGGAACGCGAAAAACAGGTGGTGCTGGCCGAACTGGGCGAAAGCCGGGATACGCCCGACGACATCGTGTTCGATCATTTACATGCGGCGGCCTTTGGTGGCGCAGCGCTGGGGCGTCCGGTGCTCGGCAATGAAGAGAGCATCAATGGCTTTCAAGTGGCCGATCTCGGCGACTGGATCGCGACCCAATATCGCCCTTCCAATCTTGTGCTGGCGGCGGCGGGCAAGGTCGATGCCGACAAATTGCTGAAATTGGCGGAGGCGCGTTTTGGCGACCTCGCGCCGGGAGCGATGCCCGCGATTGTCGATGCGCCCTTTACCGGTGGTCGCACGGCGGATCAGCGCGATCTCGATCAGGTGCATCTCGCCTTTGCCTATCAAGGGACGAGCTTCACGGCGGATGACCTTCATGCGCTGTCGCTGTTTTCAGCGATTACCGGCGGGGGCATGGCATCGCGCCTGTTCCAGCAGGTGCGCGAGCAGCGCGGCCTTGCCTATAGCATCTATAGCTGGTTACAGCCGTTCCGCGATATCGGCCTGTTCGGCGTCTATTGCGCGGCTAATGACGATCAGGCGCATGAGGCCTATGAATTGTCGCGCCAAATATTGCATGAGGCGGCGGAAAATCTGATCGAGGCAGAACTCAATCGTGCCAAGGCGCAAGGCCGGGCCGGGCTGTTGATGGGGCTGGAAAGCGTGGCGGCCCGTTGCGACAATCTGGCGCGTCAGATCCAGATTCATGGCCGGATCGTCCTGCCGTCGGAATTGGTGGCGCAAAGCGAAGCTGTGACGGTGGCGCAATGCCGCGCGGCGGCGCAGGCGATGCTCTCCAGCCCACAGGCATTCGCGACCGTAGGAGCGATGGCGTGACCGCAGATACACTCCTCCCGCCGATGCTCACGATGGTGACTGAGGGTTGGGATGATTATGGCCTGATCGATTCCGGCCATGGCCGCAAACTCGAACGTTATGGGAAGCGCCGCTTCATCCGTCCGGAACCGCAAGCGATGTGGGCGCCTGCGCTCGATAATTGGGATGCGGATGGTGAATTTCTGCCGGGCGCGGATGAGGATGGCGGGGGCCGTTGGGAAATCAACGGACGACTGCCGGAAAATGGCTGGCCGCTGCATTGGCGCGATGTGACCTTTCAGGCGAGCTGCACGCCGTTTCGCCATTTGGGCTTTTTCCCCGATATGTCGCCGGTCTGGGACTGGATGCGCGGGCAGATTGCGCCTGAGCAAGAGGTGATGAACCTGTTCGGCTACACCGGGGTGGGCAGCCTTGCGCTGGCGGGCGCGGGGGCCAAGGTCACCCATGTCGATGCATCGAAAAAATCGGTCGAGGCGGGCAAGCGCAATGCGGTGCTGTCGGGCATGGAAGATAGACCGATCCGCTGGATGATCGACGATGCCGCCAAATTCACCGCGCGGGAAGGGCGGCGTGGCCGTCGTTACGATGGCATCATCCTCGATCCGCCGAAATATGGCCGTGGGCCGAATGGCGAAATCTGGCGGCTGGAAGAGGGCCTGCCGGGCCTGTTGCAGGACTGCCGCGCGTTGTTGGATGAGAACAGCAAATTTCTCTTCCTCACCGTCTATGCGATCCGCATGTCGGCCTTGTCGATTGGCGAATTGATGCGCCAGATGATGCAGGATCTGGGCGGCACCGTCGAATGCGGTGAGCTTGCTGTGCGTGAAGAATCGCGCGGCCTGTTGCTGCCCACCGCGATTTTTGCGCGGTGGAGCAAGTAGCCGCCCTTCGTCATGCTGAACTTGTTTCAGCATCTATGTCGAGCGTAGAGAACGATCCTGAAACAAGTTCAGGATGACGAGGATGGGTATTGGCGGTAGGATTCCGTTGAGGATACGGGCCGGCTAGCTTGAAGCGTTCAGGGCCTAGCCTATCTCTGATGTCGTGAATTTGCCCCAATGCCGTCATTGCGAGCGAAGCGAAGCAATCCAGAACTGGATTGCCGCGTCGCTATGCTCCTCGCAATGACGGCTTTAAGTAAGTGAGGGCAGCCCCTTACAGTCCCGCGACGAGTTCCAATATAGCTGCCGCATGCTCCGGCCTACAAATGAGCAGGTCAGGCATATAGACATCGCGCTGATTATAGACGAGCGGCGATCCATCCATGCGCGAGCAATGTAGGCCATGAGCCAGCGCCACCGCGACGGGGGCGCAACTGTCCCATTCATATTGGCCACCGGAGTGTAGGTAGATATCCGCTTCGCCCCGGATCACCGCCATCGCCTTGGCGCCTGCCGACCCCATCGGGATCAGAGTCGCGCCAAGCTTTTCGGCAACCGCAAGTGCCTCTGCCGCCGGGCGGGTGCGGCTGACGACCATGCGCAGCGGCGTGCCTGCGGGCGGGAGCCGTACCGGCTGATCGGAGCGCAACACCATATCCGCATCCGGCAGCGCCACCGCGCCGATGGTCGGCACGCCATCGACGGCGAGCGCCACATGCACCGCCCAATCGCTGCGCGCCTCGCCATATTCGCGGGTGCCATCGACCGGGTCGATGATCCACACCCGCGATTTGCTCAGGCGCGCGTCGGTATCCTTGCTTTCCTCTGACAGCAGCCCGTCATCGGGGCGCTGCTCGCCGATTGCATGGATCAGGAACTGGTTGGCAGTCTGATCCCCCGCCTTGCCCAAGGCCTTGGCCGATAGCAGACCCGACCCACGCACCTCACGCAGGATGCGTCCGGCGCTTAAGGCGAGCGTGGCCGCGAGTTCGCCATCGGTCATGGTCAAGCCAACAGCCTTTCGACGATCAGTTCTGCCGCATCTTCCGGCGACAATTTGGTCGTGTCGATCCGGATTTCCGGATTTTCAGGCGGTTCATACGGGCTGTCGATGCCGGTGAAGTTCTTCAACTCACCTGCGCGGGCCTTTTTATAGAGGCCCTTCACATCGCGCTTTTCGGCCTCGGCCAAGGGCGTGTCGATATGGACCTCGATGAATTCGCCATCAGGCATCATATGGCGCACCATGTCGCGTTCGGCGCGGAATGGCGAGATGAATGCGCTGAGCACGATCAACCCGGCATCGGCCATCAGTCGCGCAACTTCGCCGACGCGGCGGATGTTTTCGATCCGGTCGGTTTCGGTAAAGCCCAGATCCTTGTTCAGCCCATGGCGGACATTGTCGCCATCCAGCAGGAACGTGTGCTTGCCGAGCGCATGGAGTTTCTTCTCCACCAGATTGGCGATGGTCGATTTGCCCGCGCCCGAAAGTCCGGTGAACCACAACACTGCGGGCGTCTGGTTCTTCATCACCGCATGGGCCTCGCGGCTCACGTCCAGCGCCTGCCAATGAACATTCTGCGCGCGGCGCAGCGAGAAATGCAGCATGCCTGCGGCCACCGTCGCATTGGTCATGCGGTCGATCAGGATGAAGCCGCCCAATGTCCGGCTCTGGTCATAAGGCTCGAACACGATGGGTTTGTCGGTCGAGACCACCGCCACGCCGATGCCGTTCAGTTCCAGCGTACGTGCCGCCAGATGCTCCATCGTGTTGACGTTGACCTGATATTTCGGTGGCTGGATCGTCGCGGACACCATTTGGGTGCCGAGCTTCAACCAATAAGGCCGACCGGGGATCAGATGTTCGTCCGACATCCAGACGATGCTCGCCTCGAACTGATCGGCGACCTGTGGCGGGTGATCGGCAATCGCCAGCACATCGCCGCGTGAGCAGTCGATTTCATCGGCAAGGCAGATGGTGACCGACTGACCGGCCACGGCCTCCGCCAAATCGCCATCCAGCGTCACGATCCGGCTGACGGTCGAGGTCTTTCCCGAGGGCAGGACGCGGACCTCGTCACCCGGCTTGACCGTGCCCGATGCGATCTGGCCTGAAAAGCCCCGGAAATCGAGGTTTGGACGATTGACCCATTGCACCGCCATGCGAAATGGCTTGGCCTGATCGACGATATTGTCGACCTCGACCTCTTCAAGATGCTGGATCAGCGGCTTGCCCTGATACCAAGGGGTATTGGGCGACAAAGCGGTGATATTATCGCCCTTGAAACCGGAAATCGGCATGGCGGTGAACGCCTGAATGCCGATGCTGTCGGCAAAGATGCGGTAATCGGCGACGATGTCGTCGAAAACCTTCTGGCTGTAATCGACTAGATCCATCTTGTTGACGGCGAGCACGATATTGCGAATGCCGATGAGATGGGCAAGGAAGCTGTGGCGGCGCGTCTGGGTCAGCACGCCTTTGCGCGCATCGATCAGGATCACCGCGAGATCGGCGGTCGAAGCGCCGGTCACCATATTGCGCGTATATTGTTCATGGCCGGGCGTATCGGCGACGATGAACTTGCGCTTTTCCGTGGTGAAGAAGCGATAGGCGACATCGATGGTGATGCCCTGTTCGCGCTCTGCCGCAAGGCCGTCGACCAATAAGGCGAAGTCGATCTCCTGCCCTTGGGTGCCGACGCGCTTGCTGTCGGCTTCCAATGCCGCGAGCTGATCCTCGAAGATCATCTTGGAATCATAGAGCAACCGGCCGATCAGCGTTGATTTGCCGTCATCCACCGACCCGCAGGTGATGAAGCGCAGCAACGACTTGTGCTGATGCGATTCCAGATAGGCGTCGATATCCTCGGCGATCAGCGCGTCCGTCTGGTAGATGGGGTCAGTCATGAAATACCTCGTCATGCTGAACTTGTTTCAGCATCCATATCGTGATGGCAATATGTGGGGCGATGGGGGCGCTGGACCCTGAAACAAGTTCAGGGTGACGAAATGGGGAGGGGGCCATCAGAAATAGCCCTCCTGCTTCTTCTTCTCCATCGACGCATCGCCGCCATCCTTGTCGATGATGCGGCCTTGGCGTTCCGATGTGGTGGTCAGCAGCATTTCCTGAATGACCTCGGGCAATGTCTTCGCCTCCGACTCCACCGCGCCTGTCAGCGGGTAGCAGCCAAGGGTGCGGAAACGGATCGAGCGTTCAACCGGTACTTCACTTTCACGCAAGGGGAAGCGGTCATCATCGACCATCAGCAACATGCCATCGCGCTCTACCGTCGGGCGCTTTTCCGCGAAATAGAGCGGGACGATCGGTATGTCGTTCAGATGGATATATTGCCAGATATCGAGTTCGGTCCAATTGGAAATCGGGAAGCAGCGGATGCTCTCGGCCTTGGACTTTTTGGCGTTGTAGAGGTTCCACAATTCCGGGCGCTGGTTCTTCGGGTCCCAACGGTGATTGGCCGAGCGGAAGGAAAAGACGCGCTCCTTGGCGCGGCTCTTTTCCTCATCGCGCCGCGCGCCGCCAAAAGCGACATCAAAGCCATAATGATCGAGCGCCTGTTTCAGGCCTTCGGTCTTCCACATATCGGTGTGCAAAGGTCCGTGATCGAACGGGTTTATGCCTTTTTCCACGGCTTCCGGATTTTGATAGACGAGCAATTCCATCCCGCTTTCGGTCGCCATGCGATCACGCAGGGCATACATGTCGCGGAATTTCCAAGTCGTATCGACATGCAGCAACGGGAAGGGCGGTGGCGAAGGGTAAAACGCCTTGCGCGCCAGATGCAGCATGACCGCGCTGTCCTTGCCGACCGAATACAGCATCACCGGATGTTCGGCCTCGGCCACCACCTCGCGCATGATGTGGATGCTCTCGGCTTCCAGTCGCTCCAAATGTGTCAATGTTCGTGTCATGCTGTCTTCTTTGCTCATGCGGGCACAGACCCGTAATTTGTGCGCCATAGACCGGAAGAGTGGCCTTGAGCGCAACAAAGATATTCTAAACCCGACCACTGTTTTCCATTTGGGGCAATGGAGACCTGCTTAATCGAGCCCCGCTTAATCGAGCGGTGCGAAATCCAGACCGACATCCGCCGCCGGGGCCGATTGGGTCAGCCGCCCGACCGAGATATAAGTCACGCCAGTTTCCGCCTTGGCGCGGATGGTGTCGAGGGTGACGCCGCCCGATGCTTCGGTCGGCACCCTACCTGCGACCAAGGCCACCGCCGAGCGCAACATATCCGGGTCCATATTATCGAGCAGGAGATGGGTCGCGCCTGCGGCCAGACCCGGTTCGATCTGATCGAGATGGTCGACTTCCAGAATGACCTCGGCAATGCCTGCTGATTTGGCGCGGCGTACGGCCTCGGCCACGCCGCCCGCGACCGCGACATGATTGTCCTTGATCATCGCCGNNCCGGGAATGGTTTTGCGCGTATCGAGCAAAGTGCAGCCGGTGCCCTTGATCGCATCGACATAGGCGCGGGTCATGGTCGCGATACCGGACAAATGCTGCACCGTGTTGAGCGCGGAGCGTTCGGCGGTCAGCAGGGCGCGGGCCTTGCCCTTTAACCGCATCAGATCGGTGCCGGGGGCCACAAAGTCGCCATCCTGCACCAAGAGTTCAAGCTCAATGTCTGGGTCGAGGTAGCGGAAAAACGCCTCGGCAATCGGCAGGCCTGCGACCAC
>DITW01000075.1 GCA_002422945.1 Sphingomonadales bacterium UBA6174 | reverse complement strand
GGCTGCCGGTGACGGAGCCTTCGGGGTCCATGGTGGTGGATATCGGCGGCGGCACGACGGAGGTGGCCGTGATCTCGCTCGGCGGCATCGTCTATGCGCGCTCCGTCCGCGTCGGCGGCGACAAGATGGATGAAGCCATCGCCTCTTATGTACGCCGTAATCACAATCTGCTGATCGGCGAAGCCACGGCTGAACGGATCAAGCAGGAAGTCGGCGTCGCCTTGATGCCGACCGATGGCAAGGGCAAGACGATCCACATCAAGGGTCGCGACCTCGTTAATGGCGTGCCGAAGGAAATCACGATCAATCAAGGGCAGATCGCCGAAGCATTGGCGGAAACCGTTGGCTCGATCGTCGAAGGCGTGCGCATTGCGTTGGAAAACACCGCGCCAGAACTGGCCGCAGACATTGTCGATCAGGGCATTGTCCTGACCGGCGGCGGCGCGTTGCTGGAGGGCATTGATGAAGTGCTGCGGCGTGAAACCGGCCTGCCCGTTACCATTGCCGATGATCCGCTGACCTGCGTGGCGATGGGAACCGGGCGCGCGTTGGAAGATCCGATCTTCCGCGGTGTGTTGCAGACGGCCTGATACGGGGTAGCTGAGCCATGGCGCCGCCAAACCATCGGCGCCCCGGATTCTCCCGCCGCGCGCAATATGCCCTGTTTTCAGGCTATGTCGTCGCGGTAGTTGGCGTCATCGCGGCGCTGCTGTTGATCATTGCCGCGCATGTCGATCCGCGTGGCTTTCGGGCAGTCCAGGGTGTTGCAAGCGATGCAGGTTCGCCGTTCATGTCGGCGGGCCGATCGATAGCGCGCATGTTCGGGGCCACGGATGACGCGATCGCTTATTATCTCACTGCCGTCAGCACCAATGATGAACTAAAGGCCGAACTGGACCGCGCACGGACCCGCTTGGTGCAGGCCCGCGTGATCGAGGCGCAGAACCGCGAATTACGCTCGCTCCTCAAATTGCAGGACCAGCGCACCGACGTCATCGCCAATAGCCGACTGATCGGATCGACCTTGGCCGATGCCCGCCGCATCGCCGTGATCGCGGTCGGGGCAGATGCCGGGGTGCGTAGCGGCTTTCCGGTCCGCGCCGCCAACGGTCTGATTGGTCGCGTCCTCAACACCGGGGCTTTTTCTGCCCGGGTGCTGCTCCTCACCGATGCGAGCAGCGTTGTCCCGATCCGCGTCTTGCGCGATGGCAGCCCCGGCTTTGTTACCGGCAATGGCGATGGCACGCTCGATGTCCGAGGTTTAAGCGCGGGCGCACGCACCTTTCGACGTGGCGATATATTGACAACATCCGGTGCGGGCGGGCTGTATCCGCCGCATATCCCGGTGGCGTTGGTAATTAGTTCGCGCGGTGACGAAGGCACGGCTGTGCCCATCGCCAATCCCGCCGCCGTCGATTATGTCGCAGTGCTTGGCCTGTATCGCCCGGACAAGCCTGCCGATGAAGTGCCACCCGCAAAAGTCCCTGCAGCGCCATGAGCCGTGGCATCTATTCGGACAATGAGCGCGTAGCCCTTCTATGGGGGGCGCGGATTACCCCCGCGATCTCGACGATCTTGGGGTCGATGCTCGCTTGGGCGCCGTTCATCTCGGCCATGCCCGTCATGCCGCCATTCGGCCTGATGGTGTTCTTGTGCTGGCGTTTCCTGCATCCGATGATGTGGCCGATCTGGGCGGGACTTCCCTTGGGCCTGATGGACGATCTGATCAGCGGCCATGTGATCGGCTCCGGCATGTTGAGCTGGACCTTGATGCTGATGCTGTTCGACTGGCTGGAAGGCCGGATCGTCTGGCGTGACTGGCTGTTCGGCCTGACGATGGGGACATTGACCGTCACCGTCTATCTGGTCGGGTCGTGGATGCTGACAGAGCAGCGCGCCCATTTCCTGACTGGCCTGCCGCAACTTCTATTTGCCGTGCTCTTATATCCGCTGGTGATGCAATTATGCGCCGCGCTCGATAATCGGCGCTTCCGGCTATGAGATTAAGCCAGGCCAATGTCACCGAAGCGAGCCAACGCTTTAGCTTCACGCGCCGCAGCTTGTTGATGAGCGCGGCGCAATTGGGGGTCGGCGGCGCGCTGATTGCACGGGCGGCATGGCTCGCCATTGCCCAGAATGACAAATATACATTGCTGTCGGAAAGCAACCGGGTGCAATTGACATTGATCCCGCCCCGTCGCGGCTGGATTGTCGACCGTCATGGGCAACCGCTTGCCAAGAACCGCTCCGATTTTCGCGTCGATCTGATCCCCGACCGGGTCCCTTCATTGGATGCGGTGCTGCCGCCATTGATCGAAACGCTCGGCCTGACGGCTGACGATGTCCAGCGCATCCGCACCGATTTCGAAAAAGCGGCCGGGTTCCAGCCGGTGCAGGTCGCGGAAAAGCTGGAATGGGAGCAATTCGCCGCGATCAACCTGCGCCTGCCGGAATTGCCGGGCGTGGTCCCGGCGCGCGGCCTTTCGCGCGATTATCCCGAAGGCGCGGCGGTTGCCCATCTCGTCGGCTATGTCGGCTCGGCCTCGGCTGACCAATATAAGGAATCGCACGATCCCTTGCTGATCACCCCCGGGTTCAAGGTCGGCAAGGACGGGTTGGAAAAGACGATGGACCTGCATATGCGCGGCAAGGCCGGGGCGCAGCGCAGCGAAGTCACCGCGCGGGGCAAGCTGGTCCGCGAACTCGCCAAGCGCCCCGATGTCAGCGGCAACACATTAAAACTGACGATCGAGGGTGGGTTACAGGCCTATGCATCGCGCCGTCTGGGGATGGAGAGCGGGTCTGTCGTGGTGTTCGACTGCCAGAATGGTGACATCCTCACCATGGCATCGATGCCCGCTTATGATCCCAACAGCTTTTCCGATGGTATCAGCCATGATGAATGGGACATGCTGTCGAAAAACGATCATTTGCCGTTGATGAACAAAAGCCTGCAAGCGCTTTATCCCCCCGGCTCGACCGTGAAGCCGATGGCGGCGCTCGCGATCCAGCGCCACGGCATCGATCCGCATGAAACGATCTATTGCAATGGCGGCTATCGCCTCGGCAACCGCTTCTTTCGCTGCCTTGGACGACATGGTTCGGTCGATATGCCGACCGCATTGATGAAGAGCTGCAACACCTATTTTTATGCGATGGGTCATCGCATCGGCTATGACAAGATTGCTGTGGTGGCCCGAGAATTCGGCCTTGGGCAGGAATTCACTTTGCCCTTCCCCTCCCAGCGTTACGGCACCGTGCCGGACAGCGCGTGGAAGATGCGGAAATATAAGCAGGCTTGGTCGCAATCCGACACGTTGAATGCGACGATCGGACAAGGATATTTGCTGACCAGCCCGTTTCAATTGGCACTGATGGCCGCGCGGATCGCATCGGGCAAGGCGATTATACCGCGCGTTATCAATGGACCGCTTGTCACCCCGCCCCGGCTCAACATCCCGCCCGAACATCTGGCGGTGGTGCATGATGGCATGAACCGCGTCGTGAACATGGGCGGGACTGCCGCGCGCAGCCGCTTGCCGCTCGATAATGTAACGATGGCGGGAAAGACCGGCACTGCGCAGGTGCGCCGTATCGCAGGCAGCCAGCGCGGTGGCGATGCGATGCCTTGGAAATATCGCGATCACGGCCTGTTTGTCTGTTTCGCGCCGGTCGAAAATCCGCGCTTTGCAGCCGCCGTAGTCATCGATCACGGCATGGGCGGCTCGCGCGCGGCGGCCCCGGTCGCCAAGGATGTGCTGACCTATATATATGATCCGGCCAAGGCGATGGACAGCCTGTTGGCGCTGGAGAAAAATTGGGGCGGCACGATCAAGGAACGCATGGACCGCGAGGCCGCGCTCTATCGCGCCAACAAGGCATTCGAGAATGGCGAAATACCCCCAATTGTGCCGATACCCGCATCTGGCAACACCGCAGATGGGAACAGCGCTGCGACCGTGAAGATTACGGCCCACGCTGCGCCTGCCCCGGCCAGCACAGCCGCAACACCAGTCGCCAATGCGCCAAGCAACCCCGCAGGAACGGTGCAGCCATGAGGGGCGGCATCATTCCCGCGCCGATCATGAACCTGCCGTGGCGGCTGTTGCTCCCCGTCATGTTCATTGCGGGCTTTGGCTGTGTGGTGCTTTATTCGGCAGCCGGTGGCCATGTGCGACCCTGGGCCTTTTCGCAGGGGTTGCGCTTTGTCGTGTTTCTCGGCCTTGCTTTATTCCTTGGGCGGATCAAGCAGGATAGTTGGAAAGCGATCGCCTTCCCGGCCTATGGCATTATCTGCGTATTGTTGTTGATCGTCGAATTATTCGGCGCGGTGAAAGGGGGGAGCCAGCGCTGGATTGACCTTGGCTTTATCCGCCTGCAACCATCCGAGTTAATGAAAATCGCGATTGTGCTCGCCATATCCCGATTTTACGACATCATGCCTGCAGGAGAAATTCGACGCTGGAACGCGATCTGGATTCCGCTGGTGATGATCCTGTTGCCCGCCGGGCTGGTCTTGCTCCAGCCCGATCTTGGCACTGCAACAATGATCATCGCGGGAGGTATCACCGTGATGTTTCTCGCTGGTCTCCCATTGCGCCTGTTCATCGGCGGCGGGGTCGCGGTGCTTGCCGCGCTACCGATATTATGGTTCTCGATGCATGATTATCAGCGCAATCGCGTGTTGATCTTCCTCGATCCAGAAAGCGATCCGCTCGGCACCGGCTATCACATCAGCCAATCGAAAATCGCCATCGGGTCCGGCGGATTCTTCGGCAAGGGCTTTCTCAATGGCTCGCAAAGCCATCTCGACTATTTGCCGGAAGGCCATACCGATTTCGTCTTTGCGACCATGGCCGAAGAATGGGGCCTTGTCGGCGCGACGTTGCTGATTGCCGCCTATTTCATGATCGTGCGCTATGCGATGCAGGTCGCCAACCGGTCGCAGGACAAGTTCGGCAGGCTGTTGGCCTCAGGGCTTGGTTGCACGATCTTCTATTATTTCTCGGTCAACATCATGATGGTGATGGGCATGGCCCCGGTGGTCGGCATTCCATTGCCGATGTTCTCATTCGGCGGTTCGGCGTTGATGACGTTGATGATCTGTTTTGGCATGTTGATGTCGATTGATCGCGCCAGCCGTCGTTCAGGGCAATTCATCTGAAATCACCTGTTTTGATCCAGCGCAAGGATTTGGGCCACAGCCTCACCTAATTGGTAAGGGTGAGTTTAAAGCCAGAGGAGATTTCATGAGCCACACACCGCACGATCTACACGCCGAATTTCCTGCCGATGCAGACATTCTCCATCGGTTGAAGCTGGAAGATCGTCATTTTCAAACGGTCGCTGAGCGCTATCATGAACTGAACCGCGACATTCATCGGGCGGAAAGCGATATCGAACCGACTTCCGATGACCGTCTCGAAGAGCTCAAGAAACAACGCCTCGCGTTGCTGGATGAAGTCGCCGACATCATCAGCAAGGCCAAAGCGGACGCCTAAGTCTTTCGCGCGTCCTGATTGACCGACAACCGGCCCGTCCCGATCCATTCGGGCGGGCCGGAAGTGTTTTCACTGCGCTGTTACTGGCCATCAGGCGCGGCCTATGGCATTGCTGTCTTCGCGACCTCGATCGCGGCAACAGGAGAGCGAGATAGTGACGACCCGGTGGGAATTTGACGAGGCCGAAACCAGTCGCATCCTGCCGCTGGATGGTGCCTATAATTTCCGCGACGTCAGGGACTATCCGACGCGTGATGGCCGTAAGATCGGTGCGCGTCGTCTCTATCGCTCGGCGGGCCTGCATAAGCTGACCGATGCCGATCATGCGTATCTGACATCGTTGAACATCCGCCACATCGTCGATTTGCGATCCACTTCCGAACGTGAAAAATGGCCAAGCCGCTGGATTCCGAACAGCGAAGCCATTTTCTGGTCCCGCAGCGACAATCAGGCCGAGGGCGATCTGACACGCCTGCTGGCGACCGGCGAATCTGACCCCGAGGCCTATCGTCAGGCGATGTTCACGGTATACCGCCGCCTGCCGATCGAAATGGCCGATGCCTTTTCCTATATGTTGCGCCAATTGGCTGAAGGTGGCCTGCCAATCCTGATTCATTGCGCGGTCGGCAAGGATCGCACCGGGGTCGCGCTGGCAATGGTGCTGATCTTGCTGGGCGTCGATGAACAGACCGTGATGGATGATTACCTCCTCACCAATGCGAGCTATGAGCGCGCGATGATCCGTTTCAGCAAATATTATTCGGCCAGTGAATTGGACGCGCGCGCACCGGGCGTGATGCCGGCGATAATGGGCGCGCATCCCGAATATCTCCACGCCGCGCTCGCGCGGATCATCGAAGACCATGGCAGCGTTGAAAATTACGCCATCGAATATCTCGGCCTGACCACTGAAGAATTGAATGCCATGCGCGATAATTTGCTTGAAGCTTAAGTCGACAGCCTGCCGAGCGATAAGTTACGCTCGCCGCGCATAAAATCACAGAAAGGCGCGAGGATGCAGCAGAAAATCGGGGTGGGAATCATTGGCGTCACCCCCCATCGCAGTTGGGCCGCCAATGCCCATATTCCCGCGCTTCGGTCGCTTGGCGATGATTTCGACATTGTCGCGCTCAGCAATACGCAGCAGGAAAGCGCCATAGCGGCAGCCCAGTTTTTCGGCGTGCCACATGCGTTCTCATCCGCAGAGGCGCTGGTCGCCTGCCCCGGCGTCGATCTGGTCGCGGTGACGGTCAAGGTGCCGCATCACCTCTCCCTCGTCCGCACAGCGCTTGCAGCGGGCAAGCATGTCTATTGTGAATGGCCGCTGGGCAACGGGCTGGCAGAGGCGCGCGAGATGGCGGCGCTGGCCGATGCTGCCGGCACGATTGCCGTATGTGGCATGCAGGCGCGTTTCAGCCCAAGCTTGATCCATGCGGGCGACCTCATCCGGCAGGGCTATGTCGGCGATGTGCTGTCGGTCAGCGTGATCGGCTCCGGCATGGTCTGGGGGCCGGTGATGGACACGCCCAATGCCTATTGCTGCGATATCAATAATGGCGCGACCATGTTGTCGATCCCGCTTGGCCACACGATGGATGGTCTGGCTCATATATTGGGTGAAATCACCGATATTGGCGCGCAATTGAGCAACCGCCGTTTATCATCGATCAACAGCCAGACGGGCGAGCGAATCCCGATGACCGCACATGATCAGGTCCTGTTTCATGCCCGGATCGGCGGTGCGCCCTTATCTGTCCATTATCGTGGCGGCATGCCGCGTGGCACCGGCCTGCTGATCGAGATCAACGGGACCAAGGGCGATCTCCAGATAACGGGCGCTAATGGCCATGCCCAATTGGCCAACCTCGACTTGAGGGGCGCAACTGGTGAAGGCACCGACATGGCACCGATTGCTGTCCCGGCGGTATGTTCGGCGGGCCTGTCGCCCGATGGCATGACGGGCAATGTCGCGCGGTTTTACCAGCACATCGCCCGGCTGATCCGCACCGGCAGCGCTGACTGCCCAAGTTTTGCAGATGCGGTAAAACGTCATCAAATGCTCGCGGCAATCGAACAATCTGCCCGCACCCAAAAGGTCGTTCAACCGACGGAGTGCTGACACCTCAAAAAAGGCCGGATAATTCCCCGGCCTTTTTTATTAGGGTAGATGCAGCATTATGGCCAGCAATAGAGGCTTTATAGCCATAGAATGCGCCAATAACGTCAAAGCAGATGAGAAGTAAAACCCGCTCGAAAACAAGCTGACATGCTGGCCGAAGCCAGTTCTATTCGCAGATTGTTTTGGAAATTGGTGCGCCCGGAACGATTCGAACGTCCGACCCTCAGATTCGTAGTCTGATGCTCTATCCAGCTGAGCTACGGGCGCACTCGCGGTGTGACGTTCCTTTAGCGGACCGAGCGGGAGACGCAAGTGATTCTGTGCACTTTTCTTACGAAACTGTCATGCTATAGCCTTGGACCACGCTGAAACCCGCTTTTTTCCGGACATTATCGCCATGACGACATATTCATCGAACGCCCCTTTCCATCATCGCCTGATGGCAATTGGCGCTTTACCGCTCGTCATGATGCCGCTTGCGGGCTGCACCGGGCCATCGGGCTCCTTTCCCTCGCTCGATTTGCGCCCGATAGAAACCGCCAAGCCGGTCGAGGCTGCACCCAAGCCAGAGATGCCGGTCCTGTCGGATTCGGCGCTAGCGGCATTTGAGGCGCGGATCGCCTCAGCCGAATCTAAGGCGCAAGATAGCAATGCTGCCTTCGACAAGGCGCTGCCCGCCATTCGCCGCACTGTTGTGGCCGGTCAGGGCGCCTCAATGGGCAGCGATGCATGGCTAGAGGCGCAACAGGCCCTGTCTCGGCTCGAACAACCCCGCGCAGGGGCAGAATCGGCGCGCGCGGACCTTGATATCATCGTTCGGGAATTATCGGTTGTCAGCGAACCCCGATTGCAGGCCCGCACCGATGCTGCCCGCGAGAAGATTCACGCCATCACCGACGGGCAACAAGCGCAATTCTCCGCTCTTGCGGTGTTACTCAACTAAGAGGCTAGTATCTTCAATCCTGTTGGCGACCACGCACAGGGCCGATATGCGCTTCGCCACGCTTGGCGGCCAAGGCGACCTGACGATGACGTTCTGCCAGACGGGCGCGGCGCGCCTCGTCCAGTTCGTCATGACAGGCAGGGCAGCAAATGCCCTCTTCATACAAAGGCGAGGCGCGATCGGCCTCGCTCACCGGGCGGCGGCATGAACGGCACAAGCCGTGCTGGCCAAGGCGCAGGCCATGACCAACGGCCACGCGCTCATCAAAGACGAAGCACTCGCCATCCCACAGGCTCTCTTCTTCCGGCATGTCTTCCAGATAGCGCAAGATGCCGCCCTTGAGGTGATAGACCTCGTCAATCCCACGCGCGCGGACAAAAGCGGTAGATTTCTCGCAGCGAATGCCCCCGGTGCAGAACATCGCGATCTTTGGGGTGCGCCCCTCGGCTTCAAACTCGGCGCGATGGGCATCAAACCATGCCGGAAATTCGCGAAAGCTCTTGGTCTTTGGATCAATCGCATTGCGAAAGGTGCCAATCGCAACTTCATAATCATTGCGCGTATCGATCAGGATCACATCGGGATCGCTGATCAGTTCATTCCATCCTGCCGGATCAAGATAATGCCCCACCTGCCCGACCGGATCGACACCATCGACGCCCAAGGTGACGATCTCGCGCTTCAGCCGGACCTTCATCCGGTAAAAAGGCATTTCGACCGCGCCCGAATATTTGACATCGAGATCCGCGCAACCCGGCAGACTGCGGATATAGGCGACCACCGCCTTTATCCCCGCCGCCGCACCGGCAATAGTCCCATTCACGCCTTCATGCGCCAACAACAATGTGCCAAAAATGCCATTGCCCTGACAGACCTCCAGCAACGGTCCCTGCATCGCCGCCGGATCGGAAAAATCCGCGAATTTATAGAGGGCAGCCACTGTGACCGGGAGATTATGGGCGACAGGCATGGACATAATTCAACACCGCATATGACATCGGGCAGCGCCGCCCGGCAATCTGCCCGCGCCTTCACTCTCTTGGGCCATGAAAGTCAAGCCTATAGGCCGGGTCCAAGACTGGCGGATGTTGCCAAATTCCGGTTATTACTATAGAGACAAAAGACATATGAGAGAGCGTGCCACGTCAAGCGCGCCATTATATGGGCGGGGTAATTCTGATAAGATCCCTATTCTCTTTCAAGGCCTTATCCATCCCATGACTATTTTCGCATCTGGCGTTTCGGGGTTACATGCATGACCTTGGCTCAACGCGCCCCTGTCGTCAGACCCTATGTGCAGGCCGATCGCCCGATCAAAGTCGCGCTGTTTTCGGGCAATTATAATTGCGTCGCCGATGGTGCAAATCAGGCGCTCAATCGTCTGGTCGGGCATCTCGTGCAATCCGGTTTCGATGTGCGCATATTCTCTCCCACTATCGCAACTCCCGCTTTTGCAGCGCAAGGCACGCTCATCTCGGTGCCGTCGATCCCGATCCCGACCCGTTCGGAATATCGAGTCGCATTGGGCATCCCCCGCAAGATTCTGCGTGAACTCGATGCGTTTGCACCCGATATTATCCATGTATCCGCGCCAGATTTGCTGGGCCGTGCCGCGCAAAATTATGCCCACAAGCATCGCATCAAGCTGGTGGCGAGCCTCCACACCCGGTTTGAAACCTATTTCCAATTTTACGGCCTTGGCTTCATCCGTACCGCGATTGAAGGTTATCTCCGTCGCTTTTACCAAAGGTGCAATCTCGTGCTGGCCCCTAACCCGCCGATGGAGGACCTGTTGCGGGCCGATGGGGTGGATGCGAACAAGATCGCCATCTGGAGTCGCGGCGTCGATCACCAATTGTTCAATCCTGAACGGCGCAGCGAGGAATGGCGTCTGGCCCATGGCTATAATGCGTCCGATCCCATCGTCTTGTTTTTCGGACGATTGGTGCGCGAAAAGGGAATTGTCGAGTTCATCGCGACGATCAAACGCCTGCGCGAGACATTCCCCAACATCCGCCCCTTGATCGTAGGCGATGGCCCTGCCCGTGACGAATTGGTGGAGGGGTTGAGCAATATCGTCATGACCGGCCATTTGCGTGGGCCTGCGCTGGCCCAAGCGATCACCAGCGCCGACATCCTGCTCAATCCCAGCACGACCGAAGCCTTTGGCAATGTCAATCTGGAGGCGATGTCCGCGGGCCTCGCCGTGGTCAGCGCCAACGCGCCGAGCAGCAGGCTGTTGATCGACAATGGCCACACCGGCATCCTCTGCCAAGCAGACCAGCCAGATGATTATGTCGCCGCAGTGGCGGACCTCATCCAACACCCTGAAAAACGGATCGCGCTTGGCCGCAATGCCCGCAAGGCGAGCGAGGCTTATCAATGGAGCCACGCACTCCAATCGGTGGCGGATAATTATAAAAAATTGATCGTATAAGCTTGGCCTGCCCTTATCGGCATGAACCCTAGAACCGCATCGCCAAAGTCAGGCCACCACCCTTGCCTTCCATCCAAGGCACCATCGCCACATTGCGATCCGGCTTATGAGTGATCAACAGACCTGACGAAAGCCCGATCGCCGCGCCCGCGACACAATCATACCAATGATGCATGTCCGCCTTCCCCCTTGCCACGCCGACAAGGCTGGCGATGGTGAAGGCAGCGATGCCAGCCTGTGGTCCTTGGCGTTCATAGAGGCTGGCCGCTGCCGCAAAGGCGACGCTGGTGTGGCCAGATGGGAAGCTCTTGCGATTGCTGCCATCCGGACGCGTTTCATGGATTGTCGCTTTCAGACCTTGGGCGACAAGCTCCGCCGCGCCGCCCGATGCCACCGCCTGCAGCGCCCCGGCGCGATCACCTTCCATCAAGGGCCACCCAATGGCCACCGCCGTCAGGCCATAAGCACCGATGGAGCTGGCCGTATCCCAATCCTGATGGCTCAAAGCATGTGCAGGCGTAGCCATCAGGCAGCACGCAATCAGTGACATCGGCACAGATTTGGACAGGATATGCATGGCCACCTCTTCTATCGGCTATTTAACATACACATTTAAAGCGGAAATGCCTTGATTATTGGAGGAGACATAAGGCCTTTACGCTGCACAATCAGCGTCGCTGTGTAAATTATCGAAATCATGTATAGAAATATCGAGCCTTTAGAGGCTTAAACTACGCTTAATCAAAACATGTCGCAAAATGGGGCTTGATGTGACGGGGTTTGATCAGACGGGGGTAGACGTGGCTAGTGATACAGTAACAAGGCACGGCAAGAAAATGGCATTATTGTTTATGCTTCCATGTCTGGTTGGCGCGACATCCCATGCCCCGCCCGACCCCGAACGTGGCAAGGCCGAGGGGGCGTGCCGGAAGAATGAACATGGACCTGCGCTGATCGTCACGGCGTTGGGACTGAAAGATCGGCAGGGCTATCTCAAGCTGGAGGTCTACCCATCCAATGATCATGATTTTCTTGAAAATGACGACATATTGATCGCCGCCAAAAAGACCTTCCGCCGATCCGAGATCGAACTGCCGCCATCCGGCCTGGCGGAACTATGTGTCCGCCTGCCATCTGCGGGCATTTACGCCATCAGCCTGCTGCATGATCGCGATAAAAATCGCAAATTCGGCCTGTCGATCGATGGCGTCGGCTTTGCTGGCAATCCGAAACTCGGCTGGTCCAAGCCCAAGGCGAAATCAGTCTCGGTCAGTGCTGGCACAGGGCTGACCCATATCAAGATCACGATGAATTATCGGCGCGGGCTATTCAGTTTCGAACCGCTCGACCGCTAAAGTGACGTCATACCGCCGATCATAGCTGGAGCGACCATCGATTCCGGATATTTATCTGGACTTTTCGCGTCAATCATCCATGAGAATGCATGAACTCAATCGAAATTCTCATGGAAGCGATCACGCTCCGTAAATGTGTCTGTGCCACATATAATAAAGACAAATTAATATTGGCACCGCATGTATTATACACGCAGCATGACGAATATTTCGTCGATGCGCTTGCGGTCGAACGTAATGGCGCCGCGCCCAAGCAGTTCAAGATCGGCATCTTCAAGGTCACCGGCCTGAAATCTCTCATTATTGATGAAAAGAGTTTCCAGCCGATGCGGAAATTCGAATCTGCCCGGGAAAAATTCACCGGCACCATCATCGCAACTGTCTGATGTCGTTCATGCGGGTCTAACCGACCCGCAGATCATTTATTGCCCAAGAAGATCGTACGGATTATCCAGCGATCCACTTGCCTATGCCTGCCACCAAATATTTGAAAAATGGTAGCGGAGGAGGGACTCGAACCCCCGACACGCGGATTATGATGCTAATGCTGGTCAAAAGCTGCTTTTAATTTCAATGACTTGCCCGACACATTTTCACACCGTGCGATATGCCGTGTGACTTTACCGTCTAATTTCAGATACTTGACCGAGAAAACCGTGCCATATGGTTTGGCTGGGCACGAAAAAACGTATTTTAAGCGCCCTACAGCAGCCAAGCGACAGGTCCGCTGCATGACTGCGCTGATGCTGCTTTGAACGCTGCAAACGCGGTCGCAGCGCAGATTTGACGCCACAATGAATGGTCGTGAGAAACGACTGATTACCGTGCGTTCAGCTAGCCTCAGCCAAGGCCGCTTCCACCACTTCCGGCGATTTAGCGATCACAGTGAGCAGCACACGATGCGCCACGTCGATCTTACGCCCCTGCTCCCATCCCTCGACAGTCCTCGCCGGAATGCCAAAGCGACGTTCAAAATCCTTGGTGCTCTTGGCCAGCGAACGGCGGATTTCACGCACTCGCGCAGCAGGCATTGCCTCGACATGACGGCTTTCCAGCGCGATCTTGCCCTTGCGGTGTGCAATCGCTTCACGCAGACCAGCTTCAATCTGCAAGCCCAGTTCGGTTCGCTCAGTCATTGGTCAACTCCTCAATCAATGCGCTGAACAATCGCTTCTCGTCCGCCGTCAGGTCCTCTTTGTCGGCCTTGGCGTATGCGACGAGCAGATAGACGACATCATCGTCCAGCATCACATAATAGATCGTCCGCCCACCACCGCTCTTGCCGCGACCACCATAGCCAAAGCGAACTTTCCGCAGGCCATTCGTGCCCCGGATAACAGCCCCAGCTTCGGGTGCTCTGGCAATCGCATCTTCCATCGCGACAATGTCGCTGGTGGATGCACCAAGCTTCTTCAACCGCTTGAGGGCGGAGGTGTAGGCTGTGGTGCGGACGATCTCCATAGGCTCGAGCTACGCTATTAGCGTACTACCGTCAACAAAAATACGCTATTAGCGTACATCTTTGGGCGCAGCACACTCAGCAAACATTGCGAATGGTCGCGTGACACGACTGTTCTGCAATCAGCAAGTTGGCTGTTGATTTCCACTGAGAGTTGACCCGGCAGGCGCGGATTTTTCCATCGAGAAGTGACCCATGTTTTCACCACGTCTCACGCGGCATCGCGGGGG
>DITW01000033.1:227-4938 GCA_002422945.1 Sphingomonadales bacterium UBA6174 | reverse complement strand
TTCTTCGGATCGCCCGAGACGACGACCGGTGGTAAGGCGCTCAAGTTCTATGCGAGCGTTCGACTCGATATCAGAAGAATCGGAGCGATCAAGGACGGCGACCGCCACATCGGAAACCGCACCAAGGTGAAGGTCGTGAAGAACAAGGTCGCCCCGCCGTTCAAACAGGTTGAATTCGACATCATGTATGGCGAGGGTATTTCCAAGATTGGCGAAATTCTTGACCTTGGCGTGAAGGCCGGGCTGGTGGAGAAATCGGGCGCATGGTTCTCTTATGATTCGGTGCGTCTTGGTCAGGGCCGCGAAAACGCGAAGATATTCCTGCGTGATAACCCGGAAATCCGCGACCGGATCGAAGCCGCGATCCGTGGCAAGACCGAGGAAGTGGCAGAGGGCCTGATGGTCGGCCCGGATGCGGATGATGACGATTTGTGAGGACATGGTCCTTGTGATCGATTGAATAAAAGGCTGGCCCGAAAGGGTCGGCCTTTTTTCATGATGGGGGAAGTTGGGCAGGCTGCGTGACGTGCTGCTGCATGTGGTTCAGCGGCTTTATAATAGCCCGATGAAGGCGTGATTGTAGTTGGTTTGAACGCGTTAGCCTTCGTTGTGCATCTGTCATTGCGCGTGGAATAGATGCTGAGCCGAAGGCCAAGTTCAGCATTACGAAAGGGTGCTCACCAACGGCGCGTTAGCGCTGCAAGTCCGACTGGCCGCTGCGCTGTATTGGGGCGAAAGCCCAGGCGACGGAAGTCGCCGCCCGACGATTGAGGCTAAAAGAAAAAAGCGGGCAAAGCAAACTACGCGTCGATGGCGTCTTCATCCACATAAGCAGCATTGGCCTGAATGAAGGCGAAGCGGTGTTCCGGATGTTTGCCCATCAACCTATCAACCAGATCGCGGACCCCGGCGCGTTCTTCATATTCCGCCGGCAAAGTGACGCGCAACAGGGTGCGGCTTTTTGGGTCCATCGTGGTTTCGCGTAATTGCTGCGGGTTCATTTCGCCAAGACCTTTGAAGCGCGAGACTTCGATCTTGCGGCCCTTTAAAGGGCCTGCCTCGATTTCGGCGCGATGGGCATCGTCCTTGGCGTAATAGCTCTTGTTGCTTGCGGTCAGGCGATAGAGCGGCGGCTGGGCGAGGAAGAGGTGGCCGCGCCGGACCAGTTCAGGCATTTCCTGAAAGAAAAAAGTCATCAGCAAGGTGGCGATATGCGCGCCATCGACATCGGCATCGGTCATGATGATGATGCGTTCATAGCGCAGGGTTTCGGGCGAGAATTTATCGCGCACGCCACAACCCAATGCCTGCGTAATGTCGCTGATTTCTTGATTGGCGCGGATCTTGTCGGCCGTGGCGGAGGCGACGTTCAGGATCTTGCCGCGCAACGGCAGGATCGCTTGAGTCTTGCGGTCGCGGGCCTGTTTGGCGGAACCGCCCGCGCTATCACCTTCGACGAGATATAATTCGGTGCCTGCAGGATCATCCGACGAACAGTCAGTGAGCTTGCCCGGCAGGCGCAGATTGCGTTTGGACGTCGCGGTCTTGCGCTTGACCTCGCGTTCCGCCTTGCGACGCAGGCGTTCGTCCATGCGATCAAGGATGAAGCCGAGCAATGCCTTGCCGCGCTCCATATTATCGGTGAGATAATGGTCGAAATGGTCGCGCACTGCGTTTTCAACCAGTCGCGCGGCCTCTGGCGAGGTCAGGCGATCCTTGGTCTGGCTTTGGAATTGGGGGTCGCGGATGAAGACGCTCAGCATCACCTCATTCGAGGTCATGATGTCTTCGGCGGCGATGTCCTTGGCCTTTTTCTGGCCGACCAATTCGCCAAAGGCGCGCATGCCCTTCACAATGGCGGCGCGAAGCCCTGCTTCATGCGTGCCGCCATCGGGGGTGGGGATGGTGTTGCAATAATAGCTATAGCTGCCGTCTGACCATAAGGGCCATGCAACCGCCCATTCGACCCGACCCTGTTCATCGGCGAAGTCCTGGCGTCCAGCGAAGAATTCGGAAGTTGCGCATTCGCGCGCGCCGATCTGTTCTTTGAGATGATCGGAGAGGCCGCCGGGGAATTGGAATACGGCCTCGCTCGGCGTGTCGTCGCCGATCAGTTCGGCGGCGCATTTCCAGCGAATTTCGACGCCCGCGAAGAGATAGGCCTTTGACCGCGCGAGGCGATAGAGACGGGCGGGCTTGAAATGGGCGGTGTCGCCGAAAATTTCGGTGTCTGGGGTAAAGGACACGGACGTGCCGCGCCGATTGGCGACCGGACCCATTTCCTCAATGGACCCAAGGGCCAGACCGCGCGCGAAGCGTTGGCGATAGAGCAATTTATTGCGGGCGACCTCGATCACTGTATCGGTGGACAAGGCGTTGACCACCGAGATGCCGACGCCGTGCAGGCCGCCCGAGGTGGCATAGGCCTTGCCCTCAAACTTACCGCCGGAGTGGAGCGTGGTGAGGATGACTTCGAGCGCGGATTTGCCCGGAAATTTCGGATGGGGATCGACCGGGATACCGCGCCCATTATCGGTGATGGTCAGGCGATTGCCCGGTTGCAGGTTGATTTCGATCCGATTGGCATGGCCGGCGACAGCCTCGTCCATCGCATTGTCGAGCACTTCGGCGGCGAGATGGTGATAGGCGCGCTCGTCGATCCCGCCAATATACATGCCGGGGCGGCGACGCACGGGTTCCAGCCCTTCCAGCACCTCAATGGTGGAGGCATCATAGGTGCCGGCGACGGCCCCCGGCGCGGCAAAGAGATCTTCATCGGACATGGGAGTTGCATAGCGGGTCGGGAGTCCGACGTGCAAGGAGATGTTGTTGCAATATGATAGGAGCGGTGCGCTTTCCCCTGTTGGGAGGCGGTGAGGCGGTGCCGCGGTTGGTTCTTCCGTCTACATTCGTCATGCTGAACTTGGTTCAGTATCTTCTCCAGACGGTTCCGGATGGATCCTGAAACAAGTTCAGGATGACGAAGGGGGGGGGAGGGCGTGGCGCTGGCCTTGGAAACTGCAACCAACGGCACGCAGTGCCGCTGGCGACTGAGGCTCATCAAACTAAGCGCACCAATGGATATCGATGGGCTGTTCCAGATCGGCGAGGACGCGGCCAATGGGTAGGGTCGAGGACGTGCCGTCTTCAATCGCCTGTTCGAGCAACTCGCGGCGATTATCGCCCTTGGTGACGATCATCAGCGAACGTGCCGACGCAATCGCTGCGCGCGACAAGGTGACACGGGCGACGGGAGCGTCTTTCGGCATCGGTTCCGGCATGATGCCCAAAGCGCGGCGTTCTTTCGGGCCGTTCAATGCCTCATCCAGATCGGGACCGGCATAGATCGCGGCGGTGTGGCCGTCTTCGCCCATGCTGAGCCAGATCAGGTCGCAGGGCCATTGCAGGTCTTGCAGACGTGCATCGGCGGCCTTGCCTGCGGATTTATAATCCTTGGTGTCGCTGCCGATCGGCATGACGCGCGCGCCGAGCGGGAGGAACAGCTTGGCCAAAGGCGTGACCTTGGCGAGCGGATCGCTGACCGGCACGAGGCGGTCGTCGGTCGGGAAGAGGGTGACTTTCTTCCAGTTCAGCTTTTGCTTGGCCAATTTTTCCAGAATGGGCATCGACACATCATCGACCGGCACCGCAATCACGGCATCGCCACGCGCATCGAGCGCGCTTTCGATGATGAAGCCGACATCGCCTGCCACCGCATCCGCCAGTTCAGTGGCGGTGTCATAATCCCAGAATTCGGCTTCGATCATCAGATGAACTCGATCTTCGACACGCAATACCAACGGTCGCCCGATGGCACGGTCACTTCAATTTCGTCATCGACCTTCTTGCCGATGAGCGCACGGCCCAAGGGGCTGTTATACGAGATGCGACCGCGCTTGGCGTCCGCTTCCATCTGGCCGACGAGCTGATAGGTGACGGGCTTGTCGTCTTCATCCAACAAGGTCACGGTTGCGCCGAACACGATCTTGTCGCCGGACAGGCTTTTCGGATCGACGACCATGGCGCGGGCCATGCGGTCGTCAAGATCGCCAATCGTGGCTTCGATCTGGCCTTGGCGTTCCTTGGCGGCATGATATTCGGCATTTTCCGAGAGGTCGCCATGGGCGCGCGCTTCTTCGATTGCCTGAATGACTGCCGGACGTTCGATCATCTTGAGGCGCGTCAGCTCCTCGGCAATCATCCGATAGCCTTCTTCCAGCATGGGCATTTTCTCTGGGGATGCCATGTACTCGGAACCTTTCGTCAAAACGCTCCCGTGACGCTCCGGGCTGGAGCGCCATACAACCTCACGATGTCGGGATTGAAGTTAGTGGTCCTTAATAGTCCTGGAGTGCGCGAACTTCAAGTTCATGCGCACGCAGGGCTGCAATCGCCCTTGCAGTGGCGACGGACGCCGCGGCAGTGGTGAAATACGGGACCTTGCCATAAAGGGCGGACACGCGGATCGACTGGCTGTCTTTCAGCGATTGCCAACCTTCCGTGGTGTTGAAGATCATGGCGACTTCGCCATCCTTGATCTTGTCCACGATGTTCGGACGGCCCTCGGCGACCTTGTTGACCTTTTCGACGTTCACGCCCTGCGCGATCAGATAATCGGCGGTGCCGCCGGTCGCGATGACCTTGAAGCCGAAATCGGCCAATTGGCGCACGCCGGGCAGGATCACGGGCTTGTCGCTGTCCTTGACCGACA
>DITW01000033.1:0-129 GCA_002422945.1 Sphingomonadales bacterium UBA6174 | reverse complement strand
GGAAGACGGCTTCCTTGACGGCGATATGCTTGATGTGGCGGTTGATCTGCGGCAGGTCGGCGAGCATTTCACCGGCCATGACGCGGGCCGCGAATTTGGCGATCGGCTGGCCGATGGCCTTGGCGACGA
>DITW01000037.1:13332-13464 GCA_002422945.1 Sphingomonadales bacterium UBA6174 | reverse complement strand
TGTCGACACCGATACCGGCGCGGCCAATGACCTTCAAATTCGTTGCGGCGTCGAGAATTTCCTTCGTCACCCGGGTCGAGGAACGGATCGCGAGACCATCATATTGACCGATGATCGCGATCAGTTCTTCCG
>DITW01000037.1:12831-13316 GCA_002422945.1 Sphingomonadales bacterium UBA6174 | reverse complement strand
CCATCTTGTCGGAAATAAGGACTTTTGGCTTAGTCATGTTGCTTAACTCCTCTGGGGAGAGTTCCCGATTGATCTGGGAAAACTGATCTGAAGACAGATAATCTACGCCCCCGCATCATACGGGGGCGCAGGCAATTATTTGGCGTGCAATGTCGCCCAGGCCCAATCGAACCACGGGCCGAGCGCTTCCACATCGGCGGTGTTCACGGTCGCGCCGCACCAGATCCGCAGGCCCGGGGGGGCATCGCGATAACCGGCAATGTCATAGGCAGCGTCTTCGGCTTCCAACAGAGCGGCGAATTTCTTGATCAGCGCTTCATCCGCACCCTCAACCGTCAAACAGACCGAGGTGGTGGAGCGAATCGCCGGATCAGCCGCGAGATGGCCAAGCCAGCTGCGTTCTTCGACAATCTTGCCAAGCGCCGCCGCATTCGCATTGGAACGCGCCTTCAGGCCTTCCAGCCCGCCGACCGACTTCGCCCATT
>DITW01000037.1:0-12740 GCA_002422945.1 Sphingomonadales bacterium UBA6174 | reverse complement strand
CCCAGCACCTTCTGCCAGGAGAAGGTCACGACATCGAGCTTATCCCAAGGCATGTCATAAGCGAACACCGCCGAGGTCGCGTCGCAGATCGTCAGGCCTTCACGGTCATCGGCAATCCAGTCGCCATTGGGCACGCGCGCGCCAGAGGTCGTGCCGTTCCACGTAAAGACGACATCGTCCTTGAAGTTGACGGCGGAAAGATCGGGGATTTCGCCATAAGGCGCGTTCAACACCGTGGCGTTGAGCTTCAGTTGCTTGTTGACGTCCGTCACCCAGCCTTCACCAAAGCTTTCCCACGCCATCATCGTCACACCGCGGGCGCCCAACATCGTCCACAGCGCCATTTCGACAGCACCGGTATCCGACCCCGGCACAATGCCGATGCGGTGGGTGTCCGGCACGCCGAGCACTTCGCGGGTAAGATCAATGGCCAATTGGAGACGCGCCTTGCCGATCTTGGCACGGTGAGACCGACCCAGCGATTCGGTAGCGAGTTTGGAGGCGTCCCAGCCCGGCGGTTTCGCACAAGGGCCAGAAGAGAAAAACGGACGAGCCGGCTTGGAGGCAGGTGTATTCACAGTCATGTAATGCTTCTCCTTACAGAGAGCTGCGCGGCGTTGGGACCGCGTGGCCCGAGGCCGCTATTAAGGGACGGCGGGCGAATGTCAATTTGTTTAGCCTCGTTTGTTAGCCCCTCAAGCGCCGGGCGGCGACATCCGTCGCCTTGGCTACGCGCCAATAAGGCGCGGCGCGCGTTCGCGCTTGCGACACTGCGTGCCGTTGGCGGCATCTCCCAAGGGAAGACCTCGCTATCTCCCACCAACGGCTGCGTGAGCAGCCGCAAGGCCGAACGGCCGCCGCGCCTTATTGGTGCGAAAGCCTAAGGCAGCGGATGCTGCCGCCGGCGACTGAGGCTAATCAAACAAAAGCGACTAAAACAAACAGAGGTATCCCAATACCTCTTCTAAAACGCACGGTTTTGCTTGACTTTAACGCCCCTGAACGTCATTGGAGCCCATCGCCGCCGTTCGGATTTGTCCGGGCGGCTTGATTTTTTAGTCGCATCCCCATGAATTTTACGGGATTGCGGTCAACCATGAGGGTCAAGAGCCATGAAGGCGCTGATGAAGACCACCAAGTCGGCCAAGCCGGCTGAGGTCGAAAAGAAATGGCATCTTATTGATGCAGAAGGACTGGTCGTTGGCCGCGTTGCCACGATCATCGCCAACATCCTGCGCGGCAAGCACAAGCCGACGTTCACCCCGCACGTCGATTGCGGTGACAATGTCATCGTCATCAACGCGGACAAGGTGCGCTTCACCGGCAACAAGCTGCAGAAGAAAGTCTATTATCGCCACACCGGCTATGCTGGTGGGATCAAGGGCGTAACGGCTGGCAAGGTGCTGGAAGGTCGTTTCCCGGAACGCGTCCTTGAAAAGGCCGTTGAACGCATGGTGCCGCGCGGCCCGCTCGGTCGTCAGCAGATGCGCAACCTTCGCCTCTATTCGGGTGCCGAGCATCCGCATGAAGGTCAGAACCCCGTCATTCTCGATATCGCGGCGATGAACCGCAAGAACAAGGTGGGTGCATAATGTCCGATACCCGTCAGTCCCTCGCCGATCTGGCTGCGCTGACCGGCGCTGCTCCTGTTGCACCGGCTGCTGCTGTCGCCGATGTCGCTGGTGAAGCACCTGTCGCTGCTGCGCCTGCCGCCCCGACAATGCCGCTGCGCGAACGCGAAGTCGATGCTCAGGGCCGTTCCTACGCCACCGGCCGTCGTAAGGACGCCGTTGCCCGCGTCTGGATCAAGCCGGGCACCGGCCGCGTGATCGTCAACGGTCGCGATTCGGTGACCTATTTCGCTCGTCCGACCCTGCGTCTCGTCATCAACCAGCCGTTCGCCGTCACCGACCGCGAAGGCCAGTATGATGTGATCTGCACCGTCAAGGGCGGCGGTCTTTCCGGTCAGGCCGGTGCCGTCAAGCATGGCATCAGCCAGGCGCTCACCAAGTACGAACCCGTGCTGCGCGCACCGGTCAAGGCCGCTGGCTTCCTGACCCGCGACAGCCGCACGGTTGAACGTAAGAAATACGGTAAGGCCAAGGCCCGTCGTAGCTTCCAGTTCAGCAAGCGTTAATACGAAAATTCACTTTTTCGTATGGAATACAAGGGTCTGCGAGAAATCGCAGGCCCTTTTTCTTTGCCTGCACGACAAGCGCAGACATGCCGTCACTTGCCAAACGCGCATCCCCACGACATTCTAGAGCAACAACAATTAGTTCGCGGCGTCATGAGCGCCGATGGTGGGATCGCATGACATACAAAAACTTTTGTTTGGGTAGTATCGCCTTTGGCATCTGCATCGCGGCATTGACCTCGCCCGCATCCGCCCAGTTCAGCGGCTTGTTGAAAAAGGCACTGGACGCCGCGCAAAACGCATCAGCCTCCGCCCCTCAATCTCTCCCTGCATCTCAAGCCCCCGCGCGCACGCTGCTGGGCGAATGGATGAATGTCGATGCCAGTTGCGTGGCGCCTTCGTCCAATGGCGAATATGTCGAAGGGGCCAATCTCCGGATCGAGAAGGAAAGCATCCACGGCTTTGAATGGGGTTGCGATCTCCAACCCGCCATCGCGGAGGGCGCGACAAGCTATAATGGCCAGCAAGTCTGCTATGGCGATGTCGGCGACGGCACCCCTGCCCCCTTTTCGCTGGCCTTGTTGCCGGATGGCACATTGCGCATGAAAGACGGGAACGAGACACAAACCCTCCGTCGCTGCGACTGAAACGGCTTAGCCGCATCGCTTGATGGCCAAAGATAACAACAGCTATTGATTGACAAAATCACGCCAAGCCTTGACCTTAGGCACTCATACAGGGGAAGGAATCACATGGGCAGTTTCTCAATTTGGCATTTTCTGATCCTGTTGATCATGTTTTCGCCGTTGCTGCTGCTGATTTTCTATCGCCAGAAACGAGTCGTCGTGCGGCATGTCCAATCGGGGATGACGAGAAACGGCTTTTACGGGTTTAGCCCGACCTATTTGTGCTTTGGCTGGTTCGTGCCCTTGTTTCGCGGCGAAATCGGCATAGCCGCGCTGCATTTGCTGTTCAGCATTGTGACCTTTGGCCTGTGGCAAATCATCGCCGCCTTCATCTACAACCGCCAATATACCGCGCGCCTGCTGATGAATGGCTGGGTGCTGGCCGATACGCCTGATCAAGAGGCTGCGGCACGGTTCGCGCTGAATATTAACTGATTAATCGAAGCGATAGGCCGAGATCGCGACCTCCAGCACGCGCTCGTTATAAATGCGCGCGCCTGCCTGATCACTGGCCCCGGCGGCAACCATCAACGGCAACAGATGCTCCTCGCGCGGATGGGC
Organism: Sphingomonadales bacterium UBA6174; assembly: GCA_002422945.1. Lineage (GTDB taxonomy): Bacteria > Pseudomonadota > Alphaproteobacteria > Sphingomonadales > Sphingomonadaceae > Alteraquisediminimonas. The sequence goes on along the minus strand of DITW01000037.1, from coordinate 9,356 downwards.
AAACTGCCCGCCGGGGGCCTGCGCCCATTGATTGAGCGCCTCGGCGCGATCCTTGCTGGGTGCGGTCGCCGCCTTCGTCAGATATTGGTCGAACAACTCGGCTTGGGCAGTCGCCGCCGGATTGCCATAGGCCCGCATGTTATGGAAGCTCATCCCCGATCCGATGATGAGCACGCCTTCTTCACGCAGGACAGCCAATGCCCGTCCGGCCGCCTGATGCAGTGCCGGATCAAGGCTGCGATCGAGCGACATCTCGACCACCGGAATATCGGCATCGGGCGCGGCCAGCATCAACGGGACGAATGCGCCATGATCCAGACCATGATCGGGATCGACCATTGCCTTGAAGCCCGCCGCCTGCAACAAACCCGCTGCCCGCGCCGCCAGATCAGGCGCGCCCGGCGCCGGATAGCGCAGTTCATATGTATGTGGCGGAAAACCGTAATAATCGAAGATCAGTTCCGGCGCGGCATGGCCGGTGAACGCAAAGCCATCAGTTTCCCAATGAGCGGACACCAGCAAAATGGCCTTGGGCCGCGCGGACAAACTCGCCAGCAATTGACGCAGAAAATCGCCCATGCCGGTCCAACGCCCGGCAGGATCGTCCATGAAAAAGCACGGTCCCCCGCCATGCGGGATGAACAGGCTGGGCTGGGCCAAATTGGACTGGGACTTCTGGCTATTCTCGGTCATCATCATGTCCATATGGGGACGTGATCCTGCAAAGTGAAGTGTGCAAGGATTGCATCACGCCTTGCAGCAATATCAGGCGCCGCTGCTTGCAAAATAGGCGGCGGCTAGTGTAATGCCACCAGCAAGCAAATACCCGACTTTGCGTTCTTTTTCACCATATAAGGAAATATGCCAGTGAACCGTGCCACCCTCACCAAGGTCCACATGCTGCTGGCCGCTTTTATGTTTCCGGTTGCACTGATGTTTCTTGTCACAGGCGGGCTGTATACTTGGGGTATTTCGGGCGACTATGAAACCACGGACCATAAGGTGACGCTCAGCGCACCGATGATGAATGATGAAAAGGCGCTCAGCACACTTGCTGCAACCGAATTGGCAAAGCTGGGCATCGCACCGCCCAGCGGCAAACCGCGTGTCCGGTCGATCGGGGATAATTATAACCTTGAATGGTCGGGGTCGCAACGCGATGTGCTGCTCGCGCCGACCGACAATCCTTTGGAGGCCAAGCTCACCGTCAAGGAGACGAGCTGGTATCGCCATCTCGTCCAACTGCACAAGGCCAAGGGCGGCACATTGTTCAAACTCTATGCCGCCGCACTGGCCGTCGCATTATTCATCTTGCTGGGGACGGGGTTTCTGATGGCATGGAAAGTGCCAAGCTACCGCCGCGCGACCAATATCAGCGCGGGCGCAGGCTTGTTGTTCTTTATCGGCGCGGCTTTATTGAGCTGATCCTCTAACAATCACCGTTTATTGGTGAGAGGCTTATTTACGTGACACCGGCGTCAATGCCTCGACAGCCGCCGCCGCATCCGCCGGGTCGATCCCCGGTGGCGGCGCGGCGGCGATAATGTCCCGCCCCGCCATGACGCGGGCAGCGCGATGGATCGCCCGTCGCAACCGGGGGTAGGTGCCGCAGCGGCAAATATTGGTCATCGCCGCATCGATATCGGCATCGACCGGCTGGGGATTGGCCTGCAACAGCGCCGCCGCCGCCATGATCATGCCCGATTGGCAATAGCCGCATTGGGGCAAATTCTCTGCGACCCATGCCTGTTGCACCGGATGGCTGCGATCCGCAGACAGGCCTTCGATCGTCGTGACGAACGCGCCCTCGACCGTCCCGATATTAATCTGACAAGATCGCACCGCCTGACCATCCACATGCACGGTGCATGCGCCGCACTGGCCCGCGCCGCAGCCATATTTGGTGCCGGTCAGGTTCGATGCATCGCGCAACGCCCATAACAGGGGCGTTTCCGCATCAAGTCGGTAATGGACGGGCTGGCCGTTGACAGTGAAACGCGTCATAGCAATGCGTTATAGCCTGGGATGCCAACAAGGAAAGCCACGCCCGCATGAATTCGCCCAAAACCGATCAGGCCGAACCCAGCCTGCACAGCCTGCCGGTGCTGATGCGCCTATCGGGTCGCCGGGTGATATTGGCGGGTGAAGGCGCGGGCGCAGATGCCAAGCGCCGCCTGTTGGCCCGTGCGGGCGCATGCATTGTCGGTCCGGATGAAGAGGCCGCGTTGGCAATTGTCGCGATTGAGGAGGAGGACGAGGCACTGGCCGTCATTGCCGTCCTTAAAGCGCGCGGCGTGTTGGTCAACGCCACCGACCGGCCAGATTATTGCGATTTCACCTTGCCCGCGATCATCGACCGCAATCCGGTGCTGATCGCCATCGGCACTGGCGGCGCGTCCGCAGGCCTTGCCAAGGCACTGCGTCAACGGCTGGAGGCGATGCTGCCCGCCAATCTGGGTAAGCTCGCGGACGGGCTGTTTACCGCCCGTGGCGCGATCCGCAGGCGCTGGCCGGATGCGGCAGCGCGACGGCGCGCCATTGATGCCGCACTCGACCCCGAAGGCCCGCTCGACCCCTTTCACGCCCATGAGGACAATGCAGTGGCCGCGTGGCTCGATATGGATGAGACAGCCCCGCGCACGGGCCTGGTAAACCTCCAGATCGACCACGTAGACCCGGACATGCTGCGACTGTGGCAGGCGCGGCTATTGGGACAGGCCGACCGCGTTTTCCATCATCCCGATGTGCCCAAGGCGATTCTCGAACGCGCACGCGCCGATGCCGAACGGATTGCATCCCCCACCCCGCCGACAATGCCGGGCGCGGGTCTCGACCTCTGGCTGACTTACACCCCCGTCGACAACAGCCAATAATCGCCGCCCTCTAGGCCAACCGCCGACAAGATGCCGGTGCGATAGGCCCCGGTATCAAGACCGATGCGATTGGGGCGCACTTGCACCTCTGGCCGGATCGTATGGCCATGGACGATGACCGCCCCATGATCGATGGACGAATCAAGAAATTCATCGCGAATCCAGATCAGGTCCGATTCGACCTGTGCTTCAAGCGCCACCCCCGGCTTCACCCCGGCATGGACAAAGCAATAATCCCCGCGATGGAGCATCAGCGGGAGGCCTGCCAGAAACGCCTGATGGGCGGGCGGCACGGCGCGGCGAGCGGCGGCGACAATCTTGCCCAATTCACCCGACATCAACACCGATGACGATACGCCATAGCTTTCAAGACATTGCTGCCCGCCAAAGCTGAGCCATGAAAGCAGCCAATTCGTCTCGCCATCCAGCACCGAAAGCAAGGTCGCCTCGTGATTGCCCTTCATCGTGGTCAGATGGATCGCCGGATGGTTCCAGTTACAGGCAAGATCGACCACCCCGGCCGAATCGGGGCCGCGATCGATCAAATCGCCCAGCAGGATGATCTCGCAGCTTGCCACCCCGCCGCGTTGTTCATGATCGGCAGTGATTCGCCGGATAAGATCATGCAACAGATCAAGGCGGCCATGGACATCGCCAATCGCATAGATTCGCGAAGCATCAGGGACTTTGGGCTTTCCGGGGACATTTTCCGCACCGAAAAGCGCCTTCAACATGGTTTTCACCGCTGACACCGCTTGACTAACTCCCCTCTGCCGAATAGGTGGACCGCTCTTATTCAACAACCGTTTTCAGACAAGGCAGCGTTAGCCCCATGAAGATCCGTAACTCGCTCAAATCGCTCAAGGGGCGTCATCGCGATAACCGTGTTATCCGTCGTCGTGGCCGCACCTATGTCATCAACAAGACCAATCGTCGCTTCAAGGCTCGTCAGGGCTAATTTGTCGGCGGCTTAACGGTCGCCAATTTGCGAAGCATGATTGCTTGAAATCCCCGTTCCAGCCCGTCTGGCGCGGGGTTTTCGCGTGTGGCGCGGATCGGGTATCGCATCGCGCATCTATCCCGCCATCTATTGCCCGCCGCCGCCGGAACCGACAGCAGCGGGCATCAGAATCAGCCTTCCAGTTCTTTACCCGTCAGTTGCACGGCATGGACCACATTGGTGGACCCCGGCGTCCCGAACGGCACGCCCGCCATAATGACGATATGATCGCCTGCACCGGCCACGCCATGGCGCAGCGCCGTGCGCTTGGCCTTTTCGACCATTTCCTCGAAACTATCGACATCGCGGGTGTTGACCGCATGCGCGCCCCATAACAGGCCAAGCTGCCGCGCCGTCGTCACCTTGGGCGTGATGATCAGCACCGGCACCGAAGGCCGTTCGCGCGACACGCGCCGCGCGGTGGAGCCGGACGCAGTGAAGCAGACAATCGCCGAAGCCGAAATGACACTGGCGATATGCGCCGCCGCTTCCGACATCGCATCGGCGGTGGTCGGATCAGGGCGGGTTTCAGTGAAATGGAGACGCGAGGCATAGCCCGGGTCGGATTCGACCGCTGTCGCGATACGGTCCATCATTGCCACCGCTTCGACCGGCCAATCGCCCGCTGCCGACTCCGCCGACAACATCACCGCATCCGCGCCATCGTAAATCGCGGTCGCGACGTCGGAGACTTCTGCCCGTGTCGGGGTCGGCGCCTTGATCATCGATTCGAGCATCTGGGTCGCGACCACCACCGGCCGACCCATGCGGCGCGATGTTTCGACAATCCGCTTTTGCGCCTGTGGCACGGATTCCGGGGGTAGTTCCACGCCCAGATCGCCGCGCGCGACCATCACGCCATCGACGATCTCGATAATTTCTTCCAGCCGCTCCATCGCCTGCGGCTTTTCGATCTTGGCCAAGAGCGCCGCCTTGCCGCCGATCAATTGCCGCGCCTCGGCCACATCTTCTGGCCGCTGCACAAAGCTGAGCGCGACCCAATCAATCCCCAGCCCAAGGGCAAAGGTCAGATCGCTGCGGTCCTTGGCCGTCAACGCCGGCACCGGCACGACGACATCAGGGACATTCAGCCCCTTGTTGTTGGACAATTGCCCGCCAACCTCGACGACCGTATCGATCCGGTCTGGCGTCACCGCCGTCACCCGCAACACCAGCTTGCCATCATCCAGCAACAACCGCGCATCGGGGCGCAGCGCCGCGAAAATTTCGGGATGCGGCAAGGTCATGCGCGTCACATCGCCCGGGGTCGGATCACGATCGAGGACAAAGGCCGCGCCCTTAACCAGCATGATCGGCCCATCGGCCAGCGTGCCAACACGCAGCTTTGGCCCCTGCAAATCGACGAGAATCGTCGCCAAACGACCGGTCTCGCGTTCGATATCGCGAATAAGGGCGATGACCTTGGCGTGGTCTTCCTGCTTGCCATGGCTCATGTTGATACGGAATGCATCGGCCCCGGCATCCATCAACCGGGAAATCATCTCACGGCTATTGCTGCTTGGGCCAAGCGTCGCAAGAACCCGGACTTTACGCCTGCGGGTTTGGGTCGGCTGCTTCACAAAAACTCCTTTGCGGACATGACAGGCGGGGGGAGGAGAGCGCCGATAATCCGGCACAATGCCTGTCGCGAAATTCATAACAGCAAGACGGCGGCTTGACGAGTGCACCCGCCAGTTTGGACATGAAAAATCAATAACCGGCAGAATGACCGCGAAAAAGCATTGAGCATCCGCCCCCGCTGGCATAAACGCCTCCTTCCGCTCGATCATCGAGCACCAATTTTCAATGCCATGGAGTCACAGATGAGCGACATCATCGCCGCCGATCAGCTACGCCTGTTTATCGAACGGATCGAACGTCTCGAAGAAGAAAAGCGCGGCATTTCGGACGACATCAAGGACGTCTACAACGAAGCCAAGTCCAATGGCTTTGACGCCAAGGCGATGCGCGCCATTGTCCGCCTGCGGAAGATGGAAAAGAACGCACGCGACGAGGCCGAAGCCATTCTCGAAACCTATAAGGCCGCGCTCGGCATGGCCTGATCTTCGGATCATCCAAAAATACAGCACTAAAGACCAGGGATGGCATGCAGGTTTAGAGAGGTATTAATTCGACCTTTATGGTATAGTTGATACATGAATTTACCCTTTCCCAATGCCATCCCTGCCGCGACCCTGATCCTGATGCGCGATCAGGATGCATCCCCTCCCGACATCATGATGATCGAACGGGCTGCAACCATGGCCTTTGCCGCGGGCGCACGGGTTTTTCCGGGTGGCCGGGTTGATGAGGATGACAAGATCATCGCCTCAAGCCTTGGCGATGATATGCCTTATGATACGCCGCACCGGATTGCCGCCATTCGCGAAACAATCGAAGAGGTCGGCTTGGCGGTCGCGCTTGATCCCCTGCCCGATCATGAGATGCTAAACGCGATGCGGGCCGACCTCGCCAATGGCCGGGTCTTTTCCGAATTGCTTGCCGAACATGGCCTGACCCCAGACCTCGAAGCATTGGTATTATTTGCCCGCTGGTGCCCGCCACCCTCGGTCGCGCCGCGCGCGTTCGACACCCATTTCTATGCCGCCAAGGCCAATCATCTGCCGATGAACGCCACGGTCGATGGCTCGGAAACCGTGCATCTCGTCTGGACCTCTGCCGAACAGGCATTGCAGGACGCCGAAGAGGGCGTCGCACGGATCGTCTTTCCGACCCTGTGCAACCTCGAAAAAATTGCTCAGGCGGGCAATTTTGACGAATTGGTCGCGCATGTAGAGGCCTATCCGGTAGAGCTGATCCAGCCACAATCGGATGAAATCGACGGTGAACCGGTGCTCCGCATTCCGGAGGATCGCGGCTATCCCCGGACATGGCGCTTCCTGAACAACATCGCGCGCTTTTAACGCACTCCTTCAGCGCCATAATGGCTTGGCGAAGCGACTTCCCTTGGATAAGGCCACATCTATGTCTGCACAGCCTTCTTCCCCCATGGGCGCACCGCTCGTCCTCTTCAACAGCTTCACCCGCGAAGCCGCGCCTTTTACGCCGATCGATCCGGCGATGGTGCGGATGTATAGCTGCGGGCCGACGGTCTATTCCTTTGCCCATCTCGGCAATCTGCGCGCCTATGTCTTTACCGATACGCTGCGCCGGGTGATGGAATATAAAGGCTATAACGTCACTCATGTGATCAACATCACCGATGTCGGCCACCTCACCTCCGATGCCGATAGCGGCGACGACAAGATGGAAGCGGCGGCGAAAAAGACCGGCAAATCGATCTGGGACATTGCCGCTTTTTACACCGATGCATTCAAGCAGGACATTCACCGGCTGAATATCAAGGACCCGTCGCGCTGGTCGGTCGCGACTGAACATGTCGATGACATGATCCATTATGCCGAAAAAATCGCGCCCGAACATTGCTACACGCTTGATTCCGGACTGTATTTCGACGTCTCGACCTTGCCGGAATATGGCAAGCTCGCGGGCGCGGCGACCCATGATGCGACCCCGGTCGAAAGCCGGATCGATCCCGTCGATGGCAAGCGCCACCCGCAGGATTTCGCGATCTGGCGGGCCTCACCCAAGGACGAACAGCGCCAGATGGAATGGGACAGCCCCTGGGGCAAGGGCGCGCCGGGCTGGCATCTCGAATGCTCGGTGATGAGCATGAAATATCTGGGCGAACAGTTCGACATTCATACCGGCGGCATCGACCATCGCGAAATCCATCATTGCAATGAAATCGCGCAGAATCAGGCCTTCACCGGATCGACCAAGACCGGCGCGAATTATTGGATGCACAATAATTTCCTCGTCGATCGCGATGGCAAGATGTCGAAATCCAAGGGCGGTTTTTCGACCCTGCAATCGGTAATCGACCGGGGTATCCATCCGCTCGCCTATCGCCTGTTCTGCATTTCGGCGCATTATCGTTCGGAACTCGAATTTTCGGGCGACAATGTTATGGCCGCGCTGACCCGGCTGAAACGTCTGGTGATGGGCGTATCCGCATTGCGCGACCGGGCGGAGGGCACGATCTGGCAAGCCCATGACCGGGCCACGCTGGAAGCGGACCTGCCTGCCACCGCCATTGACGCCCTCACCCGCTTCGATGCGGCAATTGCCGATGATCTGATGCTGCCCCGCGCCCTGCCTTTGGTGGAGGAAGTGCTGGGCATGAAGAAGATCAGTGCCGATGATCGGTTGCGCGCCATCGCCTCGATGGATCTGGTGCTCGGCCTCAACCTGATGACGATCAACCGTGTGGACCTCCGTGTTCGCCCGGCAGATGCACAGATCACGGAAGACGAGGTCAACGCGATCCTCGACCAGCGCAAACAGGCGCGGGCAGATAAGGATTATGCGGAATCCGACCGGCTGCGCGATGCGCTCGCTGCCAAGGGTGTGGAAGTGATGGACGGCGATCCGCTCGGTTGGGACTGGGCGCTTCATCTGGGTTGAGGCGGGCTTCACGGTCCCTCTTCCCCCTGACAATTGCCACCAACGGCGGCATCGCCGCCGCAAGGCCGAACGGCCGCCCGAGCTTATTGCGAGGAAGCCAAGGCGGCGGATGCCACCGCCCGGCGTTTGAGGGACTAAATCAAAAACTCTATTTCTTGCCCTTGGCGGCGGCTTCACGTAAAGCCGCGCCATTATGACTAAAAACTGGACCACAGAAAGCTGGAAGGCGTTTGAAGCGCGCCAGCTCCCGACCTACCCCGATCAGGCCGCTTTGTCGGCGGCGGAAGCGACTCTGTCGAACTATCCGCCGCTCGTTTTTGCGGGCGAAGCCCGTGATTTGAAGACCGAGCTGGCGCAGGTCTCGGCGGGTAAGGCGTTCCTTTTGCAAGGCGGCGATTGCGCCGAAAGCTTTGCCGATTTCCATCCCAATACGATCCGCGACACGTTCCGCGTGCTGTTGCAGATGGCGGTGGTGCTGACCTATGCGTCGAAATTGCCGGTGGTGAAGGTCGGGCGCATGGCCGGCCAGTTCGCCAAGCCGCGGTCTGCTGACACCGAGATCATCGACGGCGTGGAACTGCCGTCCTATCGCGGCGACATCGTCAACGACATTGCCTTCAACGGCGCCTCGCGCGTGCCCGATCCCGAGCGGCTGCTGCTTGCCTACCGCCAGTCTGCGGCGACGCTCAACCTGCTCCGGGCCTTCGCCTCCGGCGGCTATGCCGACCTGACCCGCGTCCACGAATGGACCATGGGCTTCATGAAGGACTCCAACGCCTATCCGCGCTTCGAGGAAGTGGCCAAGAAGATCGATGATGCCATCGATTTCATGCGCGCCCTCGGGCTCACGTCGGAGAATACGCCCTCCTTGCGTGAGACCAAGTTCTACACCAGCCATGAAGCCCTGCTGCTTGGCTATGAGGAGGCGCTGACCCGGCGGGACTCGATCACCGGCGGCTACTACGCCACTTCGGGGCACATGCTGTGGATCGGCG
>DITW01000032.1:35981-36170 GCA_002422945.1 Sphingomonadales bacterium UBA6174 | reverse complement strand
GAGAAATTCTCGGTTAGGTTTGGCAGTTGCCGAACGAGGGAGTTTCGGGATGAAGAAGTCGCGTTTTAGTGAGCAGCAGATCGCCTTTATATTGAAGCAGGCAGAGGACGGGACGACGGTCGAGGAGGTCTGCCGCAAGGCAGGGATTTCGATCCAGACGTACCATCGATGGCGCAGCAAATACGGCGG
>DITW01000032.1:0-35966 GCA_002422945.1 Sphingomonadales bacterium UBA6174 | reverse complement strand
AAGGCGTCTCCCAGCGGCGGGCCTGCGATGTGTTGCCGACCCACAGGGCATGGTCTCCTTGTCAGATCAGCTCTTCGATGGCAGCAAGATCCGGCTTCAGATGGGGGCTTTACGAGGCCCCCAAATTAGGCCCCCATCGACCATAGTTACAGGCAAACAGAGGCAGCCACTGACAATCGGCAGATGCCTCAAAACTAGCAGAAAACTGTGAAATTTCAATCACTGACAGACATTCTCAATCAGGATTTTGGAGGCCCGAGCCGGANNGCGTCACCACTCCGCCATCGGGCCTGACGACGCGTCCTTTGCGGCTGGACGCGGGGAAAGTCAAGCAGACGCTCGCCACAATCGGTTTTTTCCGGGCAAAAACCGGTGCGCGCTTGTTTTCCGCTACCGATGACGTCATGACTATGGCCTTGGCGGCGTTGGGCAAAAGCGACTTGGCCTGTCGGCATCAAGCGGCTAGAACGTCAACAGAGGCAGAAGTTGCATTTTGCAACCGATAGCCATCCATTGGAATTTGGAGCCACAACCAAGATGAGCGAACATGATTTTGCCCGGATGCGCAAGGCGATGGTGGAAAGCCAGTTGCGCACCAGCGACGTGAACGATCCGGCGATCATCGCCGCGATGGCGTCCGTTCCGCGCGAAAGGTTCGCTGCCGAATCGCTGATCGACGTCGCCTATATGGACCGTTCGTTGCCGCTGAGCGCGGACCGCGCGCTCAGTCCGCCGCTGGCGCTGGGCCGCCTGCTGGTCGAAGCAGGACCGGTCGCCGATGACAAGGTGCTGATTATCGGCGTCGCCACAGGTTATTCCGCCGCCGTGCTTGCCCCGCTGGTCAAATCGGTAACCGCGCTGGAAAGCGATGACGCGCTGGTTGGCACCGCCCGCGATCGGCTGTCTGGACTGGCCAATGTTACCGTGCATCAGGGTGCATTGACCGAAGGCGTCGCGTCCGCGGCGCCGTATAGCTTGATCCTCATAGACGGCGCGGTCGAACTGGTCCCTGATGCGCTGCTGGCGCAATTGGGCGACGGTGGGCGGTTGGTCACAGGACTTGCCGACGGCGCTGTGACAAGGCTTGCGATTGGCCGCAAGGCAGGAGACGGCTTTGGGCTGAAAGTCTTCGCCGATTGCGAAATCCCTGCCCTGGCCGCTTTTGCCAAAGAGCGGAGCTTCCACTTCTGATGGCTGTACGGGCGGCAGGCAGCCGTTTGCTGGCTGGTGCGGCGGTACTGGCGGTGATGCTGGGCTCGGGCGCGCAGGCGGAAACGTTGCGAGAGGCGCTAATCGCCGCTTACCAGAGCAACCCGTCGCTCACCGGCGCAAGGGCAGGACAGCGCGCCGTCGACGAAGGCGTGCCTTTGGCCAAGTCCGAAGGACGGCCCGCTCTGTTCGGGCAGGGCAGCTATACCGAAAACGTCGTGCCCAGCAGCAACAGCTTCCTGTCTCCCGACCGGCAGCTTGCAGGCGGGGTTGAACTGTCGGTGCCGATCTACTCGGGCGGCGCGGTGCGCAGCGCCGTGCGCGCGGCGATAGACAGGGTGGAGGCCGGGCGCGCCAATTTGCGGGCCACCGAAAGCGCCGTATTCAGCGCAGTAGTTGCGGCCTATATGGATGTGATCCGAAACGAAGCGGTGGTCGATCTGAACACCGCAAACGTCAATGTGCTTTCGGTCAACTTGCAGGCAACCAGCGACCGGTTCGAAATCGGTGATCTTACGCGCACCGACGTTGCCCAGTCGGAAGCGCGGCTTTCGCTGGCCCGCGCCGACCTTGCCAGTGCCCGTGCCAACCTGATCCGGGCCCGCGAACGCTACATCGAACTGGTCGGACACGCTCCGGGAACGCTGGAGGCGCCGCCGCCCCTGCCCGGCCTGCCCGATTCGCCGGACACTGCTGTTACAGCAGCGCTGGATTCCAACCCCGATCTGATCGCCGCGCGTGAAGCCGCTCAGGCGGCAAAGGCCGATATCGGTTCCGCACGCGCCACCCGCCTGCCGCAACTGGACGGATTTGCGCAGGGCAGCACGGTCAACTTCCTCGATTCACTGGGCAGCACCGTGCCGGGTGTTTCCGCCGACCAGACAGCCGATGCCGCCGCCGTAGGTGTGCGCGCAACAATTCCGATCTTCCAGGGGGGGCGCCCCGGCGCACTGGTCCGCCGCTCACAGGCACAGCTGGCTCAGGCGCAAGAACGTGAAATCGAGGTGGAACGCAATGTCATCGCCCAGACCCGCGCTGCATGGTCCAGTTGGCAGGCCGCGCTGCAACTGATTGAATCGTCGGAACGTGCCGTTTCGGCCAACAGGTTGTCGCTGGAAGGTGTACGCGCGGAAAATACCGTAGGAAATCGTACCATCCTCGACATCCTGGATGCCGAGCAGGAATTGCTGAACACGCAGGTCCGTCTGGTTTCGGCGCGGCGCGATGCCTATGTGGCCGGGTTCACGCTGTTAGCCGCCATGGGCAAGGCTGAGGCCCGCGATCTGGCGCTGGACGGCGGCGCGCTTTATGATCCGGTCGTCAATTATCAGCGGGTCAAAGGCCAGTGGCTGGATTGGAGCGATGATATCGAGCCAGTCCCTGTCGCCACCCGGACCATTGACAGCAGCGCGCAAAATGCAGACAGTAGCGCCAAATAGTCGGCGGGGGCCGGTTGTTTTCATGCGCGATAATGAGGGGGCTGGGCGAGATGGGACGTGATCATGAACCGTCAATGGACGAGATTCTGGCGTCGATCAAACGCATCATAGCGGAAGAAGACAGTGTCCGCCCCACCGCGCGCCGCGGCGTTGCGCCGGTCCGCGCGCGCGTTATCGAAACCCCTGCACAGCAGCCTGATGTCATGCCGGACGTGCTTGAACTGACCGAAGATGCCGAACTTGCGGAACCAGCCGAAGCCGCAGACGACGGCGAAGAACCGCTGATCGACAACAGCACCGCCGAATCGCTGCGCCATTCGCTCTCCGCACTGGCTACGCTCACCGAACCGGGCGTGCAGCCGCAAATCGTGCGTTCGGGCGAAACGTCGCTGGAAGGGCTGGTGCGCGACATGCTTCGCCCGATGCTGAAGGACTGGCTGGACAGCAATCTGCCCACCATCGTCGAACGCGCCATTGCCAAGGAAATCGGCAGGATCACCAAGGGGCATTGACGCCTGTGGCGTAAAACAGCCGCTTGCAAGGCCGCGTCGGCGCTGGCAAAGCACCGGCCATGACCGATACCACCGAACTTCCTAAACACTTCGATCCTGCCACCATCGAGGCACGCTGGTACGCCCATTGGGAACAGGGTGGCCTGTTCCGCCCCGCGCGCGATGAGGCCGAACCCTTCACGATCGTCAACCCGCCGCCCAATGTGACGGGCAGCCTGCATATCGGCCATGCGCTCGACAACACCTTGCAGGACATCGTCATCCGGCATGAACGGCTGAAGGGTAAAGACGCGCTGTGGGTGGTCGGCACCGACCATGCCGGGATCGCGACGCAAATGGTCGTCGAACGGCAGATGGAAGCCGCCGGGGACAAGCGCAGCAATTACAGCCGTGACGAATTCATAGCCGAGGTCTGGGAATGGAAGGAAGAATCGGGCGGCACCATTACGCGCCAGTTGCGCCGTCTGGGCTGTTCGATGGACTGGGCGAACGAACGCTTCACGATGGACGAGGGCTTTTCCCGCGCCGTCCTGAAAGTGTTTGTCGATCTGTATAATCGCGGGCTGATCTATCGCGACAAACGGCTGGTAAACTGGGATCCCAAGCTGAAAACCGCAATTTCCGATCTGGAAGTCGAAACGCGCGAAGTGAACGGCCATTTCTGGCACTTCCGTTATCCGCTCGCCGATGGCGTGACGCTGCCTGACGGGCGCGATCATATCGTGGTGGCGACGACACGCCCCGAAACGATGCTGGCCGACATGGCCGTGGCCGTGAATGGCGAGGATGAACGCTACAAATCCGTCATCGGCAAGCACATCATCCTGCCGATCACCGGGCGGCGTATTCCCATCATTGCCGACGAACATGCCGATCCGGAACTGGGTTCGGGCGCGGTGAAGATCACGCCGGGCCATGATTTCAACGACTTTGAAGTCGGCAAGCGCGCCGGTTTCAAGCCCGCTGACATGCTCAACATGTTCAATGCCGAAGCACAGGTGGTGCAGACGTCCGATGGCCTCATTCCGGCGGATTTTGTCGGCATGGATCGTTTCGATGCGCGCAAGGCGGTGGTCGCGCGGCTGAAGGCCGAAGGCTTTCTGGTGCTGTTCACCGACAAGGACGGCAACGAAAAAGAAGCCGAAGACCGCGTGATCCAGACGCCTTATGGCGACCGCGGCGGCGTGGTGATCGAACCATGGCTGACCGACCAATGGTATGTCGATGCCGAAACGCTGGCCGGCCCGGCCATCGAAGCGGTTAAATCGGGCGCGATCGAAATCGTGCCGAAGTCATGGGAAAAGACGTGGTTCAACTGGCTGGAAAATATCCAGCCATGGTGCGTTTCGCGGCAATTATGGTGGGGCCACCGGATTCCGGCTTGGTACGACAGCGAAGGCAAAGCCTATGTCGCGATGAGCGAGGAGGAAGCACAGGCGCTGGCTGGCGCAGGTGTCACACTGACCCGCGATCCCGACGTGCTCGACACGTGGTTTTCCTCCGCTCTGTGGCCGTTCGGCACGCTGGGCTGGCCCGATGAAACGCGTGAGCTGCAACGCCATTATCCCAATGACCTGCTGATTTCCGGCTTCGACATCCTGTTTTTCTGGGATGCGCGCATGGCGATGCAGGGCATCCAGTTCATGAACGACGTGCCGTGGAAGCGGCTTTATCTGCACGGGCTGGTGCGCGCGGCGGACGGCGCGAAAATGTCCAAGTCCAAGGGCAATGTCGTCGATCCGCTGGGGCTGATCGACAAGTACGGCGCCGATGCGCTGCGCTTCTTCATGGCGGCGATGGAAAGCCAGGGGCGCGACGTGAAGATGGATGAGCGCCGCGTCGAAGGCTATCGCAACTTCGCGACCAAGCTGTGGAACGCCACCCGCTTCTGCATGTCGAACGGCATCGGCGCATCGCAAACGCTCGAAGCCCCCAAGGCCGAACTCGCCGTCAACCGCTGGATCATCGGCGAGGTGATGGAAACCTTGGCCAAACTCGACAAGGCGCTGGTTGACCTGCGCTATGATGAGGCCGCGAACAGCATCTATCATTTCGTGTGGAACAATTTCTGCGACTGGTATCTCGAACTGATCAAGCCACCCTTTATCGATGGCGAAAAGGGCGAAACCGATCCGGAATCGAAGATCGTGGCCGGCTGGGTACTTGATCAGATTTTGGTCATGCTCCACCCGTTCATGCCGTTCATCACGGAAGAATTGTGGCACGCCTTGGCCGATCCCGCCAACCCGCGCCCGCATGATCTGATCCATGCCCGCTGGCCCGCGCCACAGGCGGCGGTGGATGCGGCGGCACAGGCGGAAATCGACTGGCTGATCCGCTTGGTGAGCGAAGTCCGCACCGCCAAGAATGAACTCGGCATCGCGCCGGGGGCCAAGCTCGATGCGTTCGTCCGCGACGCCTCCAGCCAGACCATCGCGCGGCTTGCCAGCCAGCAATCGACGATTGCCCGGCTTGCCCGTCTCGAAAATGTCGCGACGACCCAAGCCCCCGAAGGCGGCGCGATCCAATTGGTGGTGGACGAGGCTACCTTCGTCCTGCCGCTGGCGGGCGTGATCGACCTCGACGCCGAACGCGCGCGCATCAACAAGGCGATTGAATCCCTGTCCAAGGAAATGGCGGGCCTGTCAGGCCGCCTCAACAACCCGGCCTTTGTCGAAAAGGCAAAGCCCGAGGCCGTTGAAAAAGCCCGAGCCGATCATGATGAAAAGGCCGCGGAAGTCGAACGGCTGGAAGCGGCGCTGAAGCGTTTGGGGTAATGATTTGAAGTGAGTTGCGCTTTAAGGGGGGGGGATGCTGAACTTGGTTTAGCGCCCCCTAAGCGCCTCACCTCTAATCTGAATCGTCATCCTGAACTTGTTTCAGGATCTCCTTCAACTGCACCACAAAGACCCTGAAACAAGTTCAGGGTGACGAATATGGAAAAAACGACGGCAATTTCGTGCCGTAAGCGCGAACGCGGGACAAACAAAAAACGCCGCCCTACACCCAATATCCCTCGCGAAACCATTTGGTCATAACATATTTCACCCCGGCCTCGACCGGTTGGCCCGCATGCAACGCAAAGGGATTGGGGCTGCCATCGGCCTGCATATTGTTCCACATGATCAACAGGCCCGGCACTGGTTGCATCGCAAAACCGGCGTCGCGAAACCATGTATTGCCACCTGATTCCGGCGCGTTGAGATAGATCATCGCGGTCCATGTCCGCTGGCCGCCGGTCCGCATATTGTCTGGCCAGATCCCGCGCTTCAGGCTGAAATAATCCTGATGCAGGTCGAACTGCTGCCCGACCTTATATCTTTGTCCCTGCATGGTTTCGCCTTGACGCGGGTGCAGGCCCATCAGGGCGCAGATGCGTGCATCAATCTCGGCAACCAGCGGGTCAAAGCGATCAAGATCGCCGCTATCAGACGTCCGGCGCTCGGATGAATAGCCCTCGTCACTTACCACCTCCGATGGGTGACAATCCGCATCGACCATCGCGATCAGTCGGGCGCATTCGGCGGGTGAGACAAAATCATAGCCATAAAACATATCGAGCCGATCATTCTCGACCCGGCCGACATTGGGTGCGCGATCCAGCGCCGCGCACACCATCTCCCCCACCGCCGCACGGCGGCTGGAGGCGGTGTCAGGATCATTAATCGCCAATGATCCGACAGGCGGCACCCCGGCCCCGTTCACCTCCAACGCCGCCATCGCTCACTTGCGCTCCGCCAGCCATGTATCGATCTTGTTTTCCAGCACCGCCATCGGCAAGGCGCCGGTCATCAATATCTGGGCATGGAATTCACGCGGATCGAATTTTTTGCCGAGCACCGCCTGCGCCCGCGCCTTCATCTGCGTCATCGTCATTTGCCCGATCTTATACGCCAAGGCCTGCCCCGGAATGGCAATATAGCGCTCAACTTCGGACCGGACATCGGTCTCGCCCATCGAACTATTGGCGGTCATATAATCCATCGCCTGTTGGCGGGTCCAACCCTTGGCATGGATACCGGTATCGACGACCAGCCGCATCGCGCGCAGCATCTCGTCATCAAGCCCGCCAAAGCGGCTATAAGGGTCGGTCTCCATCCCCAGTTCAGACCACAGGCTTTCAGCATAAAGCGCCCAGCCCTCGACAAAGGCCGTATTGCCGCCAAAGCGCATAAAGGCGGGCAGATCCTTATTTTCCTGCGCAAGGCTGATCTGAAAATGATGGCCGGGGATCGCTTCATGGAGATACAACGTCTCCATCCCCGGCGTGGTGCGGCTCGGCAGATCATAGGTATTGAAATAGAAAATACCGGGCCGCCATCCATCCGCCGATCCCTGTTGATAGGAACCGCCCGCATCGGTTTTCTCGCGATAGGCAGGCACCGCCCGGATTTCGAGCGGAGTCTTGGGAATGACCGAAAACTGCTCGCGCACGCGCTTGTCGACCTGCTTGCCAATGGCGAAATAGCCATCGCGCAACGCCTCTTTGCTCACCGGTTTGAACCGGACATCGGTGCGGATAAAGTCGAAAAATTGCGCCAACGTGCCACTAAAGCCGACCTTGGCCTTGATCGTCTCCATCTCGCCCCGGATGCGTTCAACCTCGGCCAGCCCGATCTGATGCACCTGATCCGCCGACAATGGCAGGGTCGTATTCTGCTCGATCAGATATTCATACAGCGCTGGCCCGCCCTTCATATGGACCAGCCCCACCCCTTCGCGCGCCTTGGGCAAATAGGTGTTTTTCAGAAAATCATGCATCCGGCGATAGGCTGGTCGGATTTCCTGTCGATATTGGCGGAGATAGGCCCGGCTCAACCGCGCCTTGTCGGCAGCCGAAAAATCCGCCGGAAATTTCGAGATAGGGGCCAGAAAGGGCGTATTCTTCTCCGGCTGATCCAACTGCATCGCGAATTGATCGATCATATTTTCGACGATCAGACGGGGATGCACGATCTGCTTGGCCAGCCCTTCGCGAAAACGAACAATCGAACGATCCAGCAAACGGACATAGCCGCGATGGCGCAACAAATTATTGTCATAATCGGCAACGGTCTTGAACGGCGCCGCCGATTGGCCGGATGCGAGATCGGGATAAAAAGTCTGGAACCCTGAAAAATGATCCAATGGCCGCACTGCCGTCACGGCTAAAATCGGCGGGGACAGCCCCTTCAGCGTCGTCTCGGTCTGCCAGCGAAAACTATCATAGGCGACGCGATTGGTCGGGTTCAACCGGTCGCGATTGATCGCGCGCAGGCGGACGAGATCGGATCTAGCGGCCATGCGTTCGCCATCGAAATAAGCGTCAGAAACATAATCGCCAAAGCGCCCCGCATATCTGAGGTCGCCACGAAACAGCGCATTAATCGGATTACGCTGCAAAGAGGCTTCATCGCTTTCGGCAAACAGGCGGATCAACGCATGATCTGCGTCTTCCTCCGGCGCGGCCATTGGCGCTGGTGCCACCGCAATATCCAGAGCGGGCATTTCGGCCATAGCAGGCGCATGGCCAGATATGAGCAAGCCCATCAGCACAACATAGGAAGAACGCAACAGATATACCATTTTACAGCCCCACATGTTCACGCTGAATTGATCGCATCATGCGGGGCAAGGGTCAACCGCGTCGACACAGGAAACGACATCCACTTCCCAACATGTATCTTACCGCATAGGATGCGCCCTAGAGTCATGAAAAATAGAACAATCCTTACGGCGATCAGCCTCGCCATCGGCGCGTTTTCCGCGCAGCCAGCCCCTGTATTCGCGCAATGCCAACTCTGCGCCCAATCACCCAGCGACATGGGGGATGAAGTGCTGACCCATCACCTGCAGGTCGAGGTCATCCAGCCGCTCAATTTCGACCGGGTCGCACTTGATAACAATATGACGAGCGGCACCGTCACGGTCGCGCCCGAAGGTGGACGATCCCTGTCCGGGCCATTGATCGATCTTGGCGGACAGCCGATGTCAGGCCGGGTGCGCCTGCGCGGCGAACCGGGTCGCGCCGTGCGGATCGATCTGCCAAATGCTGTCACGATGATCGGGCCGGGCGGCAAGACTGCACAGCTTGCCCACATGCACACCAGCCTGCCCTCATCCCCCCGTCTCGGCGGGGATGGGACGCTGGAGTTCAGCTTTGGCGGCCAGTTAATGGTATCAGGATCGGCCGCAGGCGAATATCGCGGTCGCATCCCCATCGATGCGTATTATGAATAGCTAGTGTCACAGCCAGTCCGGGACATTATCCCCGGCGATCAGCGTTTCCAGCGGCTGGCGCGCGCGCACGACCGACCATTTATCGCCTTTCACCAACACCTCCGGCGTCAAGGCGCGGCTGTTATAGGTGCTGGCCATCGTCGCGCCATAAGCACCCGCCGTGGCGAACACCATGAGGTCATCCGCCTCAAAATCAGGCGTCACGCGATTGGTGGCAAAAGTATCGCCGGTTTCACACACTGGCCCGACCACCGTCGACGTCATCGTATCGCCACGCGGGCGCACCGCGCGAATATCATGCCATGCATCATAGAGGCTGGGCCGCATCAAATCGTTCATCGCCGCATCGACGATCACGAAATCATTGGCCGCGCCCTGCTTGACCCGGATCACCCGGCTCAACAATACCCCGGCATTGGCGACGATCAACCGCCCCGGTTCGAACATCAAACGGACATTCCAGCCCTTGGTCGCTTCAGTCACCATCTGACCATAAGCAGCAGGCGATGGCGGCAGCGGCTCCGCCGGATCATATGGCACGCCCAGCCCGCCACCAAGGTCGGCGGTCGCCAATTCATGACCAGCGGCGCGCAATTCGGCCATCAACGCCCCGATCTTGTCAAAGGCGGCACGCAGCGGATCGAGATTGGTCAATTGGCTGCCGATATGCACCGCCACACCCTGCACCCGCAGCCCCGGCAGCGATGCCGCCAGCGCATAGGCCTGCACCGCGCGATCATAGGCCACGCCGAATTTGTTTTCCTTGCCCCCGGTCGAAATCTTGGCATGGGTCCCGGCGATCACATCCGGATTGATGCGAAACGCGATGGGTGCAACCTTGCCCATCTCCACCGCGACCGAAGACAGCATTTCCGCCTCTGGCTCGGATTCCACATTGAACTGGAAAATCCCCTCTTCCAACGCCAGCCGCATTTCATCCGCCGTTTTGCCGACACCCGAAAACACGATGCGATCCGCTGGAATCCCCGCCGCCCGCGCGCGCATCAATTCGCCCGCCGACACGACATCCGCGCCATAGCCCTGTTTGGCCAAGGTCGCGAGCACCGCCCGATTGGGATTGGCCTTGACCGCAAAGGCGATCAACGGATCACCGGTCGCGGCCAGCGCTTCGCGAAACACGATTGCATGGCGCTCGATCGTCGCGGTGGAATAGACATAGACGGGCGTGCCGACCTGTGCGGCAATCGTCTCCAACGAGACACCCTCGGCGTGCATCACGCCGTCAATCAGTTCAAAATGGTCCATGGATCAGGCTCAATCAGCAAAAATGTCTAAAAATAATCAGCGCGTCATTTGGGCGGCAGATCGAAATAATCGTCATAGCGATCCTGCGAACGCCCGAGCAATTCATCGCTCCGGCCCGGCACTGCCTGTGCCGAGGGATACATCAATTGCTCCGCATTCGGCGTATAACGGGCAGAAGCAGCCTTGGGCGGCAGCGTTTCGCCCGTCGCCGGTTTCAACGGCACGCGACGACCGCAACCGCTGGCCAATATTGCCATGCCGAGCACGACCATCACGCCGATCCGTTTCATCCGCCTATCCCCAATTGGGCGCGTGCTTCTGCCACACGCGCACGCACCTGTTCCGGCGCCGTCCCGCCAAAGCTCTTGCGGCTGGCCACCGATTGATCGACCGACAGCGCGGCAAAGACGCGGTCATCGATCCGCGCGTCAATCGCCTGCAATTCATCCAGCGACAATTGATCGAGCGCAATGCCCTTTTGCTCCGCCAGCTTGACCGCCGCACCGGTAATGTGATGCGCCTCGCGAAACGGAATATCCGCGCCGCGCACCAGCCAATCGGCGAGATCGGTTGCGGTCGAAAACCCGCCCTCTGCCGCCTGACGCAAACGCGCGGTATCGAAGGTCAGCGTCTCGACCATCCCGGTCATCGCCGCGATGCACAAGGCTAACAGATCATGCGCCTCGAATACCGGCGGTTTGTCGTCCTGCATATCTTTGGAATACGCGAGCGGCAGGCCCTTCATCGTGATCATCAGGCTAGTGAGGCTACCGATAATCCGGCCTGAATGGCCGCGTACCAATTCCGCCGCATCCGGATTGCGCTTTTGCGGCATGATCGAACTGCCGGTCGAATAGGCATCCGGCAATTTCACGAAGCGGAATGACTGGCTCGCCCAGATGATGAACTCTTCCGCCAGCCGCGACAGATGCAGGCTGCACTGCGCCGCCGCCATCAGATAATCGAGCGCGAAATCGCGATCCGACACGCTATCCAGCGAATTGCGCGTCGGGCCATCGAACCCGAGTGCCGCCGCCGTCATGTGGCGGTCGATCGGAAAGCCCGTCCCCGCCAGCGCTGCCGCGCCCAATGGCGACTGGTTCATCCGCTGCCGCGCATCGCTGAACCGGCTGACATCGCGGCTGATCATTTCATAATAGGCCATCAGATGATGACCGAGCGTCACCGGCTGGGCGACCTGCAAATGGGTATAGCCCGGCATGACCGTGGCGACATGCTCATCGGCACGGGTGACCAGCGCCACCTGCAACGCCCGCAGCCCTGCCAACACCCCGTCCATCGCGTCGCGCACCCACAAGCGAAAGTCCGTTGCGACCTGATCGTTGCGCGACCGCGCGGTATGCAGCCGACCGGCAGGCGCGCCAATCAGCGCCGCCAACCGGCTTTCGGTCGCCATGTGAATATCTTCCAGCGCCAGATCGACCGGCACGCCATTGGCCGCATATTCCGCCGCTACGGTGTCTAGCCCGTCGCGAATCGCCTGCGCATCGCTGGCCGTGACAATGCCCTGCGCCTCCAGCATCGTGACATGCGCCTTCGATCCGGCAATATCTTGTTGCCAGAGCCGCTTGTCGAATGGGATCGACGCGTTTATCTCGCGCATGATGGCCGTCGGGCCTTCGGCGAAACGCCCGCCCCACATGCTATTGGAGTTACCCTCGTTGCGGCCGCTAATCTTTCTTCTCCCGCTACTGTCGCTGGTCAGCGCCTGCGATAGGCAAAGCGAGGCTCCATCGCAAGACAAAGCCGCCGAAAACTCGGCGCAAGCCATTGCGACGCCCGCCCCCCCGGCCCCCACCGGCGCGGGTCTCATCAACGACTTCAAGGGAACGCTTGCCCCCGAAACCCCATTTGAAGGCCCGGATGGCAGGCCGGTCAAGCTCGCGGAGTTCGCGGGCAGGCCAGTGCTCGTCAATCTCTGGGCGACATGGTGCGCGTCCTGCGTGGTCGAAATGCCGACGCTGGATGCCCTTGCCGCCGCACGTGGCGATACATTGCGGGTGGTCGCGATCAGCATGGATATCGAGGGCCGTCGCGCCGTCGATCCGTTTCTCGCGAAAGCGGGGCTGAAAAACCTCCCCCCCTATCTCGATAAAAAGAACGACCTGATGCTGGCGCTCAAGGCCGATACGCTGCCGGTCACGATCCTCTATGATTCGCAAGGCCGAGAGGTCTGGCGCATGATCGGGGAAATGGACTGGAACAGCGAAAAGGCCGCCGCCCTGATCGATCAGGCGAGCTGAAACAGCCCTAAAGGAAAGCCATATGTATTTTCTCGTCAAAACCGCGCTGTCCGCCCTGTTGATCGCGCTGATTTCCGAAGTGGCCAAGCGCAATCCCGGCTTTGGCGCGCTGATCGCGTCCTTGCCGTTGATCTCGGTGATCGGCATGCTCTGGCTGTGGCATGATACCAGCGATACGGCACGCCTCGCCAGCCATGCCGAGGCGACCTTCTGGTATGTCCTGCCCTCGCTGCCGATGTTCCTGATCGTGCCGTGGCTGTTGCGCCGCGACGTGCAATTCCATCTCGCGCTGGCGCTCGGCTGCGTCATCACCATCGGGCTTTATCTGTTGATGATCTGGGTCGCCCCGCGCTTCGGCCTCAAGCTCTGAACTGGACCTAATCCACTGCACATCATTTAAGGCTTGCGCGCCGCACCTGCTGGGCTAGCCTGTCTTGCGATAAGGGCGGCATCCAAATCCGCCGATCAAGACGGAGATGATGTTGATGCACCATATTGCGATCATTGGTTCCGGCCCCGCAGGCTTTTACACCGCAGAAGCCTGCCAGAAGATTTTCGGCGACAAGGTGCAGATCGACTTTATCGACCGCTTGCCCAGCCCGTTCGGCCTGATCCGCAGCGGCGTCGCCCCCGACCATCAATCGATCAAAGCCGTCACCCGGCGTTACGAGGCCGTAGCCACATCCGAAAATGTGCGTTTTTACGGCAATGTCTCGGTCGGCCAGACATTGTCGATCGAGGAATTGCTCGACCTCTATGATGCCGTGGTGCTGGCGACCGGCGCGCCGAATGATCGCAAATTGGGCATTCCGGGCGATGATCTGCCGGGCGTGGTAGGGTCTGCAGGCATGGTCGGCTGGTATAATGGCCATCCGGATCATGCATCCCTTAATCCGCCCCTGAACGGCACGGGCGCAGTGATTGTCGGCAATGGCAATGTCGCACTCGATGTCGCCCGCATCCTTTCCAAAACCCGCGCAGAATTCGCCGGGTCGGACATCGTCACCCATGCGATTGACGCGCTCGATCATTCCAACATCCATCATGTCACCATCCTTGGTCGTCGCGGCCCGCATCAAATCGCGATGACGCCCAAGGAACTGGCCGAACTCGGTCATCTCAGCCGCGCCGCGCCCAAGGTCGATCCAGCCGACCTCCCGCCCGCCAGCGACGATGCCCTGCTCGAACCCGGCATGCGCAAATCGGTCGAACTGATTCGCCAATTCGCGGCCAATCCGCCTACCGATGCCAAGCCGATCACGATTGAATTCGACTTTTTCGCCAAGCCGGTCGCGCTGGAAGGCGATGGCAAGGTCGAACGCATGATCGTGGAACGCACAAGGCTCGACAATCAGATGCAGGCGGTCGGCACGGGTGAAACCTATGCAATCCCGTGCGAACTGGTCGTCAGTTGTATCGGCTATCGCACCCCGCATATTCCGGGCGTGCCGTATGACGAACATTCGGGCCGTTTCGCCAATGTGGATGGCCGCATCCTCCCCGGCCTGTATTGCGTAGGCTGGGCGCGGCGCGGCCCCAGCGGCACCATCGGCACGAACAAGCCAGACGGCGCGTTCATCGCCGACCAGATCGCCGCCGATCATCCCAGCGCGGCGGGCAAGGCCGGGCGCGCGGGGCTGGATGCCCTGCTCAAGGCCCGTCATCACGATGTCGTGACCTTTGAAGATTGGCAGGCCATCGACGCCGCAGAGGTCGCCCGCGCCCGTGACGGGTCCCCGCGTGAAAAATTTGTGCATGTAAATGACATGATCGCCGCCAAGGGAGCTTGATCCCCGCGCAATCTCTGCCTATAGGCTCCCCCACTGCTTCTCCAGTGCGTGTCAAAACGCGTTGGTTCGGTCGGGGAATAGCTCAGCCTGGTAGAGCACTGTCTTCGGGAGGCAGGGGCCGGAGGTTCGAATCCTCTTTCCCCGACCAATTTCTCAAAGCGCTGTATTTCGGCGTTTTTAGCACAAGATGGCATCGGTATCCCGAAACAGTGCGTGTAATTTCTACAATCACTGTTGCCGCTCCATCTGCACCGACACCCGGTTTTGCCAACCTCATCCGGCCCCTTCGTCTAGCGGTCAGGACGCGGCCCTCTCACGGCTGAAGCACGGGTTCGATTCCCGTAGGGGTCACCACATACACCCACGCATCACGCCCAAGACCATCACCATTGGCGCGACTCGGCTTAAGGTTTATCATCGCCGCCAAATCGGGATGAGGCCAGATCGGGACGAGGACAGATAAGATGACGCAAAATCTGATTATTGCCTGCCCCCAATGCGCGACCCTTAATCGTGCGCCATCCGACCGTCTGGGCGCAGGCGGCAAATGCGGGCGTTGCGGTTCGGCCTTGTTCACCGGCCATGCCGTGACCCTGACCAGTGCCAATTTCCATGCCCATGCGCACAGCAGCGATCTTCCTCTGCTGGTCGATTGCTGGGCAAGCTGGTGCGGCCCTTGTCGTCAGATGGCCCCTGCGTTCGAATCTGCCGCACGCGATCTCGAACCGGCGCTCCGGCTCGGCAAACTCGATACCGAGGCGGAACAGGCGCTGGCCAGCAGCTTTGCCATCAGGAGCATTCCCACCTTGATCCTGCTCCACAAGGGCAAGGAACTGGCGCGGCAATCCGGGGCTATCCCCCATGCCCAGATTGTCCAATGGGCGCGGCAGCATTTGCCTCGCACTTAAGTGCTAAAAATGCACCCCATAACGCACGGCCATACCCATATCATGTGGCTGGGCCGCGATATGGCCCGGCTGTCGCCGCCAGAACAGGTTCGTATCGACCCATCCCCCCAACAGGCGGACGCCATAATTGGCCTCCAGATCGATTTCGCGCCCGCTGGGGGTCAGACCGAATTGGCGCGCCGCCAAGGTAACCGACCGTGACGCATAATCATAGCCGACCGGCACCGCGAGATGCAGCCCGCCGCGCTCCACCCGCAATGGCTGGCTGATCCGCAGGCCCAGTCGGTCACCACGCCGCATCAGGTCCTTGCCCATCAGGTCGACTGCAAAGCTGCGCGACAAGAGCACCCCGCCCGTGGCCAGACCGCCGCTCAATTGCGCCTGTGTCCAGCCTTGGCGCATCTGCCCGGCCACGGTCCAATGTGGCCCGAAGTCCATCCGCGCCTGCCCGTCGATCAAATAAGTCCGCGCACCGCCAATGCCAAAGGCTGCACCAAAGACCCCGCCCAGCATCGTCGCCTGTTCGTCCATCACCCCGGCACCGACGCCCAATTGCCAATGCGCGCCTTGATGCGTCGCCAATGCCCCGACCATGCGATAGGGATATTTATCCACTTGTTGCGGCGACCAACCCAGCGCATCGCCGGATTCTGCTGTCACCGTAAACGCATATTTGCCGAGCTGATGGCGAATGGCAAAGGCTTGACCTGCGCGATGATCAAAACCGGGCGTGGACAAGGGGCTATTGGCTAACAGGAAACGCGCCTCATCCCCGCCATCGAACTGGCGGGCGAGATCGCGGCCAATCTGGGAAAAGCCGAATGCCAATTGG
Organism: Sphingomonadales bacterium UBA6174; assembly: GCA_002422945.1. Classification (GTDB taxonomy): domain Bacteria; phylum Pseudomonadota; class Alphaproteobacteria; order Sphingomonadales; family Sphingomonadaceae; genus Alteraquisediminimonas. The sequence goes on along the minus strand of DITW01000032.1, from coordinate 19,527 downwards.
GTTCGGGTCGAAATTCGGCCCATCACTGTCGCTGCGGTCGCCCGCGCGGGCGTGATGCCCGACCCAAAGCCATAGCCTTCCGGCGTCAATGGCGGCTGATCCGCCGAGCTGTGCAAATAATGCTGCCCATCGCCCCTGCGCTGCCCAAAGGACAGGCGTAGCGAGGCCCCGCCCGCTTGTGTCGCAAAGGATCGCCCTTGCCCCATCAGGCTGCTGACCAGTCGACGCGATTGGGGCGCGCGGCCAATGGTATGTGCAAAATTTGCCTGATAGGCCCGGCCATAGCCATCGAGGAACACCGTGCCGTTCAATGCCTGACCCTGTAATGCGCTATCGCCCATCGGTGCGCTCAACATCCCATTATTGGTCAACGACACCGCAACCCCATCCGGGCTGATGGAACCCAGCGCCAGCGATGTCCTGCCCTGCGGCTGGAACGCGCGGGTCAGGGATAATTTGCCACGACCATAGACCGCATCCACGCCCACTGCGCCAAGATCGATGGCGCTGGTATAAAGCAGGTCCACAATCTGCGCGCCCGTCAGATTGGGAAATGCCTGTGCCAGTAACGCAATCGCGCCCGAGATATGGGGGGCGGAAAAGGACGTGCCGGATGCAAGCACATCCACGCCATTTTCATCAATGGTGGCCACATTTGAACCCAGCGCCGCCAGATAATGATTCTGGCCAATGCCCGCCTTGTTGCTGAAAGACGAAAGCGTCGTCCCATCCAGATCATGCGACCCAGCAATAATCACCAAACCACGCGCCACCGCCTCATTGGCGATCAGGGCGAAACCGTCGGGATCGTCTGCCCCGTCATTGCCCGCAGAAATGACGACGATCCTGCCATTCGCCGTGGCATTATCAATGGCGTTGCGAAACACGCCGCCGCCGGCGCCCCCACCCAGCGAAATATTGATCACCCGCGCATTATTCGCCACCGATACACTGATTCCCTGCGCAATCGCCGAATCAAAAAATTCACAGCCCGTGCCAACGCCGCACGTGCCGGGTGCATCCGCGCGCAACACCAACAAGGTCGAATTAAAGGCCACGCCCATGATGCCCACATCATTGCGCGCCGCGCCTATAATCGCCGCCACGGCAGTGCCATGTTCATCGATATCCGTGATGTCGGAACTGCTCCTGCTCCCCGTCACATCGCGCGAGGCAGCGGATATTCGGCCTGTAAATTCCGGACTGTCGGTTTTGATCCCGGTATCGATAATGCCGACCGTCACATTCTGGCCGGTCGCGCCCTGATTATAGGCCGACAACGCATCCATCCGTGCCAATCCGCGCGAACGTTGATATTCAGCCGTATTATAATTGGTCGGCGTTGGGGTTGGGGTCGGTGGCGGTGTGGGCGTAGAATTCGCCCCGCCACCACCACCGCCGCAAGCCGACAGGCTGGTCAACAAGATCGCGGACCAGATAAGCCGCGCCCCACGCGCCCGCTCAACCCGCATGAACTCTTGTATGATAGACATCTGGCGCAACCTTATTTTTGTCGATCCATGATAACGCAATCACCTAAAGATCGCCATCCCGATTGACCGAATAGCTGGCCCACCGATGCATGAAATATCTTTAATTTTCCCATGCGATTTAGAGTATGACAATCCATATAGGCTGAAAATAACAGGAACAGGCCCATGACGGACAAGGTCCAGATCGATGAAGCGGGGCTAAGGCACCTGATCGACACATTTTATGCGCGGGTGCGACAGGATGATATGATCGGCCCATTGTTCAACGATGCAGTGCATGATTGGCCCGACCATCTGGAACGACTCTCGGCTTTTTGGTCATCGATCATGCTCGGCAGCGGGCGTTACAAGGGCCAGCCGGTGCCTGCGCATATGCAGCATAAAGACAAAATCGCGCCCGAAATGTTCGACCGCTGGCTAAGATTGTGGCAAATCACGACGGATGAATTGATGCAGCCCGAACACGCCGCCCAGTTACAGGCCAAGGCCGCCCGCATTGCCGAAAGCCTCGGCCTCGCGCTATTTTTCAAGCCCGCCGAATTTGCGCATACCCGCCGCGCCTCCAATGCGCCGAAACCGGAAAAGGCAAAATAATGGCCCAGCCCGCGCCCTATAAAATTACCCCCATTTTCGATCAGGACAGCCTGCCCGCTGCGATCCGCAACGAACACCGCACCAAGGAAGGCGTGTGGGGCCTGTTGCGCGTGCTGGAAGGCGAAGTGCGGCTGATCTTCAATGACGATCCCAGCCCGTTGTACGTCACCCCCGCCTCGCCCGGCGTCATCCACCCTGCCCGCACCCATCATGTCGAGGTGATCGGCCCGATGAAGATGCAGGTCGAATTTTATCATGGGCACCCAATCGATGGATGATTTTACGCTCGCCCGTGTCGTGCATGTCGTGGCCGTGCTGTTCTGGATCGGCGGCGTCGGTTTGGTCACCTTGGTCCTGATGCCCGCCATCCACGCAGCAGAACGACCGGATGATCGTCTCAAAGCCTTTCACCGCATCGAAGGACGCTTCGCGCCTCAAGCCAAGATCTGGGTCTTATTGGCGGGCGCGAGCGGATTCTGGATGACAGATCGCGCCGATTTATGGAGCCGCTTTGCCGATCTCCAGCATTATTGGTGGATGCACGCGATGCTGGGCGTGTGGCTGATATTCTTCGTGATGCTGTTCGTGCTGGAACCGCTATTCCTGCATCGTCGGATGCTCAATTCCCAAACCCCCGCCGCGGATTTCCGACGGATGGAACGGGCGCATCGGATCTTATTGGCAGCGAGCGTGATCGCGGTCATCGGTGCAGTCGGCGGCAGCCACGGCCTATTCTAAACGGCGATCAGCGCCCCCGTTTTAACTGCACCAAGGCCTGATCCAGCGCGGATAAAAAGCGCGACCGATCAGTCTTGCCGAACGGTGGAGGTCCGCCAATCGCATCACCACCGGCGCGCAAATCCGCCATGATCGCACGGATGGCAACCGCTGCGCCAATCGACGCCATCGTGAACGGCTTGCCATTGGGCGCAATCACCGCCGCCCCCAATTTCAAGCAGCGATCCGCCAATAATATATCTGCCGTCACCACGACCGCATCGGCATCCGCCCGCTCCACGATCCAGTCATCGGCAGCATCGAAGCTGTCGCTGACAATGGCACGGGAAATCAACGGATGCGCCGGGATGCGGATCAGGCTGTTGCTGACGACCACCACCGATACCTCATGGCGATAGGCGACCTTATAGATCTCCTCCTTCACCGGGCAGGCATCGGCATCAACGAGGATCGTCAGCATAAGGATTTAGCGCGGACGCTTTCCACCCGCCGGACGGGTCGGCTTGCCGCCCGCACCACCGGGGCCGCCTGCACCGGGACGACCTGCGCCGCCCTGATAAGCAGGCTTGCCGCCGGCAGCACCCTTAAAGCCGCCCGGTTTCCCGCCAGCGCCCTTATAGCCACCACCCGGCTTGCCGCCAGCACCCTTATAGCCCGGCTTGTCGCCCGCACCCTGATAGGCCGGTCGACCACCCGCACCTTGGCCGCCATCGGCATGATCCGACCTGCGCGGTGCCGTGCCGAGCGTCGCGCGCGGCGGTGGTGATTTCTTGGCAAAGGTCCGTGGTTCACGACGTTCCCCGCCGCCATCTTCACGACGGTTGCGACGTGCCTCTTCGCGCGGCTTGCCGTCCGTCGCTTCGATCTTCACGCTGCCTTCGTCATCCGTGTCATTGGCCGTGCGCTTCACTGCTTCGGCAAAACGCCCTGCAACGCCACGCGGCACTTCGAACATGGTTTCATTGGCGGTAATGCGGATCGCGCCGATTTCGGTGCGCGTGATATGGCCACGACGGCACAACAGCGGCAACACCCAGCGCGGATCGGCATTGTGATTGCGACCGATGTCCATGCGGAACCAGATCGTATCTTCAAAACCGGCGCGTGGCCCATCAAGGCGCGCAGGCGGACCGGAACTGACGTCGATCAGCTCTTCCGGGGCGGGCATGCGGGCGCGATGCGCGCGCACCAATGCCGCCGCGATTTCTTCCGGCGTCTTTTCGGCAATCAGCCGCTGCGCCAATGCGCGATCTTCATCATCGATCTCGACCGGCTGCAACAACGCCTCGATCAAGCGCTCGCGATCACCGATGCGAATATCTTCCGGCGTCGGCGGGTTGATCCACTCCGCCGCAATCCGCGCGCCACGCAGCATCATTTCGACGCGACGACGACGCGGATAGGGAACGAGCAATACCGCCACGCCCTTCTTGCCCGCGCGGCCCGTCCGGCCCGAACGGTGCTGCAAGGTTTCCGCATCGCGCGGCAGTTCAACATGGATCACCAAAGACAGGCTCGGCAAATCGATGCCGCGCGCCGCGACATCGGTCGCCACGCAGACCCGCGCACGGCGATCACGCAATGCCTGCAACGCCTGATTACGCTCATTCTGGCTATGCTCGCCCGACAGGGCCACCGCCGCAAAACCGCGTTCGATCAGGCTGGCATGCAAATGCCGCACATTATCGCGGGTCGCGCAAAACAGCATCGCCGTCGGCGCTTCATGCAGGCGCAACAGATTGACCACCGCATTTTCAATATCGGCAGGCGCGACCGTGACGGCCTGATAGCTGATATCGCCATGACCGCGATCTTCGGTCACCGTGGAGATACGCAGCGCATCCTGCTGATAGCGCTTGGCGAGCGCGACAATCGGCTTCGGCATGGTCGCCGAGAACAACAAGGTGCGACGGCCTTCAGGCGTTGCATCCAGCATTTCTTCAAGATCTTCGCGAAAGCCCATGTCGAGCATTTCATCGGCTTCGTCGAGCACAACCGCCTTCAGGCAAGACAGGTTCAACGCGCCGCGCTCGAGATGGTCGCGCAAACGACCGGGCGTGCCGACGACGATCTGCGCGCCCTGGCTCAACGCCCGGCGTTCTTTCGAGGCATCCATGCCGCCGACACAGGTCGCGATGCGCGCGCCGGTCGGGCCATAGAGCCAGATAAACTCACGGCTGACCTGCAAGGCCAATTCACGAGTCGGCGCAATAATCAGCGCGAGTGGCGCAGCGGCCACCGGCGCATAGCCATTTTCATCCAGCAGTTCGGTCGCCATCGCAAGGCCGAAAGCAACCGTTTTACCGGACCCGGTCTGTGCGGACACCACAAGGTCGCGACCACGTGCTTCAGGTTCAAGCACAGCGTCTTGAACAGGGGTAAGAGCTTCATAGCCGCGCGCGACCAGCGCATCGGACAATAGCTTGGGAATAGCGTCAAACGCCATATCAGGAGATCTTTTCAAACAAGAGGAGTTCCATCTGCATCAGCCGAGCCTCGTGCAGTTTCACACCGGCGCCGCTTATTATCGGCCGTCCGGTACAGGTTTATGCTGCTTCGCACAACGGAATAAGCATCGCACACCATATGCACACCTTTTTCAAGCGCCATCGATAAGCCTGAAAAGCAACGCGGCATCAAGGTGTATTCTGCCTTTACCCTCAATATGGCGCGAGACTTAAACATTCATTTAGCCCTTTCTGCGATCAGGGCCTTTCAAATTTGTAGGCGTAAGTATCTTGAAATATTTCGTAGATTATTGCCGCCGCGTACCGAGTGAGGCCAGTTCATGCGTTCCCCGTCCGTCAGCGAATGTGCGACCGAACATCAGGCTGCTGATCGCATCACGACGATTTTTCGCCCTGTCGCCATCAGCATAGGCACATTTCAGGGCCTCTGCCTGGTGCGCAACCTCTCGCCCGAAGGCATGATGGGCCATGTCCATACCGACATAGAGGTTGGCGCATCGATCACTGTCCAGATGCTCGGCAATCTCGATCTGGTCGGACATATCGTCTGGGCCAAGGAAGGGCGAATCGGCGTGCAGTTCAATCGTCGGATCGATGTCACGGATGTGCTGCAAAAAATGTCGCGGCGTGTCCTAGATGGCAATGTCCAGCGCGCGCCCCGCATCAATATTCCATGCAAGGCCGATCTCTATATCGGCCAGCAGTTGCACCATATTTCCGTGCTGGATGTTTCTCAAGGCGGCGCAAAAATCATCATGGACGGCCTGCGTATCGACCAAGAAGTCACGATCATCGTCGAAGGCCTTGATTCGCGCCGCGCCAAAATATGCTGGACCAAGGCCAATCAGGTCGGCCTCACCTTTTTCCGGGAACTTACCTTTGCCGAACTGACACAATGGGCCATCGCCATGCACCATCGCAAAAAATGAGCAACAAATCAGCCATTGATGCGCAGCCATTGGGGCAGATGACCGGATTGATGAGAAGTGCGCAGGCCCGTTTTCGATCCATTAACTTATATTCGGCATAGATTACAGCCAGATGCTGGCGTGCCGTGGCCGGGATATGCACACGAATATCGGCGGCATCGATATATGGTCATTCTAGAAGCATGAGGGTTTCAATGCCGGAGCAGGAACAGAATAGCGAACAGCGCGATGTGCGTCAGACGCGGTTGATCGTGCTGCAAATGTCGCGCGGCGGTCGACCGCTACAGGAAATTGTCGCGCGCAACCTGTCAAACCGGGGGATCGGCGCGCTTTCAAAATCCGTAGCCCCTTTGGAGGGCGATCAAGTGACCGTCCATTTCCCGCAAGGGCAGCGCGTGACCGGCGTTGTGCGTTGGGTTTTCAGACAGAATTTCGGCATATTGCTCGATCAGGACATCGACCCTTCATTGATCCAGCCCAAGCCGCGCAGCATTCAGGTGATCGATGAAACACCGGGCAAATGGCACGTCTGCGACCGTTACAAACCGGACACCGCCTTCAAGCGCCCCGGCCTGCGTATTGGCTGAGTTGCATATAATCGCCCATTTCAGGTCGCCAAATCCGGCGACCTGAAAATATCTATTCGCGTAGCGGCCCGGCATGGATTAAGCTCAACCATCAGGTATATTTGCCCAATAGAGTATGCGTAAAAATCCAGATCATATGGGAACGCATCTTGGCCAGCGAGCACACGCCCCTACCACGTTATTATGCGATGAGCGCACTGACCGCCGCGCTGATCTTGGGTTTAGTTTTATGTTCGCTGATTGCTTTGCCGTTTCTGTCGCCCATTGTCTGGTCGATCACCCTGGCGGTGTTATTCTACCCGCTTGAACGGCGGATGGTCGAAATGGTCAAGCTGCCGGGTTTGGCGACCAGCCTTACGGTGACGATCGTTGCTTGTATCGTGGTCGTGCCAATTGTCTTGATTTCCAGCACCCTCATCAATCAGGTGATCGAAAGCGGTAATCTGCTCAGCAGCGCGATGACCCCGGCCACATGGACGCGGCTGGCGCAACACAACCCCGCACTTGCCCCGATCATTCGCTGGCTGACCGAACAATTCGACCTCAACCAATTGATTCAGGCGATCACCGCGCCGCTCGGAGAATGGAGCGCCAGCGTCGTGCAAGGCTCGATTTCAAGCATTCTCAGCCTGCTCGTCACCTTCTATTTCCTGTTCTACATCCTGCGCGATCACGACCGGGCATTGATCGCGGTCGAACGGATCAGCACGCTCGCACCCGGCGAATTTCGCATGCTGGTCGACAGGATCAACTGCACGGTCTTCGCCTCGGTCTATGGTACCATCGTAGTCGCATCCTTGCAGGGCTTTCTAGGCGGGCTGATGTTCTGGTGGCTGGGTTTGCCATCGCCATTATTCTGGGGGGTGGTGATGGGCCTGCTCGCCATCGTCCCGTTCCTTGGCGCCTTTGTCATTTGGGCGCCCGCCGCTTTTGTTTTGGCCATGCAGGGACAAATCCTATCGGCGACCTTGCTGACCCTATGGGGGATGATCGTCGTCGGTCTGGTCGACAATGTCCTCTATCCGACATTGGTCGGGCGGCGATTGGCGCTTCATTCGATGCCCTCCTTTATCGCGATCATCGGCGGGCTATTGCTGTTCGGCCCTTATGGCGTCGTATTGGGTCCCGTAATCGTCGCCGGCACGCAAACATTGCTCGAAATCTGGCGCGACCGGATCGATGTGCAGAACAATCATGGCCATAGAGGCTGATCAATCCCGCAGCCATTGCTGTTTGGAGATGCAGGCCGGATGGAGTATATTAAATTTTTAATATATTTCATCGGGAGGCCATGATGAAAGCCCATTCCTATCTTCGCCAGCCACCCGTATCAGCATGCATCATGGCGTTCGCGGCCCTTATCTCCGGCACGGCATCGGCGGCGACCCAATGGGGCAGCTATCGTTGGCAGAGCGCCCCCATTAATCTCCCCATCCGCATGAGCTTAAGCGGCACATGGGCTGACTATGTCCGCACAGCATCAAGCCAATGGAACGCATCCATTTATGTGGAGACAAATGCGATCACCGAAACGGGCAGCGTCAACCGCTCGACCTGCAAAGGGCCAAATAACGCGGTCGAAGTTTGCAACGCGAAATATGGTAGCAATGGCTGGCTCGGCATCGCCCAGATCTGGACGTCGGGTAGCTATATCGTCAAAGGCACGGTCAAGCTGAACGACAGCTATTTCAATCTGACCACCTATAATACGCCTGCATGGAAGCAATTGGTGTCCTGTCAGGAGATTGGCCACACCATCGGCCTTGGCCATGATGATACCAATTTCAGCAACAAAAATTTCGGTACCTGCATGGATTATACCAACGCACCGGGTGGCGGCGGGACCTATGGGGAAGCGAACATCGCGCCCAATAATAATGATTATGCGCTGCTCGATTGCATATATGTCGCATCGACGACCTGCGGCACACCCTCGCAATTTGTGAACAGCACCACCGCGGCCGCCACCGTGATCGATACCGGCCCGCAACATCTGCCGACCAACTTCGGCATTCGGACCTTAAACGACCAAGGCACGGCGGATGTCGATCCCGGCAACTCGCCCGCCGAATGGGGCAAGGCCGTCGCTTTTACCAAGGATGGCCGTGGCCGCATCTATGAACGCATGATCGGCAAGGGCCAGAAGATCATCACCGAAGTATTCTGGGCGCCCCGATAAATTGTAACGCCTATCCCGCCTGCCCCCTGATCTCCTGACGGCCCGATTGGCCGTTTGGCGGTCGGCGGGTGGGACGACGCCGCGCCTTTTGGCCGTTGATATAATGCCAGACAAACGCCAGCGGCAATAAAAGCCCCAGCCCCCAATGGCCAAGGCTGGCCCATGATCGCCAGTCCTCATCCCCTAGATAATAGAGCAAATACCCGCTCACGATCAGCACCGCCAAAACCACGCCGAGCACGACCCCCGCAATACGTTGATGCCGGTGCGACCAGCCATGTGGGATATGCGCAACGAACATCCCCCCAATGCCCAGCAAGACCGGGATCAGCATGAACCCATGCACCGTCAACATATCCGGCTCCAGCGGGTTCATCTGCGGTCCGAATTCGCCCTCGGTTTGGCCGTAATAATGCAGCAACAGCCATGCGCTGCCGCTCAGCCACAGACCGCCACCGCTCAGGGTCAACAGCCATAGCTGCCATGCGGCCAATCGGGCGGTGCGGCGGTGGGGCATCGGTTACATCATTCCTTCATTGGGATCGGACAATAAATGCGCCCCATAAGTATTGAACATCGGCACCGCCAGCGCAGGAGACGCCATCGCGATTTTCGTCATCGCATCCGCGATGATGCAACGATCCGCGATCACGCTGATACGGTGATCGGCAGCCACTGCCTTGCGACCATCGCCGATATGCGCTGTGCGAATACGCCCGCGCGACCGGCGGCGATCATGGAGATTGGCGGAACTGGCCAAGGCGCATGCCGGCAGATCGATCGTCCAGCGGATCACATCGTCCGCATCGCGCAGGGCAATCGGCCAGACCCGTTCGCCGAAACTCCGCAAATCGCCACCCGCATTCACCAGCCCTTCATCAACCTGATGCGCGATAAGAAACTCTACCGCCCGGTCCACTGCATAACCCTTGGCAATCCCGCCAAGATCGATCAGCATCGGGCGGTGACAGCAGACATGATTGTCGTCGATGATCTCAATATCGGCAGCGCAACCGGTATATTGCCGCAGGTGCAGGGCCGATACGCGCGGCAAAAACCCATCGCGCACCAGTTCACGGCCAATGGTGACATCGAACAGGCCATGGCTGCTATCATATAATGCCCGCGCCACGCGCAACACCGCCACGGTATCCCGATCCACCGCGACCGGCACGCCCACAGGCGCATCGCGCAGACGCCCAAGATCGCTATCCGGGGCATGAAAGGACATGCACTGCTGGACATGCGCGATGGCTGCAAACGCCGGATCAATCGCATCCGCATGCGCGTCTGGGACGGAGATCTCGACAAACGTCCCCAGCAACGGCCTGCAACGGGTAATCAAATCAGCCTTCCCGACCAAGCGCCAGCGCATGAATGGCCAGCAACCGCTTCACGCCATCGGTAATGTTACGGCACGACAAGGTCGCTCCCGATATATTGGGTATGTCCTTGTTGAGCTTGAACTGATCCCGCACTGTCTTGCCCCGAAATATGTTGCGCCATTTCGGATCGCGCACCTGCCCGCCCTTGGATTCCCGATAGCTCAGGATTTCGACACCGAGCACATGGCCATCAGGTGAAATCGCAGTGGCATAGGTGATGAATTCATGCTTGCCGATCACTTCATCGACAATGACCCAGCCGATCGTCGCCTTGCCATTCATCGCCCGCCATATTTTCGGCTGCGCCGAATGCTGCGGCACGCCCGACGCCTTTTTGATTTGCGCCAGTTGCGCCGGACTGAGCGTCACCGCGAACGGGATAAAATTCTGAGCCTGAGGGATCAGCACCCGCTGGGCATCGGCCACCGAGAGATATTCGGTGGCCGAAACTGGCGCAGATACCGTGGCAAGCACCGGCAATGCGATCACGTGCGACCATTTCATCTGGGCCATTGCCGCACTCCCTTAAAAGTTCATGCCAATTTTGAGGCGATATTCATTCTTCGTCTTTTCAACCAGATGCAAATGCCCAGTCTGGCCGGAATAGGTCTCCCCGCCACCCTTGATCTGTGGGAACCAGGTCAAGGTCGCCCAGAATTTTTCGCCCCCATAATGAATGGTAGGGCCTGCAAACCATGACCAACGCTCTTGGCCAACCTCGGTTTCATATTCCGACGCATATTGCGTTTCCACGCCAACAAACCAATTGGGCGCTACACGATAGCTCAGCCCTGTGCCTGCGCTCAGTTCGATTTCCATTTCCGGATCGGTCGGCCAGTCGAAACCTTCCGGCAGATCAGCAATGGCCTTGCGCGTTTCATGACCCGCCTTCAGCCCTAGATTGCCGACCCAGACTAACTGGCCCTGCATCAGATATTTCTGCCCCGCCAGCGTGACGCGGGCTTCATATTCGGTCTTTTTCTGCCCGCTATGCGGGTCAAGCCGCTTGACCTCCGCCGAAGTAATGATCGCCAGCCCGAAATCATCGAGCGCAGGGCTCAATACATTGAACTTGGCTTTCATCTCCAACCCGGAAAAGCGCGGCCCCTTGTCGATCGGCATTGGGAGATAGCCGTCAATCAACAGGCCATTGCTATCAATGGTGAGGAAGCTGGCAGCGGCAGACAGGGTGATCCGATCCGTCACGCCATATTCGCCTTCGATCTCGGTATCGACCGCGCGATATTTGCCTTGGCCCTTATCGGAACGAAGCGTGTTGAAGACATAGATCTCGCCCGATCCCTTGGGCAAGGTTTCCGCCCCCATATTGTAACCAAACAGATTTTCATCCGCCAAAGCCGCGCCCGGCACAGCCAGCGCCGCCGCAGAGAGCAATGAAAGCAAGAAACGATTCGTCATGGATAACCCCTTTCGAGGCCCTCATAACGTTAATGAGAATGAGTTGCAATAGATTTATTTTTGAGAATCGTTCGCAATATTTACGCGCGACAGCATCTGTCACCCCCAGAGTCTGCCACCCACCCCTCAGCAGATAAAACCATGCATTGTCGCGACATGTTGGCGTTGCACAGCCGCCCTCAACTCAAATGAGGCTATTATTACTCAATTTTTTTATAAATATAACTCCACACTCTTATTATAAATAAACAACTTTTTTAGTAATAATAAAAACAATACATATCATTTTATTTACATATATATTTTAAAACACCTGGCTTAATCAAATTAAGCGGGTGTCTTAAAATATATCTTCACTTACACACTATAAATTACGCTTCATCTAGCAGGATTTTTGTCCAAACCTGATTGACATGCTGATTTTGACTCAATATCAACGCGACTGTTGATCTATCAACGAAAACGTTGAAACGAATTGGGATCGGCGCTGCGGATCGCGCTCCCGAATGGATCGTATCAATCAATCCATCGCGGGGTGCTTGGTGGCGGGAGACCCGGCCGCGCCTGCGCAAAGCGAATGAAGAATCTGGCCAGATGAACAAGTCGGCCAGATGGAATGATGGAAGGGAATGACTGAAATGCAGTGTGGGATTTTCATGACCCCGTATAATCCGCCGAGCCGGACAGCGCGTCAGGTGTTCGACTGGGCCGTCGATATTGCGCGGATCGCGGATGAGGCCGGTTTCGCCGATTTCATGATTGGCGAACATTATACGCTCGCCTGGGAAAATATCCCGTCGCCAGACGTGATTATCGCGGCGGCTGCCCAGTCAACCAAGACCATCCGCTTCGCTCCGATGGCGCATTTGCTGCCATTCCACGACCCCGCGACCCTCGCGATCCGCATCGGCTGGCTCAGTCAGATTTTGGAAGGTCGTTATTTCTTAGGTGTTGCCCCCGGCGGCCACCACACCGATGCGATTTTGCACGGCTATGATAGCATCATGGAGTTGGGCAAGGTCCAGTTGGAGGCGCTCGACCTGATGGAACGCGTGTGGAAGCGCGAACCGTTCATGCACAAGGGCGAAACCTTCCGCGCCGGTTTTCCGGGGCCGGATAATATGCCGGGCTATGACGTCGAAATCGCGAACAACAATCCTTGGGGTGGCCGCGATGCAATGGAAATCGCTGTCACCGGCCTGTCCAAGAACTCACCCTCGATGAAGTTCGCGGGCGAGCGCAATTACAGCCCGATCTCGTTTTTCGGTGGCGTCGAACAGATGAAGGCGCATTGGGACACTTGGGCTGCCGCCGCCACTGGCGCAGGCTATGTCGCGGATCGCAGCCGCTTCCGCATCTGCCGCGACGTGTTCATCGCCGATACCGATGCCGAGGCGAAGCGTCTGGCGCTGAAGAGCGGGCTTGCCCGGACATGGCGCGAATATCTCGTGCCGATCTACAAGAAGTTCGGCCTGTTCGAGGGCATCATCGCGGATTCCGGCAAGAATTTGCAGCCGGACGACATCAATGAAGATTTCCTCGTTGAGCATGTCTGGCTGTGCGGTTCGCCGGAAACGGTCACGGAAAAGCTTGAAAAGCTCGCCGATCAGACCGGCGGCTGGGGCCAGATCGCCGTCAACCAGCATGACAGCATCGACGATCCCAAACCTTGGGCAGAATCCTTGCAGCGTCTGGCGAAAGACGTCGCGCCCAAGATCAAAATGCCGGCCTAAGACACGCAATATGGGGGCATCGCACGCGTTGGTCCGATACCCCCGCACTATCGGCAGCATGCGGGACCAAAGAACCCGCAGCCGCCCATCAAGGGGAGACTATCTGTGGGCAACCGTCTGGATGGCAAGGTCTGCATTGTTACCGGCGCAGGCAGCGGCATGGGCCGCGCGAGCGCGATTGAAATGGCGCGGCAAGGCGGCAAGGTGGTCGTCACCGACATCAATGCCGCCGCGGGCGAAGACACTGTCGCCGCCATTCTTGCCGAGGGTCATGAAGCCAGCTTCATTCCCTGCGACCTGCGCAACCCGGCCGCGATCAAGGCGCTGATGCAGCAGGTTGGCGACACATATGGCTGCATCGACGTGCTGCATAATAATGCGGCGGTGCATGAAACCGATCTGACCGACAAAACCTCGATCGAGGAAATGGACGAAGACATTTGGGACATCGTGTATGAGGTGAACCTCCGCGCGGTCTGGCTCACGATCAAGCACGCGGTCCCGTTCATGAAGAATTCGACCAAGGGTGCGGCCATCGTCAACGTCGCCTCGACCGGCTCGTTCGTCGCCTATCCGATGGCGGGCGTCTATTGCGCGACCAAGGGCGGCGTCCACATGCTGACCAAGGCCGCCGCCGTCGATCTCGCGAAATATAACATCCGCTGCAACTGCTATTGCCCCGGCGCCATTCGCACGCCGATGCTGGAGAAATATTTCGCCGCCGCCGAAGACAAGGACCAGATCATGAGCGTGCTGACCGGCGCGCACCTGATCCCGCGCCTCGGCGAACCCGAAGAAATTGCCAAGCTCGCCTGCTTCCTCGCATCCGAGGACTCATCGTTCATCACCGGCGCTGCCTATGTCATCGACGGCGGCACCTTGGCGTGGCGTGGCACGCGCGCTTGAAAAACCGCGCCAACAGACCGGCACTGCAACCCCGGCACAGAACAAAAAACAAGTAGAATGTTGTTAAACAAGGAGGATATATGAAAATAAATCTCACCAATAGTTGCGCAACCGCGCTCACCCTCATCCTTGCCTGCACCGCAACAGCTGCGTTCGCACAAGACAGCGCGGGCGCATCCGACACCGCCAATCGCGATGACATCGTCGTCACCGCGCGTCGTACCGAAGAAAAGCTCTCGGACGTCCCGGTGTCCGTGACCGCGATCAGCGCGACCACCTTGCAGGAACGCCGCATCCTGTCGGAAACCGACCTGCAAACCGCCACGCCCGGCCTGACCGTGCGCCAGACGAACTCGTCGAACCAGCTCGCCTTCTCACTGCGCGGCCAGTCGCTCGACGCCTTTTCGTTCGCCGCGCCCGCCGTGCTCACCTATGTGAACGAGTTCAACGCACAGGGCGTTGCCGCCTCGTCCTTTTACGACCTTCAGTCGATTCAGGTCCTGAAAGGCCCGCAAGGCACCTTGTTTGGCCGCAATGCAACAGGCGGCGCAGTGCTGTACCAGACCCAGCGTCCGACCGATGAACTCGGCGGCTATGCCAAGGCCTCTTATGGCAATTACGACGCCCGTTCACTGGAAGGCGCGATCAACATCCCGCTCAACGACCTCGGCGCATTCCGCGTCGCCTCGCAATATGTGAAGCGCGATGGCTATCAGCACAATGTGTGGCTGGGGACCAAGAACGGCTCGCTCGACAGCTTCAGCGTACGTCCGTCGCTCGTGCTGCATCTCTCCGACCGGCTTGAGAACTATTCCATGTTCCAATATCTCCACACCGGTGGGGTGAGCGCGGGCCTGAAAGCCCAGAATACCTATGTGACGGGCCAGATGAACGGCAGCACGCCCTTGTCCTTCGGCCTGCCGTCGAACACCCTTTATCCGAATGGCATTTCCGCCCTTCTCAAGGATAGCGCACGGTTTACCCAATTGGGCTTCAATGGTCTCGCCAGCTTTATGGAAGCGCAAAAGGGCTACGGCTTTTACGACATCTTCAACAACCAGACCGGTGCGCACCGCGCGAACCAGTATACTGCCACCAACACTACGACCTTCGAAGCGTCCGACAGCATGACGATCAAAAATGTCGTCGGCTATAACAAGGCCAGCTCGCGCGACCGCACCGATGTCGATGGCACGCCGTTTGAACCGTTGCTGATCGGTTTCGACCATGGCACCGATGCCGAAGGCTATAGCTATCGCCAGAAGCAATTCTCCGACGAATTGCAGGTATCCGGCAAATTGGCGGATGATCGCCTGAACTATATCGCGGGCCTCTATTATTTCTCCGGCTCAGATTATCAGCGGATGCAACTGGCCTTCGCCCCGGATTACGCGTTCTGCGGCGCTGACGTTTGCCCCAGCTATGCACCGACCGGCGTCGGCGCATTCCTGCGCGAATATACCATCAAGTCGAAGTCCAAGGCCGTCTATGCCCAGATGTCTTATGCGCTGACGGATCGACTGAACATCACAGCCGGCGGTCGTTGGACCTGGGAACAGACCAAGCTGACCCCGACGCGTCGCACCAGCGGCTATGACGGGTCGCAGGACGATTTCAACCTCGGCCTGCCGGGCTTCCCGGCATCCGCCAAATTGAAGGCGAACAAGCCAAGCTGGACCCTGTCGGCGGATTACAAGATCAGCGATGCGTTGATGGTCTATGTCTCGCAGCGCGGTTCATGGCGCACCGGTGGCTTTAACGGCACCGCCGCCAATGCCCTTGCCGGTGGCCAGTTCACCGCCAACAGCTTCGAACCGGAAACCACTTATGACTTCGAAGTCGGGACCAAGTTCAACGGTTTCCTTGGCGATATGACTGCCAATTTCAACGTGGCGGTCTATGATCAGCACATCAAAAAGGTCATCCGCGCCATCTATCTCGGCGTGGCGGCTGTCTCGGGCAATGTGCCTAAGGCCCGCGTCACCGGCGTCGAATTCGATGGCTCAATCCGCCCGGCCAAATGGTTCCAATTGGGCGGGATGGTATCCTACACCAACGCCCGTTACACCGGCACGCCAGAGGCGACCGTGGGCAACACTACGGTGCATTTCGGTCCTTATGGCGATGCCCCGAAATGGACTGCATCAGGCTTCTTCCGCGCCACCCATGAAATGCCGGGCGTCGGCGAGTTCGCACTGCGCGGCGACATTTATACCCAGTCAAAATTCTATTATTCCAACGCGCAGGACACCATCCTGCCCGGCACGACCATCAAGAGCTATAAGCTCATTGATGCCCGTCTGGAGCTGAACAACATCAGCGACACCGGGATTTCGGTGGCGGGTTTTGTGAAGAACCTGACCAAGGAAAAATATGAAACCGGTGGCTTCCCATTGGGGGCGGTGTTCGCAATCAACGCCACCCTACCCGGCCTGCCGCGCATGTATGGCGTCGAGGCATCGATCAAGTTCTGATCATCCGCCACGCAAAATCGGGGGCTGCAACTGCGGTTGCGGCCCCCTTTTTATCGATTGCAGCCTTTCACACCCTTTTAAACACGCCCCATGTAAAAGCCTGATGCCCACCCCCGGGCGTCACATGCACCTCGCGCCAGTCCGCGACCAAGGCGAATGCAGATCCCAGCGCCTTGGCCAAGCCCACCGCATCATAACGCCGCACCGCGAGGCCGCTGCACTTCTCCGGCCCATCCAGCGCAAAGGTCGCAAAGATGGCAACGCCTGCCGGGGCCAATGCCTGTTCCAAGGCCTTGCGATAGGCCGCGCGTTGCCCTTCTTCGGTCAGGAAATGAAACACCGCGCGATCGTGCCAGACATCAAAGCTGCGTCCCGGCACCCATTGGGTCATATCCGCCACGACCCAATGCACTTGCGCAGCGGCCTCCCCCAATCGCGCCTTGGCGATCTCCAATGCGGGCGCGGCAATATCGAGCACCGTGATATCCGAAAACCCGCGCGCCAACAGATGATCGACCAGATGGGACGCGCCCCCGCCGACATCGATCACGGATGCTGTCGGCGCAATATGCAGGCGATCAAGCGCTTGCAGGCTGGGTATGGGCGTGGGCTGATACCAACTCACCGCATCGGGCGATTTCGTTTCATAGACCTCGCCCCAATGATCCCGCTGCGACATCGCGTTGCCCCCTATGATATTGTCGATCCACATCTTGTCCGAGATAGTTCGTCCAGTCGAGCCATCCCAGATGAACATGGGCTTACAAACAGGTTCAGGCTTGGAACATTGTCGGCCGCGTAATGTTCACTTCATAGGGTCTCTCCATTGAGACCCGCCAGAAAGATGAGGATTACCGTCATGGCTTATAATATTCCAATGATGGCAAAAGCGGCGATGGGCGCGTTGCTTGTCACGACCATGCTCGCGACATCCATGCCGGCACAGGCACAGATGCAACAGCGGGAACAATATCGGGACCGCGGAGAATGGCATCGCGACGATGACCGCATCGATGCCGGCGCCGTCATCGCAGGCGCAATCGTGATCGGCGGCCTTGCCGCGATCCTGTCGAGCAATGCGCGCGACCGCGATTATCGCGATGGTCGCGGCTATGGTGATGGTCGCGGCTATGGCGATGAATGGCGTCGCTATGGCGGGGCGCGACGCGCGATCGAACAATGCGTCGACGTCGTGGAAAGCCGCGCATCACGTTATGGCGACAGGCCGGATGTGACGCGCATCACGCGGGTAACCCGCACCCGAGGCGGATATGAAATACGTGGCGACGTGCGAACAGATGATCGCGAGCGCCGTTATGACCGCGACAATTATGACGGACGCTATGGCCGTTATGACAATTACGACCGTTATGGCCGCCATGATTATGCCGATTACGGCCAGTTCCGCTGCTCGGTGCGTTATGGAGAAGTCCGCAAAGTGCGGATCAGCGGCCTGAACTAAACCGACCATTATCAACATTACACCGCTGTCCGTGGCCGTTGCTGCGGACAGCGCATTCATCATCGACAAGGAACACCAAATGCGCACATTCCTCCTGACGGCCTCCGCAATCGCCGTTGCCGTCACCCCATTCGCCGCACCATTAACCCCAGCCTTTGCCGGGCAGCAGCATCACGCGCGCGAATGGCGCGGCAAGGACGGTCGCCTGCATTGTCGCCGGAGTGACGGCACCGTCGGCCTCGTCGTCGGCGGCGTCGCGGGCGCGCTGGTAGGCCGATCGATCGACACCCATGGCGACCGCGCCGTCGGCACCGTGATCGGCGCAGGCGCAGGCGCATTGCTCGGTCGCGAAGTCGCCAGAAAGCGAAACTGCCGCTAAACATTCAAGATGCGAAAAGGGGAAGAATGATACCCCCCTAGGGTCAGGACTTAAGCGTTGCGGGTGCAGATTTCTGGACCCGCAACGCACAAATCATCTGAAGTAGTGCGGGCTTCATTCGACAACCAAAACAATGAAAATTGCATCTCTCTTCAGTGAAAACCCTCTTAATCAATATGATGTCTAAATGATTACAACGTGGATTAAGTTTGTAATATTTCATGTTTTAAGCTATTATATTCAGCTTAACGTTCCTTGCATGCATCCCTGTTACAATTCGAGCATCATTACCGGTCGATTTCAACACGCGCATGTCAAGCCTGAAAAAGGAGAGACGTCATGCAAAACTTTAAAATCGTCGAAGTGGCAGTGGTGATGAGCATTGCTCTCAGCGGATGCGCGACCAATGACCGTACGTTGCGAAATACAGCCATCGGCGCGGGTGTTGGCGCTGCGGGCGGCGCAGTGGTTGGCGCTGTCGTCCCGGGCGTGAGCACCGTTGAAGGTGCGGCCATTGGGGCGTTGGCCGGGGCTGTGATCGGGGCCGTGTCCTCAGATGGACGCCGTTACTATTGGGATGATCGCGGCGACTGTTTTTACGTCAAAGACGACCGCCGGATGTATGTTGATCGGCAGTATTGCCGCAAATAATCCCGATCACGCACATCATTAGTTTATAAATTCAATAGCCCTCGGCCACCCATCAAAGCCCTGACCGGCATGAACAGGGCTGCGCGTTGATGAATTGCATATGCCTCTGATCTGCCCCCTTCTGAGTGGT
>DITW01000028.1:16339-16597 GCA_002422945.1 Sphingomonadales bacterium UBA6174 | reverse complement strand
CCATCTTTTTCCAGATGGAATAGGGGTGTTTCTCACGCCCCGAGACCTCGACCTTGATGCCTGCGCGGCTCAGTTGCAGCATGATCCCCGAGCCGATCTTGGCGACGAGATCGCCGCCTTCGGCATGGAGCTGTTCCAGCCGTCGGGTGATCGATTCATACGCCTCCGGCTCCAGTTCGCGAAACGAGAGGCTCTGCATCTCGCGCATGAATTCATACATGCCGATGCGTTCTGCGAGCGGCGCATAGATTTCCATCG
>DITW01000028.1:12897-16272 GCA_002422945.1 Sphingomonadales bacterium UBA6174 | reverse complement strand
TGACGCCATCGACCAGCCGGGCGACATTCGGCCCGAACCGGCGTTCGATTTCCTCGACTGTGGCAACAGTATCTTCAATCGTATCATGCAATAGCGCGGTGCAGATGGTTTCATCATCCATCCGCAATTCGGTCAAAATCCCTGCCACCTCAATCGGATGACTGAAATAGGGGTCGCCGCTGGCGCGTTTTTGCGTGCCATGCGCTTGCATCGTGAAAACATAAGCGCGGTTGAGCAGGGCCTCATCCGCGTCCGGGTCATAGGTTTTGACCCGCTCAACCAGTTCATATTGTCTCAGCACATCCCTTAGTGGCGGTTTTGCCGGGGGATTCGCAAGCAAAGAATGTCTTCGATGTGGCCATTATGGGGTTGGCGGGGATAAAAAACCTTAATTCGGGGTCTGGCCGTGATGGATATGGACGTCGGGGGCATTGCGGATCACGGGTTTGGCCGGTTCAGGCTTTGCCGCTTTTGCGGGGGCTATAGCGGGGGGAATTGTGCCGGCCTGCTCCTTATCCTTCTCCTCATCCGGCGCATCCATGCCGCAGACAATCGTGCCGGACCCTTTATTCTCGACAGTGCAAGCGGCGGCACCAGCGACCTCCACCTTGCCATTACCGATCATATTGACCTTGGCTGTGGTTGTTGCCCGCACATCCGCGCGGCCATTGCCATCGATCCGCAGTTTGAGATGCTCTGTCTTCAATGTCTTGCCATTGATCGCGCCAGCACCCTCCATGATCAAATAAGCGGTTTCCGCATGGCCACCGAGCTGCATATTGCCCGATCCATTGACCTGACCATCAAGGCTGACAGCCTCGATCCGATCAATGGCGAGGCTGCCGCTGCCGGCGAGAACGAGATTGAGCGCCTGCGCCTTCACCCGATCAATATGCAAATCGCCAGACCCCAACACCACCACCCGACGCAGCGCGGGTGTGGTCAGATGGATAACCGCTTGCCCCATAGGCGCATCGTCCATCCCGCCCCAATTGGCGTTGCTCTGGCGGATCGTCAGGGCCGTGCCATTGGCGCTGAAGCTGACGGCATCGACGGCGCGCATATCCCCCGAAATGTGGGCAGAAGGTGCTTTGTTGGTGCTGATCTCGACCCGGAACGGACCTTCTAGCCGGATCGAATCAAAGCTCGTGATCCCCATGTTACGCTCCGCGGCTGTCGCTGCGCCCATCGGCGTCAGCGCCGATGCGATGAAGATCAACCGGGATATGATACGCCGATCCCAAATACTGGCCATGATGGTCTTCCTCTAAAAAACGTCTCAAATCGGATGATGGTCAATCCACCTTATCGGTGCAAGCCCCGCAAGGCTGCACCAGCGGCAAAGGGTGCGATGGCGGTAAGGAAAAGCGAGGCCGCCGCCAGTAATTTCATCGCTGCCATACCATCAATCGGATGGGTGCTGCCCACGCCGAAAATCAGCAACGGAATGGAAAGCGGGAGGAGCAGCATCCCGCTCAATGCCGCGCTGGCGCGAAAACCGGCGGTCAGGCTCGCCACCATCAACGACAAGGCGGCAAGCCCTGCGGTCGCGAGCAATAATGCGAGCGTGAGCGACAAAATGTGGTCGGTCCGTCCGCTCATCAATGCAAGCGCGGGCAGGGCGGCGACCATCATCGCCGGACCAAAGCCAAGCCAATGCGCCAACCATTTGGCAAGCGCCACCTGTTCGCTCGCAAGGCCACGCACCGCATATTGAGCGAGAAATCCGGCCTCATGATCGGGCCGGATCAACCTGTCGATGGGGAGCAGGGCCGCCAATAATGTCGCGGTCCAGATCGCACCCTGCGCCACCCGATACAGCACGAGCCGGTCTGGGCCGATGGCAAAGGCGAATAAGGTCGCGACCAGTAAGACAAAGGCAATCGGGATGACTGCAGTCCCCTGCTGCCACCCGAGCCGGAGGTCGCGTTTGACGATGGCCCACCAGATGTTGCTCATGCGGCCAATGTCCCACAACTCAACACCACCGGCTTGGCATCCGGCAGGGCAATCGGGAAATGGCTCGCGATCAGCACGATTCCGCCCGAAGCGCGATGCACGGCGATGGCATGCTCAAGCCGTTCCAGCCCATCGCGATCCAGCCCGTTGCCCGGTTCATCCAGCAACCACAGCCCCGCGCCCGAGGCGATGGTCCGCGCCAGCACCGCGCGTTTGCGCTGGCCGGTCGACAGCATCCGCACCGGCACCGGGGCGAGGTGGCTCAAACCCATCATCTCCATTGCCGCCGCCAGCCGATGCCGCCCGTCATCCAGCGCCGCCCAATAATCGAGCGCAACCTCCAGCGGATCAAGCGGATCAAGCGCAAGGCTTTCATCGGCCAAGGCCATCTCGCCCGCTATCTCGATCACGCCATGAAAACGCGGCACCAGCCCCGCGATCAGGCGCAACAGGCTCGATTTGCCAATGCCGTTCGGGCCGGAAATCTGCGCTGCATCGCCGGGTAACAATGAGAGCGACAGGCCCGTAAACAATAAGCGTCCACCGCGACGACAGGCCACATCCTCCAGCCGAAGGGCGGCTTGGGGTCTTGTCAGGGCGGTTGGTGATGTCATGATGCAGGGCATAGGCAAAATGTGGCGGCTTTGCCAGTGCGATAGCGCTGCAAGGCCAAGCAAGGGAGCGGCGGTGATGCGATTGCTGACAGATGAAGAGCGGGTAGGGCTGGGGCGTGATCTGCCGAATTGGGAACTGACGGCGGATGAAAAGGCGCTGGTGCGGAGCTTCAAATTTCCGGACTTTGCCGCAGCCTTCGCGTTCATGACCGAGGTGGCGGCGAAAGCCGAGGCGCAGCATCATCACCCCGATTGGCGCAATGTCTATAACCGCGTTGATATTTTACTGACGACCCATGATGCGGGCGGGCTGACTTTACGCGATGTAACGCTGGCCAAGGCGATTGACGCACTGGTTCAGTAACGCGCCGCGATAAAATACAGGCCGTCGGGCGGGGCATTGAAGCCCAAAGCCGCGCGGTCCTTGGCATCACGGGCGGCGCGTAAATCGTCGATCGACCATTGCCCCTTGCCGACCAGCATCAAACAGCCGGTCATCGATCGCACCTGATGATGGAGGAAGCTCCGGGCCTCGACATCCAACTCGATTTCCTCGCCGATGCGGGTGACGGTGAAGCGGTCGATGGATTTGATCGCGCTTTCCGCTTGGCAATGGACCGAACGGAAAGTGGTAAAATCATGCGTGCCGACCAATAAGTGCGCGGCCTCATGCATCAGATCGGCATCCAAGGGGTTCGGCACGCGCCATGCCCGTCCCTGATCAAGCGCGAGCGGGGCGCGACGATTGACGATGCGATAGATATAGCGCCGCCCAAGGCAGGAAAAGCGCGCATGCCAATCA
>DITW01000028.1:0-12876 GCA_002422945.1 Sphingomonadales bacterium UBA6174 | reverse complement strand
CCCGCATCGGTGCGCCCGGCGGCATAGACCAATACATCTTCGCCGGTAATTTCCTTGGCCGCATCCTCGATCACCTGTTGGACGCTTGGCCCATGGTTCTGGCGCTGCCAGCCCATGAAGGGTTGGCCGTTGAATTCGATGGTCAGGCGAAAACGGGTCATGCCAACACTACTCCCACCGGGATCGCGCAGCCGCGCAGCAATTCCTGCGCCGTCATCACGCCGCGCCCGGCCCGTTGGATCGAGGTCGGGCGAATGGCGGTCGCATCGGCGCAGGCGATGGTCAGCGCATCGTCGAGCAATGTGCCGGGGGCTGCATCGCCGCCCATTACGATCTCTGCCGCATGCACGCGAAAACGCTCACCCTCATATTCGAACCAAGCGCCGGGCAGGGGATTGAACGCGCGAATCTGGCGTTCAACCTGTGGGGCGGGCTGATCCCAGATGATCCGGCTTTCCGCCTTGTCGATCTTGGNNACCACGCGCCCGGAAACGGCGACAGGCCACGGATCTGGCGGTCGATTTCGGCGGCGGGACGGGTCCAGTCGATGCGGGCCTCAAGCTTGTCGATCTTGGCGGCATAGGTGACGCCTTCTTCGGGCTGCACCTGCGCCGGGAACTGGGCAATATCGGCCAGCACCTCGACCATCATCTGTGCGCCCAGCGCGGCCAGTTCATCGGTTAATTGTCCGGCGGTCTTCCCATCGACCGGGGTCGCGCGTTTCAGCAGCATCGGCCCGGTGTCCAGGCCCTTTTCCATCTGCATGATCGTGACGCCCGTTTCCGCATCATTGGTGAGGATCGCGCGTTGCACCGGCGCAGCGCCCCGCCAGCGGGGCAGGAGCGAGCCATGAACATTGAGACAACCCAGACGCGGGGCGGCCAGAATGGCAGGCGGCAGGATCAGGCCATAGGCGGCGACAATCGCGACATCGGCATTGAGCGCGGCAAATTCCCGCTGAATATCCTCATCGCGCAGGCTGACGGGGTGGCGCACCTCGATCCCAAGGCTTTCCGCCTTCAGATGCACCGGGGTGGGGGAAAGCTGCTTGCCACGGCCCGCACGGCGCGGCGGCTGGCAATATACGGCGGCAATCTCGTGCCCGGCATTCACCAGTGCTACAAGGGTTGGAACCGCAAAATCGGGAGTGCCCATAAAAATGATCCGCATGTTTCTCCTGAAACGCTTGGCAAGCGGAAGTGCAAGCCTTTATTGCATGATCTTATGAGTTCACCTGAAATCGATGCGCTGACCCAAGCGCTGGCTCGCCTCCCCGGATTGGGGCCGCGCTCTGCGCGCCGCGCGGTGCTGCATTTGATCAAGCGGCGGGAAACCGGGCTGCTGCCATTGTTGCGGGCATTGGAAGGGGTGGCGGACAATCTCTCCACCTGCCAGACCTGCGGCAATGTCGATACGCGCAACCCGTGCGGCATCTGCAACGATCCGCGCCGCGATAGCCGCCAATTATGCGTGGTCGAAGATGTGCCGGACCTGTGGGCGCTCGAACGCTCGCGACTGTTTCCGGGGCGATTCCATGTGCTGGGCGGGCGATTGTCGGCGCTGGAAGGGGTGCGGCCCGAGGATCTGACGATTGATGCGCTGGTCGCGCGGGTTGCCAATGGCGGGATTGATGAGGTCGTGCTGGCGATGAATGCGACGCTGGAGGGGCAGACGACTGCCCATTATCTGGCGGAACGGCTCGAACGCTTTCCAGTGCGGTTGAGCCAGCTTGCCCATGGCCTGCCGGTGGGGGGCGAATTGGACTATCTCGATGAGGGGACATTGGCACAGGCTTTGCGTGCGCGCCGTCCGATGGCGTGATATGGTTTGAGGCATGGGGGCATCTTGATTTTCAGGGCCTCTATCCCTAGGTGACACCCCATGGCCATTCTTCCGATTATCGAGATGCCGGACCCTCGGCTCCGCAAAATTTCCAAGCCCGTCGACACGGTCGATGACGAACTGCGCGCGTTTATCGCCGATATGTTCGAAACCATGTATGACGCGCCGGGCATCGGCCTCGCTGCCATTCAGGTCGGCGTGGACAAGCGCGTGCTGGTCATCGATCTGCAAGAGCCTGAGGAAGAAGATGGCGAGCCGGTGAAATGCCCGCGCGTGTTCATCAACCCCGAAATCATCAGCGAATCCGAGGAATTGTCGGTCTATAAAGAGGGCTGCCTTTCGGTGCCCGACCAATATGCCGATGTGACGCGTCCGGCGAATGTGCGGGCGCGGTGGCTGGATGAGCAGGGCGTGCAGCATGAAGAAGATCTCGATGATCTGATGTCGACCTGTCTGCAACATGAGATGGACCATCTGGAAGGCGTGTTGTTCGTCGACCGTCTGTCGAAGTTGAAGCGCGACATGCTGTTGAAGCGGTTGAGCAAATTACGCCGGATGTAAGCCGGCTGCTTGTGGCTTCGCCTTTTTAAAATCTAGGTTGTGCTGCCGAACGCCTTCGCCTATGTTCCGCATTCGTTCCGATATTGCGAAGGTGGGCCAGCGGCGTGGAAATCCTGTTATTTGTCATTCTCGCACTGATTGCTGGCGCGGCTATCGGCTGGTTTATCGGCACGCGCCCGGCGGCGGCAGCGCAGCAACAGGCCGCTGCGGCGGAAGAGCGGTTTCGCAAGGCGATTGTTGATCTGGCCTCCGCTTCGGAACGCGCCAAGCAGGCAGATAGCCTTGCCGAGGCGCTCAATGCCGAACGACAAGAGCGCGAGACGTTGATCCGCGATCTGGCCGGTTTGCGCGCGGATCAGGCGGCGCGGGACGAGGCGTTTCAGGAACGATTGGTTGAATTGCAACAAGCGCGGGAACAATTATCCCAGCAATTTGGCGAGATTGGCAACCGGTTGTTGCAACAGGCGCAGACCCAATTCCTCGAACGCGCGGATGAACGCTTCCGCCAATCCGAGGAAATGTCCGGCAAGAAGCTCGAATCATTGTTGCAGCCGGTGTCGGACCGGTTGCAGCGTTATGAAGAGGGCGTCGGCAAGGTCGAGGCCGAACGGCGCGAAGCCTATGGTAATCTGACCGGGCTAATCGATTCGATGCGCACGGGCCAAGAGGCGGTGCGGGCTGAGGCGGCGAAATTGGTGAACTCCCTGCGGGCAGCACCCAAGGCGCGGGGGCGATGGGGCGAACAGCAATTGCGCAATGTGCTGGAAAGCTGTGGCCTTGCCGAACATAGCGATTTCCGGGCCGAGGTGAGCGTCGAGGCCGAGGATGGGCGTCTGCGCCCGGATGTGATCGTCAATGTGCCGGGTGGAAAGTCTCTGGTGATTGATGCCAAGGTGTCGCTCAATGCCTATCAGGATGCCTATGGCGCTGAAGATGAGCAGCAACGCGCCCTTTTCCTTGCCGCCCATGCCGCCGCGATGAAGGCGCATATCAACAGCCTTGGCAACAAGGCCTATTGGTCGCAATTTCCGGATGCACCGGATTATGTGATCATGTTCGTGCCGGGGGAGCATTTCCTCTCCGCCGCGCTCGAAAACGACCCGAATCTCTGGGATTTCGCGTTTGAGAAGCGGGTATTGCTGGCTACGCCAACGAATCTTATCGCCATCGCCCGGACAGTCGCCGCCGTGTGGCGGCAGGAGAAATTAGCCCGCGATGCCCAGCAGATCGGCCTGTTGGGCAAGGAATTATATGACCGGTTGGCCAAGGCGTCCGAGCATCTGAAGGGCATGGGCCGGGGCCTGAATATGGCGGTCGGCAAATATAATGACTTCGTCAGCAGCTTTGAAAGCCGGGTCCTGTCCACGGGTCGCCGTTTTCGCGAACTAAATGTCGATGTCGGGGCCAAGGAAATCGAGGAATTGGTGACGGTCGATACGCTACCGCGTTATGGCCAGACTACAGATGGTGAAGCGGCAGCCTTGCCGATCCTGTCGACGGAAGATGGCCGGATCGATGCCGAGGATGCGGTGGACTGAACGGCGGCTACGTGCCGAATAATTTCTGTGTGCCGAGCAGACTTTTCGTCATGCTGAACTTGTTTCAGCATCCCGTGAAGAACAAGGCGCAAGGCTGAGATTGGCAATTGAAGCTGGAAGGCGGTGCGGTAGTGCATCACAGGCTTTGCCGTAGATATTCAACTGAACGGCTGCGCTTCGCTTATTTGCGCCGCCATTGATTGATGATTTCATAGGCCATGACGGCGGTCGCCACGGCGGCGTTGAGGCTGTCGGCCTTGCCCATCATCGGGATTTTGACCAGCACATCGCATTGCTGCTCATATTCGGCGGGTAGGCCGCGCGATTCATTGCCGACGAGCAGGAAGCTCGGTGCGGTATAATGCGGTTGTTGATAGTCGAAATCGGTGTTGAGGCTGGTGCCGATCAACATGCCCGGCCCTTGGCGCAGCCAGTGGATGAAATCTTCCCAGCGCGTCTGCACGATTTTCTGGGTGAACAAAGCCCCCATGCTCGCGCGCACGGCCTCAACCGAAAACGGGTCGACGCAATCGTCGATCAGGATCAGGCCGCCGGCACCGGTCGCATCGCCGGTCCGCAGGATCGTGCCCAAATTGCCGGGATCGCGCATTGACTGGGCGACCATCCAGAGCGGGGCCGATGTCCGGTCGATGCTGTCGAGTGAACAGGCGAGATCGGGATAGACCCCGATCACGGTCTGGGCATTGTCCTTGCCCGAGAGTTTTTGCAGAATATCCCGGCTGGTGAGGATCACCTCGCTGCCATCATTGGCGGCCTCGATCCGCGCGGACAGGCGCTGGACCAGTGGATGATCGGCGCTGTCCTTGCTGTGAAACAGATAGCGCGGCAGATGACCGGCCTCATCGGCCTCGGTCAGGATGCGCAGCCCTTCGGCAAGGAACATACCTTCTTCGCGCCGGTGACGCTTTTCGCGCAACGAGCGCACCCGCTTGATCAGCGGGTTGGAAAATGCCGTGATTTCGCGGGCCAAAACCTGTCTCTATTCCTCGCCGAACTTGTCATCGACCAGCGCGACCAATGCGGCCAATGCGGCATCTGCACCATCGCCCGATGCAGAAATGGTGATGGTGTCGCCGATAGCCGCGCCCAGCATCATCAGACCCATGATCGACGTGCCGACGACGCGGGAACCGTCTTTTTCGACTTCGATCAAGGCGGGATGGCTGGAGGCGAGCGTCACGAAACGGGCGCTGGCGCGCGCGTGCAGTCCGCGCTTGTTGCGGATTTCGACCGATTGGCAACGCGCGCTCATGCTGCGGCCTCGCCAAGGACTTCGGAAGCGACGCTGATATATTTGCGTCCGGCATCGCGGGCAGCGGCGACGGCGGCGCGGATGTCCATCGTGCGTCGCGCCGAGGCGAGGCGGATCAGCATCGGCAAATTGACCCCGGCGATGACCTCAATCGGGTCGGTCTTCATTAGGGAAATGGCCAGATTCGACGGGGTGCCGCCAAACAAGTCGGTCAGCACGATCGTGCCTTGCCCTTCATCAACCTGCTGCACGGCGGCCAGAATTTCCGCCCTGCGCTGCTCCATATCATCTTCCGGCCCGATGCAGATGGGAACGACGCTCGGCTGCGGGCCGACCACATATTCCATCGCACGCACAAATTCACTGGCCAATTGGCCATGGGTTACGAGAACTAATCCGATCATTCGCCTGCTTCCATCATGTTCTCACACTGCCTGCTGACCAGGCCTGCCCCCTTGTGTCGATGCAATTTACAGCGGTCTGTTTGCATCATTTAAATCCCCTGCTTCTGACCCCGATACTGTCTCTGGCAGCTGTTCCCATGAGTCG
Organism: Sphingomonadales bacterium UBA6174; assembly: GCA_002422945.1. GTDB lineage: Bacteria > Pseudomonadota > Alphaproteobacteria > Sphingomonadales > Sphingomonadaceae > Alteraquisediminimonas. Next base: position 7,113 of record DITW01000028.1, on the reverse strand, counting down.
GCGGAGCCATGTGTCCCAGATGACATATCGCGGTGAATTACCGTGAGCGAAAAACCCGCGTCACGCAAGCGTCTGGCCATTTCCTCCGCCACACAAACCGACCGATGACGACCGCCGGTGCAGCCAAAGGCGAGGGTAACCTGATATTTTCCCTGTGCAGCGTAACGCGGCAGCATGTCCTCAAGCAATGCGCCAAGCTGCCCCGTGATCGGTCCATAGCCCGCATCCAACCGGACATAGGCGGCCACTGCCGCATCTTGGCCCGTGCGCTCGCGCAGTTCGGTGTCCCAATAAGGGTTGCGTAAAAAGCGCATGTCGAACACCAGATCCGCATTTCGCGGGATGCCGCGCGCATAGCCGAACGACATGATGGTGATCGCAAGCCGAGTTTGCCCCTCATCGGCGAACAGGCGGCGCAATTCCTCTTGCAGCGCATTGGTCGTGCAATCGGTGGTGTCGATCAGAAATTGCGCCCAACGCCGCACCGGCAGCATCAATTCGCGTTCGCGGGCGATGCCATCTGCTGCCGGTCGGTCGAGCGAGAGCGGATGGCGGCGACGGGTTTCCGCATAGCGGCGTTCCAATTCCGCCCCCGCACAATCGAGGAACAACATGGAAATGGCCTGTTCGCCCGCCTGTGAGCTGCGCTTCAGACGATTGACGACATCCTCGGCATCAAAGCCGCGGGTCTGGCTGTCAAAACCCAATGCAAGCGGGCGGCTGTCATTGGCGGAACCGGGCAGCGGCGTTTCGAGCAATTGATTGAGCAACGGCAGCGGGAGGTGATCGACCGTTTCCCAGCCCATATCGGCAAAGGCGCGCAATGCCGTGGATCGTCCAGCGCCGGACATGCCGGTAACCAGCAAGATGCGGCGGGGTCTTGTGTCTGTTCCCGTCACGCGCAAGGGTTCCTGTCTTCGATGCGATCCAGCCCCCATTCAACCAATATCGGTGCTGAGGCAGTATATGCATTTACTTCTATCACCGGCAATTGCTTGCCCGCAATACAGATCGTCGCATCTTCGGCAGGCATTCGTGCCGGTTCGGGCACAAGTCGGACAACCATTGCCACGTCGCACCCCGTCATAAAGGGCGTGGCGCAAATGCCGATGCCGCGCACTTCGATCATCCCTGCGATTCGTGCCGGGGGTTGGGCGAAAAGTCGGCCATCTTTGACGACAAGGTCGCAATAATCATCGGCGACCAGCACCGCGCCTCTATCGATCAGGCGCAAGGCAAGGTCGGATTTGCCCGCGCCGGATGGCCCGGTAATCAGCACAGCCCTGCCGTTGATGGCGACACAGCTTGCGTGGAGCGTTGGCAATGTCATTTTGGCAGGTTCGTCTCGACAGGTTTGTTTTGCAAGCGTTATTCCTGCGTCACCTGTGGCAATTCGACCCGAAAGCTTGCGCCGCTTTGTTCATCCTCGCGATCATCGACGATGATATGCCCGCCATGACCTTCGATGATGGTCCGGGCGATGGCTAGGCCTAAGCCGCTATGACGGCCAAACGACGAATCCGGGCGGTCGCTGTGAAAGCGGCGGAAGATCGCCTCGCGACTTTCGCGGGGAATGCCGGGGCCTTCATCGGTGATCCGCACGGTGGCAAGTTGATCGTCCGACGCGAGCGCGATGGTGACAAGGCCATTGGGTGGCGAAAATGATTGGGCATTGTCGATCAAATTGTGAAACATCCGGGCCAGCCGGTCCTTGTCGCCCATCACCATCGCCGTGCCTTGCTGCTGACGGGCATAAGCGAAGCGGACACCGCGAATATCTTGCCGTGCCGACCATGCGCGGATCATGTCGTCAAGCAGCTTGCCCAGATCGAACAGCTCAAAGCGTGTGCGGGTCAGTTCCGCATCCAGCCGCGAAATTTCCGCAATATCGGTGATGAGCCGATCCAGCCGTTCCGCATCCTGACGGATAATGTCGAGCAATTGATCGCGGAACACGGGATTGTCGATCTTGCCAAGGGTTTCGACCGCAGATCGCAATGACGCGAGCGGGTTCTTCAATTCATGGGTGAGATCGGCGGCAAAGGTTTCGGACGCATCGATCCGGGTGCGTAACGTGCTCGTCATATCGGCCACGGCACGCGCCAAATGGCCGATTTCATCGCGGCGCGCGGGCAGGCGGGGGACGATCACATCGCGGGCGCGGCCCGATTTGACCCGCTCGGCAGCTTGCGACAATATCCGCAATGGCTGGACGATGGTGCGCGCGAGGAACAAGGACAATAATACCGACGAAATCGTCACCCCGGCCAGCACCAAGGCCAGCCGCCAGCGTTCCGAACGGGTAGTCCGGGTGATGTCGCGGGCATTTTCAGTGACGAGCATGGAGATCGCGGGATTGTCCGGCGTGATGTCCGTGTGCAAATTGGTCGCGGACACCAGCATCGGCGTGCGATCCGGGGCGTAATGGACAAATACCTCGGTTTGGCCCGCCTGACGCGCGGCGGTAATTTCCGGCCATGCGGCGGCGATATCTGTCAATGGTTCGCTGAACACCGGATAGCGCGTGCCGCCGACGATGCGGTCAAAGCTCCGGTCGAGAAAGCGAGCGGCCTTGCGTTGCCAGGCTTCTTGTGAAGGGTTGCGCAGGGTGTAGCTGGGCGGACCAAGCTTAAAACTGTCGAGGATAAGCGTATCGCCATCATAGAGGCGGATGCGGCGAAGATATTGCGCACCAAAGCTCTGGACCAACTCAGGTCGTCTTTCCGCAGGCGCAGCAGCGATAGCGGCAGCCATCAGGCTGACCTCCCGCGCGGTGCGTTCAGTCCGTGCCTCGATCAGGCGGGTGCGATAACTGTCGAGATAGGCGAAGCTGCCCGCCAGAAACGCAAGCGCGAGGATGTTGACGACGAGGATACGGGTCGTCAGTGACCAGCGGCCCGACCAGCGCAGGCGAAAAGATCTATCTTCGGTCATTCCTCGTCAAAACGATAGCCGACGCCATAGAGCGTCTCGATTGCGTCGAACTGCGGATCGACCTGTCTGAACTTGCGACGCAAGCGCTTGATATGGCTATCGATCGTGCGATCATCGACATAGACATCGTCCTGATAGGCGATGTCGAGCAACTGGTCGCGCGATTTGACGAAGCCGGGGCGCATCGCCAGCGCCTCTAAAATCAGGAACTCGGTCACGGTCAGCGTCACCGGCTCCCCATTCCAGCGCACCTTGTGGCGACCGGGGTCCATTTCCAGCTTGCCGCGCACCATTGGTTCAGGCTCCGGCTCGGATGGGGTTGTGCTCGTCCCCATCTGGTCGCGCGGCTGCAAGCGCCGCAGGATTGCGCGGATACGGGCGATCAGCAGGCGTTGGGAAAAGGGCTTGGCGATATAATCATCGGCACCGAGCGCGAGGCCCAGCGCCTCATCCAGCTCATCATCCTTGGAGGTGAGGAAAATCACCGGGAAATCGGTCTTTTCGCGCAACCGCCGCAACAGTTCCATGCCATCCATACGGGGCATTTTGATATCGAGCACGGCCAGCTCGGGAGGATTTTCGATCAATGCCTTGAGCGCGGCCTCGCTGTCATTATAGACGCGCACGAGGAAGCCCTCTGTTTGCAGGGCAATAGACACGGATGTCAGGATGTTCCTGTCGTCGTCCACCAGAGCAATGGTCGGGGTCATCGGTTTTTCCAGGATCATCCCGCTGTCTTTGGTTGATTGGGGGCAATCTCTAGCTGATGCCGGGGTATAGGGCAATCTTTCCCCGTGTAGATTGTGCGTTACAGGCTTGTGCCAATGAGGAGGCCGCTCTGAAGCATGAGGATCAGCCATAAATAAAGGGAAAAAGGTTGTTTCCGTGTCTTGTGGCGAAAGAGGTGGCGGGCGAGAAATGCGCCGGGCGTGCCGCCGATGGCGGCGAGCAATAACAGGTTCTTTTCCGGGATGCGGCGCTGTTTATTGGCCGCATAGGCTTTGTCCTGCCAGAAGCGCAGCATCGTCCAGAGGTTAAGCGCTAATAATGCGCCGAATATGTTGAGCGGGGTAAGTGCCGGCATCAAAATTGCGGGGTGAGCGCCTCATCGCGCAAGCCCCGCCACACGCGCAGCGCCTGCACCGTTTCCGGGACATCATGGACCCGCAGCAATTGTGCGCCCTGCATCGCACCGAACATGGCGAGCGCGACCGAACCGCCGAGCCGTTGTTCCACCGGCGCTTCGTTGGAAAGCGCACCGATGATCCGCTTGCGGCTTGCGCCCAACAGGATCGGGCAGCCAAGGCCGTGGAATAAAGACAAGCCGTTCAATAATGCGAGATTGTGGCGGAGCGTCTTGCCAAAGCCGATGCCCGGATCGACAATCAGTCGGGCGCGGTCGATGCCGGCGGCCTCGCACGCTGCAATGCGGGCGTCGAGCCAGTCATAGACCTCGATCAACGCATCATCATACTGCGGGTTGGCCTGCATATGTTGCGGGTCGCCTTGATAATGCATCAGGGCAATCGGGCAATTGGCGATGCTGGCAACGGCCATGGCGCGCTTGTCATAGGTCAGGCCGGAGACGTCGTTGATCAGATGACCACCTGCGGCAAGACCAGCCTCCATCACCGCAGCCTTGCGGGTATCGAGCGAGATTGCGATGCCGCTGGGGGCAAGGCCACGGACCACGGGCTCTATCCGGGCGATTTCATCGCCCTCCCACACATTTGTGGCGCCGGGACGGGTGGATTCTCCGCCAATGTCGATCATCGCCGCGCCTTGGCTCGCCATGTCGATCGCGGCGGCGATAATTGCCGGGGTGTCTCCCAGATGCTTGCCGCCGTCCGAGAAGCTGTCGGGCGTAACGTTGAGGATCGCCATCACCTGTGGCTGATCGAGCCGGATCGTGCGTTCGCCCATCTGGAGCGCGGCGCGGGGCGCGGTGAGCCGGTGCAGCAAGCGCGCGACGCGCACATCGCGTTCGGATAAAATAAGGAGATCGGCCACCGGGACTAGGGTTTGTATTACCCTTTTGCCGCCAATGACCGCGATCAGTTCGACGGCGGAGAACCAGATCAGCCCGCCTGCCAGCCGCAGCACCTGTCCATCAAGACCGAATGGCGCATCCACAAAGGCGGTTGGGCGCAGGTAGATGCGGGCATCGTCGGGCAGGGCGGGCAGGTTACTCATGATATTTACTCGTGTGACGGGAGGGGGACGGCAATCACGCGCCGCCCTTGGCGATCCAGTCCTTACGATATTGGTCGAGCACCGTCAGCCCTTCGGGCGTTTCGACATGCCAGAAGGTCCAGCCATTGCAGCTCGGCGCATTTTGCACCTTGGCGCCGATCTTGTGGATCGAACCAGCCACATTATCCATCACGAGCGAGCCATCGGCGTGGATTTCAACTTTCCAGCGGCGCTTGGCATCGGTCAGGATCGCACCCGCCGGGATGACGCCCGCTTCGACCAAGGTGCCAAAGGCGACGCGCGGCGCGGACTGGCGCGACGGCATCACGGTCATGGCGGATTCATCGAGCGGCAAAGTGGAATCGATGCGCTGGCGGGCGACCTTGATATATTTCGCCTCGCGCTCAATCCCGATCCAGCGACGACGCAAGCGCCGCGCCACTGCGCCGGTGGTGCCGGTGCCGAAGAACGGATCGAGGACGATGTCGCCCGGTTTGGTGCACGCGAGCATCACGCGATAGAGCAAGGCCTCGGGCTTTTGGGTCGGATGCGCCTTATGGCCGTCATTATCTTTCGCCCGTTCGCCGCCCGAACAGATCGGCAGGGTCCAGTCGGAGCGCATCTGCACGTCATCGTTCAGCGTCTTCATCGCCTGATAATTGAAGGTGTAGCGCGCTTTTTCACCCTTGGAGGCCCATATCAGGGTTTCATGGGCATTGGTGAAGCGGGTGCCCTTGAAATTCGGCATCGGGTTGGACTTGCGCCAGATGATGTCGTTGAGGATCCAGAAACCCTCATCCTGCAACGCCGCGCCGACGCGAAAGATGTTGTGATAGCTGCCGATCACCCAGAAACTGCCATCATCCTTGAGGATGCGATACGCTTCTTTCAGCCATGCCTTGGTGAACGCATCATAAGCGGCAAAGGATTCATATTTGTCCCATGCGTCGTTGACCGCATCGACCAGCCCGCCTTCGGGGCGGAAAAGGTCGCCGCCAAGCTGCATGTTATAGGGCGGATCGGCGAAGATCATGTCGATGCACTTGTCCGGCAAAGACTGCATCGCGGCGATGCAATCATCCATCAAAATCTGGTCATAAGGCAGGCGCACCCGCGCCCCAATCCGGCTGCCCTTGGCATCCAGTGTCGAAATCCGGCCCTCATGACGCATCGAAATAACCCCTGTCGTAATGTGCGAGGTGAGTCCTGACACAGGCGCGACTCGCGGGTCAAGGCCGAGTCGCGAGTGGTTAGTCGGGTGTTGGAGGAGAACGAAAGGAGTCCCACACAAGGGGTTGAGTCTAGGGGGTCGGGCGAGACTCAACCGGTGGTGGGGTGGCAAGAAAGGCTGAAGGTGAGAAATTTTTTAGCGGGATCGTCTTTTGTGGAGGGGGCACCCACTATCTCGTCATGCTGAGCATATTTAGCTGCTCCGGGGTTCACACACCTCCCTCTCGTCACCCTGAACTCGTTTCAGGGTCTACACAGCACCACGGTACTGCGCGAAGATGCTGAAACAAGTTCAGCATGACGAGATGAAAATAGAATAGGGCGGCCGTCTGGATGACCGCCTACGCGGGCATGATGATGGATGAGGGGGGGTAAGGTGGTCGCAACCCCTCCACGCACAAAAAAGGCCCGCACATGACGTGCGAGCCTTTTTCGTTAGCGCATTGAAGCGGTCGCTTATGCGGCCAGCTTGCGCAGCACATATTGGAGGATGCCGCCGTTCAGGAAATATTCCAGTTCATTGGCGGTATCGATGCGGCACAAAGCGTTGAAGGTGAAGGTCGAGCCATCTTTGCGGGTGACTTCGACTTCGACCGTCTGGCGCGGCTTCAGGCCCGCAACGTTGCGGATGGTGAAGCTGTCGTCGCCGGTCAGGCCCAATGTTTCGCGGCTCTGGCCATCGATGAACTGCAACGGCAAGACGCCCATGCCGACGAGGTTCGAACGGTGGATGCGTTCGAAGCTTTCGACGATCAC
>DITW01000049.1 GCA_002422945.1 Sphingomonadales bacterium UBA6174 | reverse complement strand
AGAGGACTCGAACCTCCACGACCTTGCGGTCACTGGCACCTGAAGCCAGCGCGTCTACCAATTCCACCACCTGGGCATCAGATGCGGTGAAGGGGCAACTACGGGGAGGCTTCGCGCTTGTCAATCGGCGAGAGAGAGGCCATTGCATTTTTATCGAATTTTCCTCGCAACGGAGAAATTGCAGACATGAATCGCTTGGTCACGATTTTCGGCGGTGGCGGCTTTATTGGGCATTATGTGGCGCAGGCGCTGCTGGATGCGGGGTGCAGGGTGCGGATTGCCGAGCGCCATCCCAAGAATGCATGGCGGATCAAAAGCTATGGCAATCTTGGTCAGGTGCAATTCATGGCGGCAGATATCCTGCGTCCTGAAACCATTGCGCCCGCGGTTGCAGGCGCGGATGCGGTGATCAATCTCGTTGGCATCCTGACCGGCGATTTTACCGCAGTGCATGTGCGCGGGGCCGAGAATGTCGCCAAAGCGGCCACAGCGGCAGGCGCATCGGCTTTGGTGCATTTGTCGGCCATCGGCGCGGATGCGGCAAGCGAATCAGGCTATGGCCGGTCCAAGGGCGAGGGCGAGGCCGCGGTGCGCGCCGCATTCCCTGCGGCGACGATCTTGCGCCCTTCGGTCGTGTTCGGCCCTGAAGATCAGTTCGTGAATCGTTTTGCGGCCATGGCCAAATTGCCGGTGTTGCCGGTATTGCGCGGCGAGACGAAGTTCCAGCCGGTGTTCGTCGGGGATATTGCCCGTGCGGTGGTGGCGGTGCTGAATGATGCGGACAATGCGGGCAAGACGTTCGAACTCGGTGGGCCGGAAGTGCTGTCGATGCGCGGTTTGAACGAGTTGATCTGCCAGATGACCGGGAACAAGCCCGCGATTATCGATGTGCCGGATTGCGTTGGCGGGGCGATGGCGTCGCTCTTGGGGTGGGCGCCGGGTGCACCGATCACCAAGGATCAGTGGATCATGCTGCAACGCGATAATGTCGTGGCGGCAGGTGCTGCTGGATTTGCAGCACTGGGTATCTCGCCACAGGCGCTGGAGGCGGTCGGTCCGCGTTGGCTCGTTCAATATCGCACCCATGGCCGTTTCGCCGCCAAGACATCGGGCTGAGGCAAGGAATTTTATGACCTCGGATCTTTTGACGCCCATCCTTCTCGGCATTGTCGAGGGGGTGACGGAGTTTATTCCGGTATCGTCCACTGGCCATCTGGTGCTGGCCGGGGCGTTGCTCAGCTATCATGACGAGGCGAGCAAGACGTTCGATATCGTCATCCAATTGGGCGCGATTCTGGCGGTGCTGGTGCTCTATTGGCGGCGGTTCTTCGATGTGCTAATAGGTTTGTCCGGCTGGCAAGCAGGGCCGGTGGCCTTTACCCGCAATATCTTGTTGGGGTTCCTGCCATCGGTGGTGGTCGGGGCCTTTGCGTATAAGGCGATCAAGGCGATGCTCGAATCGCCGACAATTGTCGCATGGGCGCTGATCATCGGCGGCGTGGCGATTCTCGCGATTGAACGGATCGCCAAGACGGTGACGGCGGACAGCATCGAAAATATGCACTGGCGCACGGCATTGGGTATTGGTGTGATACAGTGCCTGTCGATGATTCCGGGGGTCAGCCGTTCGGGCGCGACGATCATGGGCGCGCTGATGCTGGGCGTGGAGCGCAAGGCCGCGGCGGAGTTCAGCTTTTTCGTCGCCGTGCCGACGATGCTGGCGGCCAGCACCTATGCAATGCTGAAGGACGGCATGCATCTGCCGCATGATCAGCTCGCCAATATCGGCGTGGGGTTCATGATCTCGTTCATTGTCGCGATGCTGGTGATCAAGGCGTTTGTGGCGATGGTGTCGCGCTTCGGCTTTTCGCCCTTTGCGTATTATAGGATCGTGGCAGGGGCTGTGGCTTTGGTGTGGCTTGGTCTGAAGTAATTTCTGTCGCCCATAAAAAAGCCCGGTTTCGCGATCTGCGAGGCCGGGCTTTTTATTGCAGGTGGAGAGAGCCTCAGCCCCCTTTGGCCACGCCAACAAGGGCAGGGCGCAGCAAGCGGTCCTTGATCATATAGCCCGCCTGCATTTCATGGGTCACGGTGCCGGGCTCCTGATCGCTCGGCATTTCCATCATCGCCTGATGAAGATTGGGGTCGAGCTTTTCACCGACCGCGACAATGCGAGTGATGCCATGACGGCTGAACACATTTTCGATTTCCTTGCCGGTCATTTCAATCCCGGTGATGAGCGGCGCGAGCTTTTCATCATCGCGCAATTCGGCAGGGATGCATTCGAGCGCGCGCACCAGATTGTCCGATACCGACAGGATGTCGCGGGCAAAGGCGGTCGCGGCATAGGCTGAGGCGTTGGCCTTTTCCTGTTCAAGCCGACGGCGCGTGTTCTGAATATCGGCCTGTGCGTAGAGCACATCCTGTTTTGCCGTTTCTAATGCGGCTTCCAATTCGGCAATCCGGGCATTGAGGTCATTGCCCGTTGCGGCTTCGGCTGCGGTTTCCGCGCCTTCGGTCGGTTCGGCAGTGTCATTTTGTTCGGTCATGCAATCATTCTCGTCAATGTTTGAGCAGTGAAATCCACCATGGGGATGATCCGTGCATAGTTCAAGCGGGTGGGGCCGATTACCCCGACCACGCCGATCACTTGGCCATCCTTGCCATGCCAAGGGGCTGCTATCACGGATGAGCCGGAAAGCGAGAAAAGTTTGTTTTCCGACCCGATAAAAATACGCGTCGCCCTTGCGGTGCGCGCGTTATCGAGCAAGCGGGCAATATCGCGCTTGGTTTCGAGCTGTTCCAACAACTGCCGGACACGTTCAAGGTCTTCGGCGGCATGTTCGTCGATCAGATTCGCCTGTCCGCGCACGATCAGCACGGGATTATCCATCCCGTCGTTCGACCACACGGCCAATCCCTGCTGGATCAATTGTGCGGCGGCCTGATCGAGCAGGGTTTGTCCCTCGTTGATCTGGGCGATCAGCCGCGCGCTCGCTTCGCCCAAGGTGAGGCCGGTGAGCATCGCGTTCATGTAATTCGCTGCCTCTTGCAGCGCCGACATCGGAAAGCCGGGGGGCAGATCGAGCACGCGATTTTCGACCGCACCATCCTTGCCGACAAGGACCGCGAGCGCCTGCCGATCGGACAAGGGGACAAACCCGACCTGACGCACCACCGGCTCCCCCTTCGGCACCAAGACCATGCCCGCGCAGGCGGAAAGGCCCGACAAGGCGGCGCTGGCGGCGGCGAGCGCATCTTCGATCGGGCCGCTTTCCTTGATCTGGGTTTCAATCGCATCGCGTTCGCGCAGCGAGGGAACGGCGACCTGCATCATGCCATCGACGAACAAGCGCAGCCCGCTTTCGGTCGGGATTCGGCCAGCCGAGACATGGGGCGCGGCGAGCAGGCCGAATTCTTCCAGGTCCTGCATGACATTGCGGATCGAGGCGGGGGAGAGGTCCAGCCCCGCGATCTTGCTGATCGTGCGCGAGCCGACGGGCAGGCCGCTATCGAGATAAGACTCGACAACGACGCGAAAGACATCGCGGGCGCGGTCACTCAGTTCAAGCGAGCTGGTCATTGCCACCTCATATGGTGTCGCAAGACTGCGATGCAACCAGTCATCATTGCCCACCCAGCGTGAAAAAGAAGAAGATCGCAGTGGCAATGGCCATCACGGCAGTGGCGGTCCAGCCGAGGATCATCATGCCATCCGATGCAGCCAAGCGCCCCATCGCGCGTTTGTTGCGGACGATCAGCATCATCACCGCCATCAATGGCGCGGCCAGCACGCCATTCACGACCGCCGCCCAATACAGCGCACGGGCAGGGTCTATGCCGGTATAGTTCAGCATCGTGCCGAGCATCGTTGTCACCGCAATCGTGGCATAGAACAGCCGCGCATCGAGTAGTTTTGCATCGAGGCTGCCCGCCCGTCCGGTCATTTCGGTCACGGCATAGGCCGCCGATCCCGCCAACACCGGCACCGCGAGCATCCCCGTGCCGATAATCCCCAAGGCGAACAGGGCAAAGGCGAAGTTCCCGGCAATCGGTCGCAGTGCCTCTGCGGCTTGTGCCGAGGTCTCAATATCGATGATGCCGTTGGCATGGAGGGTGGCTGCCGTCGCGAACACAATCGCGAGCGAGATGATCGAACTGAACGCCATGCCCGTCAGCGTATCGATGCGGATGCGGGCGAGTTCCGGCCCAGCTTCCTTGGGCGTGATGCACAAGGGCTTGGCATGATGGCGATGCTGTTCCTCGATTTCCTGCCCGGCCTGCCAGAAAAACAAATAGGGGCTGATCGTCGTCCCCAAAATGGCGACCAACGCGGTGGCATAAGCGGCGTTCCATTCAATGTCCGGCACGACCAGCGCCGTCAGCGCCTCGCCCCAAGGCACGCCCGCGACCATCACCACCGCGACATAGGTGAACAACGACAATGTCGTCCATTTCAGCGCCTTGGCATAGCGGGGATAGCTCAGCATCACCTCCAGCACGACGCAGATAATGCCGAAGCCAAGGGTGTAAATTGCCGCATTGCCGCCCGCCAACAGATAGAGCGCTGCCCCCATCGCGCTCAGATCCGCGCCAAGGTTGATGACATTGGCGATGATCAGCAAGGATACGATGAACCACATCAGGGACTTGGGATAATGGCGGCGCAAATTCTGCGCGATGCCGCGCCCGGTCACGCGCCCGATCTTGCCCGCGACCTCCTGAATGACGACCATCAACGGGAAGCTGAAGAGGAAGGTCCATGCTAGCCCATAGCCGAATTCCGCGCCGACCTGGCTATGGGTGCCGATGCCGCTGGGATCGTCATCGGCGGCGCCGGTCACAAGACCGGGGCCGAGCCGTTTCAAGAAAGCCGAAATGCCCATAGATTGTTGCGGCGTCCTTTTTCCTCGACAATTTTATTATGATGTAATGGATAGCCCAGCAGATGGGCGGCTGCCAGCGAATTGAATGCGAGCCCCTTTTGCAGCGGGCTTTTGTCATGCTATGCGCTTTTTCATGACTGACAAGACTGCAATGACCGACGCTGACAAACTCATTTTGGACATGGGCCAGCGCGCCCGTGCTGCCATGACGGTGCTGGCTGGAACGCCGACCGCGATCAAGGCCAAGGCGCTGACCGAGGCCGCCAAGGCACTGCGCGCCGATATGGCACAGGTGCTGGCTGCAAATGCCAAGGATATGGCCGCAGGCGCCGAGCGCGGTCTGTCGCCTGCGATGCTCGATCGGTTGAAGCTTGATGATAAAAGGGTCGAGGGCATTGCCTCGGCGCTCGAATCGGTGGCGGTATTGCCCGATCCGGTGGGGCAGGTGATTGACGAGACGGTGCGCCCCAATGGGATGCAGTTGCGCCGTGTGCGTGTGCCTTTGGGCGTCGTCGGGATTATTTTCGAGAGCCGCCCCAATGTCACTGCGGATGCGGGCGCGCTTGCGATGATGGCGGGCAATGCCGCGATTCTGCGTGGTGGGTCAGAAGCGATGCACAGCAATCGCGCAATCCATGCGGCGCTGCTGACGGGGCTAAAGGTGGCGGGCTTGCCCGAAGATGCAATCCAGTTGGTGCCGACGACCGACCGGGCAGCCGTGGGCGCGATGCTGCGGGCGGCGGGGTTGATCGACATCATCGTGCCACGCGGGGGCAAGTCGCTGGTGGCGCGGGTGCAGGAAGAGGCGCGGGTGCCGGTGCTCGCGCATCTCGATGGCNNNAACGCCAAGATGCGGCGCACCGGCATTTGCGGCGCGATGGAGACATTGCTGATCGACCAGAATTATCCTGACCCTGCCGGATTGGTGCAGGGCCTGATCGACAAGGGCTGCGAAGTGCGCGGCGACGATATGGTGATGGAACTCGATCCCCGCACCGTTGCTGCGGTGGACGAGGATTGGGACACTGAATATCTCGAACCGATTTGCTCGGTCGCGATGGTCGAGGATGAGGACGCGGCGATGGCGCATATCGCCCGTCACAGCTCCCACCACACCGATGCGATTGTGGCGTCGGACGAAGCGGCGGCGGAGAAATTCCTGAACGGCGTCGATAGCGCGATTGTGATGTGGAATGCCTCCAGCCAGTTCGCGGATGGCGGCGAATTCGGTCTGGGTGCTGAAATCGGCATTTCCACGGGCCGGATGCATGCGCGCGGTCCGGTCGCGCTGGAAGGGCTGACGACCTATAAATGGGTTGTGCGCGGCACGGGGCAATGTCGTCCGTGAGGCGCCTGTCGCCTATGAGGCAGGCGCATTGAAAACCATCGGGCTGTTGGGCGGGTCATTCAACCCGGCACATGGCGGCCATCGCCGGATCAGTCTTTTTGCGATGAAAGCATTGAAGCTGGATGCCATGTGGTGGCTGGTGTCGCCGGGCAATCCGTTGAAGGATGGGGGTGATATGGCCCCGTTGCGGGCGCGGCTGGCCTCGGCGCGAAAAGTGGCGCGCCGCAGCCGGATCGTGCCAACTGCGATTGAGGCGCGGCTGCGCACCAGATATACCGTCGATACGCTAAAGGCGTTGAGGCGGCGTTATCCCCAATATCGTTTTATCTGGATCATGGGGGCCGATAATCTGGCGCAATTTCATCGCTGGAAAGACTGGCGCGGGATTGCCCGGTTGATGCCGATTGCAGTTATGGTTCGTCCCGGCTATGATAAGAGTGCTCGTTTCGCATCCGTGATGGGTTGGTTCGCGCGTTTTGTCCGACGCGCAGATCAGAAAGACCAATGGACGACATGGAGTTTACCGTCGCTGGTGATGATTGGCACAAGGCCCGACACAAGTTCCGCTACGGCGCTGCGCGCGCGGTCGCCTGACTGGCACCGTGATATGGCCCATCACCCCTTACGCGACGTGATTACTCATGACCTCATCTGACAGGAGTCCGATTTTGCCCGCTTCCGCTGCCGCCCCCCGTTCCGATTCTGAGGTTGAGAGGCTGCACGACCTGATCTTGTCCTCGCTGGACGACGATCAAGCTGATGAGGTGGTGAGCATCCCGCTTGCCGGTAAATCCACCATCGCAGATTATCTCGTGATCGCGACTGGTCGTTCGACCCGTCACGTCGCCAGCATGGCTAACAAGCTGGCGCAGAAGATCAAATCCGAAACCGGGCAATTGGTGCGGATCGAAGGTCTGGCAACCGCCGACTGGGTTTTGATCGATGCGGGCGATGTGATCGTGCATCTCTTCCGCGCCGAAGTCCGCAGCTTCTATAATCTGGAACGCATGTGGGGCTTTGGCGATAACGCCGATAGCGCCAATTAAGATCGGGCGCGGCCATGCTGCTGCATGTTGTCGCGCGCGGTCGCATCGGGCGTAGCCCGGAGGCCGAGATCATGGCACGCTACCTCAAACGGGTCAGCCTGCCGGTCAAGCTTACCGAGCTGCCCGATGTAGGGGGCAAGGTGCCGAAACTTGATCCCGGCACACAGGTCATCGGGCTGGATGAAACCGGTGCGCAATGGAGCTCGATGGAGTTCGCGCACAAGCTGGAGGGCTGGCGCGACTCGGGCGTGCGTGAATTGCGCTTCCTGATTGGCGCGGCTGATGGCCTGAACGACGAGGAGCGCGCGCAGGCGACCGCCTTTTTTTCCTTTGGCCGGGCGACATGGCCGCATCTGATGGTGCGGGCGATGCTGGCGGAACAGCTCTGGCGGGCGACATCGATCCTTGCTAATCATCCGTATCATCGGGAAGGGTAAGAAGATCAAGCAGATGCACGCGCGCGCTTTATTGCCTTTCGTGGCCTTGGGGCTGCTCGCGCCGATGGCGGCTATCGGTAAAAATACTGCACAAAATGCCCCAACTTTGCCGAATGGCCATCATCTACCGATCCTGAGCCTGCCTGCTGCTGTTCCTACACCCATATTGAGCGAGCATGAACGCGCCGCGCGGGCAACCTCGGCCTTGGTGGCGCGGATCGCGAGTGCCGAGGCGGCGCTCAAGGCGGGCGAGGCGCGGGTGGCGGTGATCGAGCGTCAGCGCAAGGAGCAACGCGCACGGTTGGCCGCGCATCAAGGCGGGCTAGCCCGATTGACGGCGGCGCTGCAAACCTTGGCGCGCAGGCCACCTGCATTGGCGATTGCGCAGCCCGGTTCGATCAACGACATCGCCCATGTCCGCGCCTTGCTGGCCGCGACCCTCCCACGGATCAGGCAACAGACGGCAGGGATCAGGGCAGAAATCGCGCGGGGCGAACAATTGCGGCTTGATGCGGCATTGGCGCTGGTTGCGCTGCGCCGCACGCAATTGACCCTGATTGATCGGCGCGACGAATTGGCGCGCATGGAGGCATCTTTAACCGGCGGCGATGCACCGTCCCCGCGTGAGGCTGCGCGTGCGTTGGCATTGGGGGAACGCGCGCGTGACGCCTTGGATGTCATCCGCGACATCGATAACCAACAGGCGGTGCTGGCGGGGTTGATCGACCTGCCCGGACCGCTGCCGCGTCCCGATATGTCTTCTACCACGACTGCCAGCGCAGCCAGTGCAAACTTGCCTATCATCGGCCTGCTCGCGCCAAAACCGGTGCCGCCGCAGCGCTTGCCGGCTTATCTGCTGCCAATCGAGGGCGCATTGGTGACTGGCTTTGGCGAGGTGTCGGACGCCGGGGTGCGGGAGCGGGGGATCAGCCTGTCAGGCCTGCCATTTGCCGAAGTGATCGCACCGAACCGTGGGCGCATCGCTTTTGCGGGGCCGTTTCGGTCCTATGGCCAGATTGTCATTATCGATCATGGGCGCCGCTGGTTTACATTGCTGACCGGCATGTCTGTATTGTCGGTGCATAAGGGCCAAGATGTCACGCGCGGAGCATTGATCGGGCGGCTGGGCAGGGATCAGCCGCGATTGACGGTAGAGCTGCGCCGCGCCGGGATGCCGATTGACCTCACCCCCTTATTACGCCGGAGTTAGGCCTGGGCCTAGGTTTAGAGTCGAGGGCCGAAGCGTTCGCAGAGAATCTCGATCAGACTGCGAATATCGTCATTGGCGAGGCGATAATAAATGGTCGTGCCTTCGCGTCGTGTCGTGACCACCTTGGCATCGCGCAAGCGACCAAGATGTTGCGACACGCTGGAGGGAGATACGCTAGCAGGCGATAGGGCGCAGGCTTCAATCAATTCGCCAACAGCGCATTCGCCATCGCGCAAGCGGCACAGCAGTAGCAGCCGTTGCGTATTAGCCAGTAATTTCAACATGTCCGCCACACCCGATGCATGTCGGGCGAGGATATCAATCGGCACATGCACGTTCATATGATGGAAGACCCTTGATGAGATGAGGAATTATCGTTCCGTCTTTGAAACTGCGTAGCGCATAAATGGCCGGTAGTTCCAGCCCGAATTTAGACTGATTCCATCTGATAAAGACGAAAATATCCTATCAGCGGATTGATAACCCCGGCCATGACGGGCACGATAAGAGATCGGACATTCAGTTGATGAGGTAAGGGCGATGACCATGTGGGATGCGACAAAACTCTATATTAATGGGGAATGGGTGTCGCCTTTGGGAGGCAGCATTGCCGATGTCATCAATCCAGCGGACCTATCAGTGTCCGGCCATGTGGCCTTGGCGAGCGAGGCGGATGCCGATCGTGCCATCGCGGCGGCGCGGGCTGCGTTCGATGATTGGTCGCGGACCAGTGTCAAGGAACGGCTCGATTATCTGAAAGCGATCAATGCCGCGTTGATCGCCCGCAATGATGAAATCGCCGATGCGATCACCGCAGCCATGGGTGCGCCTATGGGCCTGTCGCGCGGGGCGCAGGCCCCCTCCGGGCCGCAGCATTTCGGCGAAGTGATCCGCGTGTTGGAAAATTATGCGTTTGAATATGCGATGGGGACAACGCTGATCCGGCGCGAGGCGATTGGCGTCTGTGCGTTGATCACCCCTTGGAATTGGCCGATGAACCAGATCGCCAACAAGGTTGCGCCCGCGATTGCGGCGGGATGCACGATGGTGTTGAAGCCGAGCGAACTGGCCCCGTTCGATGCGGTGATCCTTGCCCAGATTATCGATGAGATCGGCCTGCCGAAAGGTGTGTTCAACCTTGTTCATGGCGATGGTCCCGGCATTGGCAATGCGCTTACCAGCCATGCGGATGTCGATATGGTGTCCTTTACCGGATCGACCCGCGCTGGCGTGGCGATTTCGACCAATGCCGCAAGGACGATCAAGCGTGTGGCGTTGGAGCTCGGCGGCAAATCGGCGAATATCGTCCTGCCCGATGCCGATCTTGCCGTTGCGATCCCGCGTGGGGTGCGCGGCTGCATGGGCAATTCGGGGCAAAGCTGTAATGCGCCGTCACGCATGCTCGTCCCGCGCGATCTTTATCCAGAGGTAGCGAAACTGGCGGTGGAAACCGCTCAACAATTGTCGGTCGGCATGCCATCGGGCAATGCGGACCTTGGGCCGATAGCCAATCAGAACCAATATCGCCGGGTGGTCTCGTTGATTGAGCAAGCGATCGAGGAAAATTGCGAATTGTTGATCGGCGGACCGGATTGTCCGGATGATCTGAAGCCGGGCCTGTTCGTCTGCCCGACGATTTTCGGCAATGTCACGCCAGACAAGACCATCGCCAATGAAGAAGTGTTCGGGCCGGTGCTGGCGATCATGCCCTATGACACGGTTGAAGAGGCGATCCATATTGCCAATGATACGCCCTATGGTCTGTCGGGCTATGTCTGGAGCGCGGACCTTGATGCGGCGCGTGCAGTAGCCGCCCGATTGCGGACTGGCATGGTTCATTTGAATGGGGCATCTTTGGATGCCGCCGCCCCCTTTGGCGGTTATAAAATGTCCGGAAATGGCCGTGAATGGGGCGTGTTCGGGATGGAGGAATATCTCGAAATCAAGTCCGTATATGGTGGCGCGGCCTAGACCGCGTCACCCATATACCTGCATTTCAGTCGCAAAGGCTCAGTCGTCCGACCACAGCCGCACCATCTGCCGGACCTTAGTTTTGGTCGCTTGCGGCATTTGGCGATATTGCCGGAAGAACAGCGCATCGCGCGCATCTTCTTCGGACAAGGGGGCGTTGTCATCGAGCAGGAACGTGGGCCGCTTGGACCGCTTTTTCAAATAAGCTGGCAGGCCGTGCATCGATTCACAGTCGATGGTGTCGAGGTCGAGCTTCCACGCATAGCTTTTGGTGCTGTCCGACAGGTCCGTCAGCCGTGCGATGGTTACACGATGATCCTTCCGCAATTTGCGGATCTTCTCTCCTAGTGCATTTATCAAGACCGTTCACCCTTATGCTGGCGTTTAGCGGTACTCAACCCGGTAACGGAAAGGTAACCTTTATATGCATATCCGGCAATACGGTATGTTTAAGCGCCAAAGCGGCGGGAAACTGTCATTTGTAACTGTTTAATATTGCTTGATACGGGCGGTAAGCGAATTCATTCCATCGATTCGTCAGCCGCATCAGCCATTGCAACCAGCGGGTCAGACGGCCATAATCCACCGGTCAAAAATGTCCGCCACCCTGTCACGAGGAACATCAGATTCATGGCGCGTAAGTATTTCGGAACCGATGGCATCCGCGGCCTCACCAACACCGCGCCGATGACGCCAGAAATCGCGATGCGGGTCGGTCAGGTGGCGGGGGCGCATTTCCTGCGCGGTGGGCATAAGCACCGGGTCGTTATCGGCAAGGATACCCGCCTGTCCGGTTATATGGTCGAAAATGCGCTGGTGGCCGGATTTACGAGCGTCGGCATGGACGTCATTCAATTCGGCCCGATGCCAACCCCTGCGGTGGCGATGTTGACACGCGAAATGCGTGCTGACCTGGGCGTGATGATCTCTGCCAGTCACAATCCCTATCAGGATAATGGCATCAAATTATTCGGTCCCGATGGTTATAAGCTGTCCGACCATGACGAGATGGAAATCGAGGCGGCGCTCGATCAGCAGCCGGTGCTGGCAGACCCGGCCCATATCGGGCGCGCGCGACGGGTCGAAGATGCGCGTGGGCGCTATATCCATGCGGCGAAGATGACCTTCCCCGATGATTTGCGGCTGGATGGCCTGAAGATCGTCGTCGATTGCGCCCATGGCGCGGCCTATCAGGTCGCGCCCAGCGCTTTGTGGGAATTGGGCGCGGATGTGATCGCGATTGGGGTGCATCCCAATGGCATCAATATCAACGATCAGCGCGGTTCGACCCATCCGGAAGCCTTGCAGGCGCGGGTGCTGGCGGAAAAGGCCGACATCGGCATCGCGCTCGATGGCGATGCGGATCGGCTGATCATCGTCGATGAAAAGGGCCATATCGTCGATGGCGATCAGTTGATGGCGCTGATTGCCGCAGATTGGCACAAGGCCGGTCAATTGCGCGGCGGCGGGATCGTGGCGACGGTCATGTCCAACATGGGGCTGGAGCGGTTCCTTACCGGCAAGGGGCTGGCGCTCCACCGTTCGGCAGTTGGCGACCGTTATGTGTTGGAAATGATGCGGGCGGGCGGTTTCAACATAGGCGGCGAGCAATCGGGCCATATCATCATGACCGATCACGGCACCACCGGCGATGGTCTGGTGGCCGCGTTGCAGGTGCTGGCGGCGCTGGTGCGGGCGGATAAGCCCGCATCGGAAGTGCTGCATCAATTCGACCCTTATCCGCAATTGCTGCGCAACGTCCGCTTTGCCGGGGGGCAGCCGCTTGATCATCCCGAGGTCAAGCAGGTCATCGCCACCGCCGAAGCCAAACTTGGCGCGAGCGGGCGTTTCGTCATTCGCAAATCGGGGACGGAGCCGCTGATCCGCGTGATGGCGGAAGGGGAAGATGCGGGGCTGGTTGAGCAGCTTGTCGGTGATATTTGCGATGCGGTGCAGAAGGTGGCTGCCTGATGTTGGAGATGCGCCCCGATTGCGCGCGTTGCGGCACCGATCTACCTGCGGATGTGTCCGGCGCGTTCATCTGTTCATTTGAATGCACCTTTTGCGCCGAATGCGCGGATGATCTGGATGAGCGCTGCCCGAATTGTGGCGGCGAATTGCTGGACCGTCCCACCCGCCCCAAGGCAAAATTGAAGGAATATCCGGCCTCGACCATCAGGCATCATAAGGGATGATGACGGCGGGAAAGATGGCCCGTATCCTCATCATTGCCGGTTCGGATTCCGGCGGTGGTGCGGGGATTCAGGCGGATATCAAGACGGTGACGATGCTCGGCGGCCATGCGATGACCGCGATTACGGCGCTGACTGCCCAAAATACACTCGGCGTCGATGGCGTGATGCCTGTGCCGCCCGATTTCGTGATGCAACAGATTGATAGCGTCAGCCGTGATATTGGCGTGGATGCGGTCAAGATCGGTATGTTGGGCGGGGCAGAGATCGCCAGCCGGATTTTCGACTGGCTCACGACACTATCGCCGGATGTGCCGGTCGTATTTGATCCGGTGATGGTCGCGACCAGCGGGGCGCGGCTGATCGATGATGCGACGTTGCAGATGTTTGACCGGCTGATGTCGCGGGCAACAATCGTCACGCCCAATGTGCCGGAGCTGATGGCGCTGACCAATGCCGATATTGTGTCGAGCTACACACTCGAACGCGCGGCGCGGCAATTGTCGCGGCAATATCGTTGCGCGGTATTGGCCAAGGGCGGGCATCTGCCGGGCAATAAATTGTCCGACCTGTTGATCGACCGTAACGGTGCCGCCCATCGCTGGGAGGGGGACAAGATCGACACGCCGCATAATCACGGCACCGGCTGCACGCTGGCGAGCGGCGTGGCAACCGGCATTGCGCAGGGTATGTCGATGGCCGACGCGACCGAGCGCGCCCGATTTTTTGTGCGCGAAGCATTGCTCCACGCCCCCGGCCTTGGTCGGGGCCATGGCCCGATGGGGCATGGGTTGGTGCGAATGTCGGACTTTAGTCTGACCGAGTGAGCCTTATTTCCGAAGTACGAAACAGGCGACACGCGCCGATTTGGCGCTGGCACATAGCCTGTCGGCGGCGGCTTTCGTGCCAATCGGCCCAGCTTGCAAACGGATGATGCTGCCCGCCTTGACGATATAGGGTTGCAGGCTGGCCAACCCGGCGATTTTCGGCTTGATCCGCACCCATTCGCCCTTGGCCGAAGGCTGATCGCCAAATGCGCCCAATTGCACGCGCCAGATACCGCTAGGTGGCGCGCCGTCCCCCGCACTTGGCACAGGGAGTTTTGGCTGAACGGTGATGGGGTCCGGTACTGGGTCTGTGGTCGGGATTGGATCCGGCGCAGGAACCGGTACTGCGGACGGCAACTCTATCGCTATAGGTGCTGCATTGGATTCGGTCTTAGCCTTGGTCTTTGGCAAGGGCTTTGCCGCTACGGCCTCAAGCGTTCCCGATGCCGTTGCAGGCGCCGAGACCGGCAGCGGCTCTGCGACGGGTTTCGCAGCGTTGGGATTGGCGCTGGCGGTCTGTGGCGGGCTCCAATTGGATTGCGCCAATTGCTGGGCGGACAGGCTTTCGGCGAGCGTCATGCCTTGGGTGCGTTCTTCCGGAGTGATGAATTTCTCCATCTCCCTCCTGCTGGCGATGGCTTGCGGCAGGCCAGCAGCAGCGGCGCGCGCCATAAAGGCATAAGCCTTGACCCAGTCCTTTGCCACATTGTCGCCGTTGAACAGGGCAGTCGCGTAAACATATTGTGCACGAGGATCGCCGCGTTCAGCGGATTTTGCGATCCAGGGCAGGGCCGATTCGCGATCGTCATTCTGAAACAGGACGAGGCCGTAATTTACTTCTGCCTGCTGATGGCCCTGTCGCGCGGCTTTGGCATACCAGCCTTCCGCGATCTTGAGATCGAGCGGCACCCCGCGACCGAGCTTATATGCCTGACCAAGGTTGAATTGCGCATCGGCGTCACCAGCTTTGGCGGGATCGCGCCATTCGGCTACAGCCGTTGGATAATCGCCCTTTTGCCACGCATCGACGCCTTCCTTCACGCCCGCCTGCGCGGTGGAAACAGCCAAGCCGATCATGGCCGTCATCATGACGCCGCGCACCAAAACCGAATTCCGCATGCAACTACTCCCCTGAACCACGCATTACACCGTAAGTTAATATAGATGTTAATATTTTCCGCGAGCTTTGTTTTAACTGTAATTTCTCACCAATCGGTAAACTCTAATCCGCAATAATTAACTAAATTTAAAATATCTGCATGTCATCAGTGGTGGGACTTTGGCGCTGAGAAGAGGCGATTATGCGGGTATTGGCACTGGCATCACAGAAGGGCGGATCTGGAAAGACCACGCTTTCCGGGCATTTGGCCGTTCAAGCACAGCGCGCAGGCGCAGGCCCGGTCGTGCTGATCGACATCGATCCGCAAGGGTCGCTGGCCGATTGGTGGAATGAACGCGAGGCGGAAATGCCTGCCTTCGCCCAAACGACCGTCTCGCGCCTTGCCTCCGATTTGGAGATGTTGCGTCAGCAGGGTTTCAAACTGGCCGTCATCGATACGCCGCCCGCCATTACCATGGCAATCCAGAGCGTGATTACGGTGGCGGAATTGATTGTTATCCCGACGCGTCCCAGCCCGCATGATCTGCGTGCCGTAGGCGCAACGGTCGATCTGTGCGAACGCGCAGGAAAGCCGCTGATCTTCGTCATCAACGGTGCAACGCCCAAGGCCAAGATCACGTTCGAGGCGGCGGTGGCGCTGTCTCAGCACGGGACGGTGGCGCCGGTGACGCTCCATCACCGCACCGACTTTGCGGCGTCGATGATCGATGGGCGCACGGTGATGGAGGTGGACGCCAAGGGCCGCTCCGCCAATGAAGTCACCTTGTTGTGGGATTATGTCGCCGACCGGCTGGAAAAGAATTTCCGCCGGACGGTGTTTGCCGTGCCGGGCAGCCATGGCTTTGCCGTGCCACAGCGCTCCATCACGGGCGTTGGTCAGGGCAGCGGCTTTGGTCGCCGGATCGTGGGGCAATGAGGGGGGAGATGGACATGGCCGTAACCAAACCAATCGCGTCGCTTTCTTCGTCGTTGCTGGCCCGCAAAGGTCAGGCCAAGCCCGCGATGCGTCCACAGGGCTATGCATCGCTGGCGATGACGAACATGCAGCCGGATCAGCCCCATATGGCGGCGGATGATCTCGGCTGGAACGATATGGGTCATGATATTTATGACCCGCACAAGACCCTGAAAGTGACGCCGCTTGTCGCCGTGCCGCACGTGGCATCGGTGGCGGCGGTTGAAACAATGGCCGCTCCGGCGGTGCCTGAGGCGATTTCGCCAGAAGCCGTGAAACCCGAAGCGGTGCAGGTCGAGGCGGTGCAACCTGAAATGGCGCAGCCCGCCAATGACGAGGCAGCACCCATCGTTCCAGTAGTTATCGAGCAGCAGCGCATATTGGCAGAGCGGCTGGGCGCGACAATTGAAGCACCCACAACGCGTGAAAAAACAGGTGCGCGCACCAAATTGGCCGCGGCCAATAAGTCCGCATTTACGTTGCGCCTCGATGAGGATCGCCATTTGCGTCTGCGACTGGCATCGGCGGTGTCGCGGCAGTCGGCGCAGCGACTGGTGACAGAAGCGCTTGATCGCTTTCTCGAAGGACTATCCGATTTCGATGAATTGACAGGACAGATCATCGCGAAATCCGCGGCGCGCCGCCATTAATTTCGTCAAATTATCAAGTTGGTAAAGTTTCCCGTTTAGATGTGCGATCAACTTGTTCAGGGGGCAGATATGAAGACCCGTAATTTTACCAAAATCGCGCTCATTTCCGCATTGCTCGGCACGACGGCAGTGGGTTGCTCGACCATCGGTCCTAAGGCCTCGCTCCAATCGACGGACCTCGCACCTGCCATCCCGCCGAGCCGCGCCAAAGAAGCGGCAAAGCATGCTGACAAGGCGGCGAAGGCGCTGGCACGCCGCGCACTGGCCGATGCAATTCGCGAGGCGGAAGCTGCGGTGGAAGGCGATATGCGCAATGCCGAATATCGCGCATTATTGGGTCGGGCCTATCTGGCTGCCGGTCGTTTCGCATCGGCTTCGCAAAGTTTTCAGGACAGCATCGAACTCGGCGGCGATACGGGGCGCACGTCGATGAACCTTGCCCTTGCCCGGATTGCACAGGGCAATCGCGATGAAGCGTTGACGACGCTCGATCGCGCCCGTCCATCGGTGGCGGCGGCGGATTACGGCCTTGCGCTTGCGCTGGCAGGTAATACGGGGCAGGCGATTGAGGTGCTGGAAAATGCCGCCCATACCGAGGGCGCGGGCGCGCGGGAGCGTCAGAATCTGGCGCTGAGCTATGCACTGGCAGGCCGTTGGGCAGAAGCCCGCACCACCGCCGCGCAGGATGTGTCCGCGGATGAACTGACGGCGCGGATGGAGCAATGGTCGGCCTTTTCGCGTCCGAGCAATAATTGGGATCAGGTGGCCAGCCTCTTGAAGGTAACACCGCATGAAGATCCGGGTCAGCCCATGCAATTGGCGCTGGCCAATATCCCGGCGACACCCAGCCCCAGTGCGACCGCTGAAAACACGCAGGACGCGACGGGTGATGCCGATCCTGAAAGTTTTGCATTGGCGAGCAAGGATGCGCCGCAATTTGCAGCGGTGCAACAGACTGCCCCGTTGCCAAAGACCGAGCCTGATCAATTCCAAGTCGAAACGATCGCGCCGGCAGCCAAATCGTTACGCACAGCCATGGCCCCCTCGGCGGCTTCTCGTGTCGCCAAGGGCAAATATGTCGTGCAGATCGGCGCTTTTGGCAAACGTACCAGCGCTCAGGCCGCATGGAATCATGCCGTTGCCCGTTATGCTTCGCTGGCGTCCGCCACCGGCATGATCGCGACGGTCGCGAAGGGCAATATCTATCGACTTTCTGCGGGTGGCTTTGCGACCCGCGCCTCGGCGGAAGCAAGCTGCAATGCAATCCGGCAGAGCGGGGGGCTGTGCTTTGTCCGCACGGCAGCCGGCGACGCGCCGGTGCAATGGGCGGCTGCGACCAAAACAAAAGCGACCCAGATCGCCTCGCGTTAAGTTCAAAGCGTCTTCATCATGGGCGTAGAGGCTCGGCGGTAAGCCGGGCCTCTTTTTTATCGGCAGATCTTGCAGCGGTTTAGGTAACGATCCGCCCGCCCTTGACGACATGACGAACGATACCTTGCACCGGTAGTCCGTCAAACGGGGTGTTGCCCGCCTTGCCCGGCAAATTGTCGCCATCGATTTGCCAAGGCGCGTGCGGATCGAAGATCACGAGATCGCCCGGCGCACCGACATGGAGCGAACCGCCCGCAAGGCCGAACAGCCGCGCAGGTGTCGCCGACAGCAATTCCATCAACCGGGGCAGGGTCACGACATCATCGCGCACCAACGCCAGCGACAGCGCGAGCAAGGTCGCCGCGCCCGCCATGCCTGCTTGCGCCTCTGCAAAGGGCAGGCGCTTGGCCTCTGGCCCATGCGGATCATGGCCGGAGCAGATGAGATCGACTGTGCCATCACGCACGGCCTCGATTGCGGCCAGACGGTCTGCTTCCGACCGCAAGGGCGGGGACAGGCGGGTGAAGGTCAAAAATGCGCCGATGGCATTTTCCGACAGCAACAAATGCGCAGGCGTGATGCCGCAGGTGACGCGGATGCCGCGCTGCTTGGCTGCGCGGATCAGGTCGAAACCCCGCGCGGTCGTGACCTGTCGGAAATGAACATGCGCGCCGGATTGTTCCGCCAGCATCAGATCGCGGGCAATCGCCAGCGATTCCGCGATGGCGGGCGCACCGGACAGGCCAAGCCATGTCGCGACCGGCCCGGTGGTTGCCACGGCCTGCCCGACCAAGGCCGCATCTTCGGCATGGGTGATGACCGGAAGATCAAGTGCGGCGGCATAGGTCATGATGTTGAGCATCAGGCCACTGTCTGCGATCCACTGCCGTCCGGTCGCAATCGCAATCGCGCCCGCTTCCTTCATCAGGCCGATTTCGGCCATATCGCCCCCGGCAAGGCCGGTGGAGGCGGCGGCGATGGGATGAATCCATACGGCAGGCTTGCCCGCCGTGGCGGCGCGCTGGACCAATGCTGCATTATCGAGCGGCGGCGATTGATCGGGCATCAGCGCGGCGGCGGTAATCCCGCCCGCCGTCATGGCGTTCAAGTCAATCGAGAAGGTGCCGATATCGATCAGGCCGGGGGCGAGCATCAGGCCCTTGGCATCCAGCACCGGCAAATCATCGGTGTCGCCGCGCCCGATCACGCCATGGCGGATGATGATATCGGCGCTGCCTTGTTGTTCATGATGTGGATCGACCAAGGTCGCGCCGGTGATGAGGAGGTTACTGCTCATGCCCAACCCTCCACGCCGCGCCGTCCACGGGTCAGCACATCCAGACAGGCCATGCGGACAGCAACGCCCATTTCCACCTGTTCGGTAATGGCGGAACAGGCCGGATCATCGGCGATGTCGCTCGTAATTTCTACGCCCCGGTTCATCGGGCCGGGGTGCATGACCAGCGCATCGGTCTCGGCGAGCGCAAGCCGTTCGCGGTTCAGGCCATATAACGCGTGATATTCCTTCAAAGACGGGATGAACCCGCCCTCCATCCGTTCAGTCTGGAGCCGCAGCATCATCACGACATGCGCCCCTGCGATCCCCTTATCGAAATTGGTGAAGCTCTGGACGCCCAATTGCTCCATCCCCTCCGGCAACAAGGTGGGCGGGCCGATCAGGCGCACTTCCGCACCCATGGCGGTCAGGCAGAGAATATTCGACCGCGCCACCCGGCTGTGCAGCACATCGCCGCAAATCGCGACGCGCAGGCCATCGATCCGGCCCTTGCGGCGACGAATGGTGAGGGCATCGAGCAGGGCCTGAGTCGGATGTTCATGCCGACCGTCGCCTGCGTTCAACACCGGGCAATCGACCTTATCGGCGATGAGTTGCACCGCGCCGGAATGCTGGTGGCGGATAACGATCAGATCGGCCCGCATCGCGTTCAGCGTTACCGCCGTGTCGATCAGGGTTTCGCCCTTTTTGGTGCTGGATTGGGCGACCTGCATATTGACGACATCGGCACCGAGCCGCTTTCCCGCGATTTCGAACGACAGCAATGTCCGCGTGCTATTCTCGAAAAAGGCGTTGATCTGGGTCATGCCCATCAGGCGATCATCATGCTTGGTCTTGCTGCGATTGAGATCGACCCATTGTTCGGCTTCATCCAGCAGGCACTGAATCTGCCAAGGGGCCATGCCGCCAATGCCGAGCAGATGCTTATGCGGGAACAGCGCGCGACCAGAAATCGCGCCGCCAGATGATGGGGCGGGGGGAGTGTGGGATGATGATGTCATTAAAGCCCTGCCATATACTGAACATGGGTGGTGGGCAAATCAAACATGACTTCTGCCGAAATCCGGTCGGCTGTCATCTTGCCCTTGTTCCACGATACTGCGGCGAATGGCTCGGGTGCGGGTGAAATGATCAAACAGCGCGTCGCCGTCGTCCCAACGGATCGCGCGTTGCATGGCGGCGAGGTCTTCCGAAAAACGCTGGAGCATTTCCAGTACCGCTTCCTTGTTGGACAGGAACACATCGCGCCACATCGTCGGATCGGAGGCCGCGATGCGGGTGAAATCGCGAAAGCCCCCGGCGGAATATTTGATCACTTCCGATTGGGTGACCTGTTCAAGGTCGGACGCGGTGCCGACGATGGTATAAGCGATCAGATGCGGCAAATGGCTGGTGACGGCCAGCACCAAATCATGGTGCGTCGGGGTCATTTTTTCGACATTCGCGCCCAGCTTCGTCCAGAAATCGCACAATTTCTCGACATCGGCCTCGCGATTGTCGGGCAATGGCGTGACGATGCACCAGCGATTGTGGAACAAGGAGGCAAATCCCGCCTCTGGCCCGCTGTTTTCCGTCCCCGCCACCGGATGGGCAGGGATGATGATATGGCCGGCAAGCGCGGCCTCCAGCGCCTTGGCGACGCTACCCTTGGACGATCCGACATCGCTGATGATCGCGCTTTTCGGCAGATCGTCGGCAATGGCCTCGGCCACTTCGCCCATTCGCCCGACGGGGACGCACAAAATGACGAGATCGGCATCGATCACGCTCGCGCCCGGTGTGTCGGTTACATCGTCGCACAGGTCGATCCGGCGGGCGATGTCGCGGACTTCCGCACTCGCATCATGGCCGGTGATTCGCACCGTCGGCAGATGCGCGCGCACGGCGCGGCAAATGGAGGAGCCGATCAGGCCAAGCCCGATGACCGTAACGCATTCAAATGGAAGCATCAGCGTGCGGCCTCAGCCAAAAGGCGCAGCGCATTGACGATGGCACGGCAATCCTGCTCGCTGCCGATGGTGATCCGCAGCCCGTGCGGCAGACCCTGACCGGGCAACCAGCGCACGATATAGCCCGCATCGATCAGGCCGTTATAGGCGGTCTCGGCAGTGAGCTTGCCCTCAAACAGGATTAGCGCGAAATTGGCCTTGCTCGGCACCACGCGCAGGCCATGATTGCCGAGCGCGTCGATTTCACGCGCGAACCAATCGAGCCATTGGCGGTTATGATCGCGGCTCTTGTCCACCCACGCCTGATCGCGCACGGCGGCCACTGCCGCGAGTTGACCTGCCGTGGTGATGCAGAAAGGCGCACGGATGCGGTGCATCGCGTCGATGACTTCGACCGGGCCATAGCCCCAGCCGACACGCTCTGCCGCTAGCCCGTAAATTTTCGAAAAGGTCCGGGTTACCAGCACATTGGATGCGGTGCGCGCGAGTTCCAACCCACCATCATCTTCATCAGGATAGAGATATTCGGCATAGGCCTGATCGATCACCAGCAAGATGTCTGGGCGCAGGCCCGCATGCAGCCGGGCGATTTCGCCTGCGTTGGTGTAGGTGCCGGTCGGGTTGTTTGGATTGGCGAGGAACACCAACCGCGTCTTGTCTGTGACGCAGGCCAACAGCGCATCGACATCGGTCGCATAATCCTTGTCAGGCGCGATCACCGGGGTCGCGCCGACGCGGCGTGCGGCAATATCGTACACCGAAAAGCCATAGCGCACGTAAATCACTTCATCACCCGGCCCAGCATAGGCCCCGGCGGCAAGGTGCAGCACTTCATCCGAGCCGGTGCCGTAAATAATCCGCGCGGGATCAAGGTCATGGACCTCGGCAATCGCGTCGCGCAGCGCGACCGCGCCGGGGTCGGGATAAATATGGAGCGTCTCGCCCGCACCTGCACGGGCATTGCGCGCGGCTTGGCCTGTGCCGAGCGGATTTTCATTGGCGGAGAGCTTGATGACCTTGCGGCCATCATCGGCAGACGCCTTGCCCGGCACATAAGGGGCAATCGCCATGATCCAGTCTTTGGGAGCGGGCTTGTTCATGGCTAAGGGCCATAGCCATTTCGCGTTTCGGTTGCAATTTCATCGGCAAGGCCATAGCGGAATAGCGAGATGGAAACGGATCAACGCTTCGGCCTCAATCGCCACCTGACCTTGCCCGGCCCGCTGCTGCTGGATGCGGGGGTTGCGTTTGCGCCCGTCGAATTCGCCTATGAAACCTATGGCACGCTCAATGCGGATCGCAGCAATGCGATTCTGATCTGCCATGCACTGACCGGCGATCATCATGTCGCGAGCGACCACCCGATTACCGGCAAGTCCGGTTGGTGGACGCGATTGGTGGGCGAGGGCAAGCCAGTTGACCCCGCGCGTCATTTCATCGTTTGCGTCAATGTGTTGGGCAGTTGCCTTGGGTCGTCCGGGCCATCGAGCATCGATCCAGCGACCGGCAAACCTTATGGGATGAGCTTTCCCGTCATCACTATCGCCGATATGGTGCGGGCGCAGGCGATGCTGCTCGATCATCTCGGCGTGGGCGCGTTACAGGCCGTTATCGGTGGCTCGATGGGCGGGATGCAGGTGTTGAGCTGGACGATTCTCTATCCTGAGCGCGTCCGTTCGGCGATTGCGATTGCGACCACCGCCCGCCATTCGGCCCAGAATATCGCATTTCATGAGGTGGGGCGTCAGGCGATCATGGGTGATCCCAATTGGCGCGGCGGCGATTATTATGCCGATAACAACCCGCCTGCGGCTGGCCTTGCGGTCGCCCGCATGGCCGCGCACATCACCTATTTGTCGGAAGCGGGCCTGACTGAAAAATTCGGGCGCAAGCTGCAAGGCCGCGATGCCAAGAGCTTTGGCTTCGATGCCGATTTCCAGATCGAAAGCTATTTGCGCCATCAGGGCATCAGCTTCACCGATCGCTTTGACGCCAATTCCTATCTCTATATCACGCGGGCGATGGATTATTTCGATCTGGCCGAACCCTTTGAGGGCGTGTTGGCCAAAGCCTTTGCGGGCGCGAAGAATACGCGTTTTTGCGTGATCAGCTTCGATACCGATTGGCTGTATCCAACCGCCGAATCGCGGCATATCGTCCATGCGCTGAATGCAGCGGGTGCGCCCGTCAGCTTTGTCGAACTATCCAGCCCATTCGGCCATGATGCGTTCCTGCTGGATGTGCCGGAACAGAACAGCATCGTCGATGGCTTTATCCGCGCCGGGGAGGGCCGCGCATGACCCTGCGTCCCGATCTTCAAATTATCGCCGATAATGTGACGCCGGGCAGCCGTGTGCTCGATGTCGGCTGCGGCGATGGCGCGTTGATGGCCGAATTGCGTGACAAGCATCATGTCGATGCACGTGGGATGGAACTGGACCGCGGCAATGTCGCCACCGCCATGGCGCGGGGCCTGTCGGTCATTCAGGGCGATGCGGATATCGATCTGGCGGAATATCCGGATCAAAGCTTCGATTATGCGATTCTGAGCCAGACGTTGCAGACGACGCGCAGGCCCGATCTCGTGCTGGACCAGTTGCTCCGCATTGGTCGTCGGGCGTTCGTCAGCTTCCCGAATTTTGCCCATTGGCATGTGCGCTGGTCGTTATTGTGGAATGGCCGGATGCCGGTAACGCGATTGCTGCCGGTTCAATGGTATGAAACGCCCAATATCCACCATCTGACCATCAATGATTTTCGCGACTTTGTTAAAGCACGCGGATTGACGGTGGAAGGCCAGTGGTTCCTCGCGGGCGATAAGCTTACCAGCGTGTCCGCCGCTAATTTCCGCGCGGAACATGCGGTGTTCCTGCTGCGGCGATAAAATCCCAAATTGAAGACAAATAAAAACGCACCGGATCACATGGATCCGGTGCGTTTTTAAATTCTGCCTTGGAAGAGGGCGCTTTACGCGACCGATTCAGCCAGGATGGTGAGGCCCTTGTCGTTCACTTCGGCAAAGCCGCCCTTGATCGAAATGACCTCCGGCGCGCCATTGGCGGTGGCATAGACCGACACATCGCCATCGCGAATGGTCGACATCAACGCCGCATGGCCCTGCAATACGCCGAAGTCACCTTCCGCGCCCGGCACGACGACCATATGCACGTCCTGCGAACGGACCAGCTTTTCCGGCGTCACGAGTTCAAAATGAAGTGCCATATTCTATTTCCTTGTCCCTCCCCGGATCACGGGGAGGGGCTAAAGTGGATTAGGCGTCAGCAGCGAGCTTGGCGGCCTTTTCGATGACGTCATCGATACCGCCAACCATGTAGAACGCGCCTTCTGGCAGATGGTCATATTCACCATCGACCACGGCCTTGAACGACTTCAC
>DITW01000014.1 GCA_002422945.1 Sphingomonadales bacterium UBA6174 | reverse complement strand
TCGGGCCTGTCCATCGGCCATGTCTCACCGGAAGCAGCGGAGGGCGGCTTGATCGCCTTGGTCGAAAATGGCGATCTGATTGAAATCGACATTCCCAACCGGACGATCAACCTCGCGGTGTCGGATGCCGATCTGGCCGCACGCCGTCTGGCGATGGAAGCCAAAGGCGAAGCCGCATGGCACCCCGCCAAGCCACGTCCGCGCAAGGTGTCGGTTGCGCTACAGGCTTATGCCGCGATGACCACCAGCGCCGCCCGCGGCGCAGTGCGCGACCTGAGCCAGCTCAAACTGCGAAAATAAGCGGTTCAAGATCGCCGGATCTTGATGGTTCGGCGATCTAGCCCAACCGGTCGTGGAACTGGCGAATGACAGGCAACAGCAATTGCGACATGCGCTTGATGCCCGCCGCATCGGCCAACAGGTCTTGGCGTATTTCCAGCCCGAGATAGGGGATATTATTGCCCTCGCCATGACGGTTCATGGTCGAATTCAGCAATTTCCCCGAATAGGGTAGTTGATCCCCGGTCATCACCCCTGCCTGTTCCAGCAAGGGTATGGCAATCCGCGCCGCGCGATCATCTTCATTATACAGCACCCCGATTTCCCATGGCCGTGCCTCATCGGGCTTTGTCGCCAATTGGGGGGTAAAACTATGCACCGACACGAGCAAACGGGGGCGGATTTCATCAATCAATATGGCAAGGCTTTCGTGGTAAGGCGCCCAATAACGCGCCAATCGCGCCTGCCGTTCAGCGGGTGTCAGATCGATATTGCCTGCGATATGCACCCCATCCGAAACCGCCGGGATCAACCCCGGCGCGTCTTCCTCGCGATTAAGGTCGATCACCAGCCGCGACACATGGCCGAGATGCGCCGGTGCCTCAAACGCATCGGCGAGCGCGGTCGCCAATTCGGCCACGCCAATATCCCATGCGATATGCGTATCCAGCGCCGCATGCGGCACGCCTAGATCAATATCATCGGGGATGTGGCGGGAGGCGTGATCGGCAACGAAAATCATGCGTCAGACTTTAGTTCGTACATCCAAAGCTGTCATGCCCGATTTTCCGATACGCGCCAAATCCGCCATTGTGCGCCAGCAGCATGACCTGCCCGGTGGCGATTATTGAAATTCATAAAGGAAATGCTTGATAAATCACCATTATGGCGCATCTTTGTCGCACGAATCAGTGAGTCCGTTTGTTGTATCTGCATTGCGTATAAAATTATGCACATCGGCTTTCCTGAATTCGGTCGTTCACGAAAAGGAGGGGACGCCGGGTGGGAACAAGTTTCAGCTATGCGCAAAAATTCATCGATAGCAGTCGTAGCGCCAATACTCTCGATACCCTGAACAGCCTGATGGAGGCCGCATGTTTCGACATGGGGTTCGATAATTACGCGCTGATTCAGCATGTCGATGTCGAACGCAAGGCGGGCGGCGCGATCTGGCTGCAAAACTATCCCGATTGCTGGGCCGATCTGTTCGTGCGTCGGAAAATGTTCAAGGACGATCCGATCCTGCTGGCCAGCCAGAATAGCCTGACCGGCTTTCGCTGGGATGAGATTGATCGATTCATCACCGTCAACAGTCGCCATCGCAGCATATTGGATGCCGCCGCGCGCGAGGGCTTGGGCAATGGCTTTACCATTCCCGCCCATATCCCGGGCGAGGTCAATGGCTCATGCAATTTCGCCGTGCGCACCGGTCGCGCGATACCGGTCAAGGCATTGCCTGTCGCGCATCTGATCGGCAGCTATGCGTTTGAGGCCGGTCGCCGCATCCTGCAGGAAGAACGACTGGCCGAACGCCGCCGCTGCGCCCTTACCCAACGCCAGCTCGATTGCATCCTGTTGGTCGGGCGCGGCAAATCGGACTGGGAAATCGCCCGCATATTGGGCCTGAAAGAAGATACAGTCACTGAATATATCGATAACGCAAGGCGCACCTATCAGGTCGACCGTCGGGTGCAATTGCTCATCCGCGCGGTATTTGACGGACATCTCGAACTGGCCGACCTGTTGTGAAAAGGAAGCATTTGGACGCGAATATGACAGGAAGATGATAATGGCCTTCCCTTCATATACGCAAATGCATTATTGGCGCGGTCATGGCGCGTAAACCAACTCGAAGCGATGACTGGGGCTTCCCCCGCTGGCGCAGCTATGGCAGTGAGCGAGGCGCGACGAAGGTCCGCATGTGCGACCGTTATGGGTGCGGATCGCGTGGCGATTGCCCTGCCCCCAAAGCGCCCAACAATCCGGCGCGCTGGTATTTCTGCGAACCCCATGCTGCCGAATATAATCGCAATTGGGATTATTTTCAGGGCCTGACCCCGGAAGAAGCCGCCGAACGGGAGGCGCAGGAACGCCGCGATGCCAATGCCTATGGGGAATCGAAATTCTATGGCTGGGGCGGCTCCGGCGATGGCAGCCGTTCGCGCGACGAGATGATCGCGCTCGAAATTCTCGAACTGTCGAGCGATTCCACTTTTGAAGAGGCGAAGCTATCATGGCGACGGATCGCGAAACTGTGCCATCCGGATGTCGCCCCCAATGACCCGGCGGCGTCGCTGAAATTCCAACAGGCACAGGCCGCTTATGATGTGCTTCGCGTGGCCGAAGAACGGCGCGAGGCGATGAACAATTTGATGCCCGAGGATTTCGAGGGCGACTGAATCCTAGCCTCTCTGATGCGCCGCCTTTAACTGATAAATCAGGTCCAGCGCCTCACGCGGGCTGAGCTGATCCGGCGACACTTCTTCGAGCAACGACCGCAACGGATCGCTTTCCTCTGGCTCGGGCGTCACCAATGCGGCGAACAAGGGCAGATCATCCAGTCCCGCCGCCAGCCCACCGGTCGCCGCGCGCCCCGCCTCCAGCTTCGCCAGCACCGATTTCGCCCGCGCCACCACCGGGGCAGGCAGGCCCGCCAAGCGCGCGACCGCCAGACCATAGCTCCGATCCGCCGGGCCATCAGCCAGTTCATGCAGCAAGACGAGATCGCCCTTATGCTCGCGCGCCCGCACATGATGGAGCGACAGGCTATCCAGCGTTTCCGCCAGCCGGGTCAGTTCATGATAATGGGTGGCGAACAGGCAGCGCGCGCGATTGACCTCATGCACCGCCTCGACCACCGCCCATGCAATCGCCAGCCCGTCATAGGTCGATGTGCCGCGCCCGACCTCATCGAGAATAACGAGGCTCTGCGGTGTCGCTTGCGAGAGAATGGCGGCGGTTTCGACCATCTCGACCATGAAGGTCGACCGC
Source organism: Sphingomonadales bacterium UBA6174 (assembly GCA_002422945.1). Taxonomy (GTDB): domain Bacteria; phylum Pseudomonadota; class Alphaproteobacteria; order Sphingomonadales; family Sphingomonadaceae; genus Alteraquisediminimonas. The sequence goes on along the minus strand of DITW01000014.1, from coordinate 4,469 downwards.
CCCTTGGCGAGATTATCCGACGCGCCCACGCGGGAGAACAGCCGATCCACCACCCCCAGATGCGCCGATTGGGCAGGCACGAAACTGCCTGCCTGCGCCAACACGGCGATCAGCGCATTCTGGCGAAGAAAGGTCGATTTACCGCCCATGTTCGGCCCCGTCACCAGCCACAGCCGCGATGGATCGCCCAAGGCCACATCATTGGCGACAAAGCGTGCGCCCGATTGCGCGATGGCGCGTTCGACCACCGGATGCCGCCCGGCCTCGACCGTGAAAATTGGTGCCTGCGTCATCATTGGCCGACACCAACCACCCTGTGCCGCCCCTTCCGCCAGCCCCGATGCGACATCTAGCCGGGCAAGCGCATCCGCCGTTGCCGCAATCAACGCCGCGCGGCTCAAAGCGCGTTCAGTCAGTTCCTCCAGATGTGCCGCCTCTGCCGACACCGCATGGGAACCACTTTGCACGACGCGCATCGCCTCTTCATGCAATTCAGGCGCATTGAAACGGACTACCCCGGCCAAGGTCTGACGATGGGTGAAGCCGCTATCCGCAGCCATCAACGGATCGGCGTTCTTGGCTGATACTTCAATATGATAGCCAAGGACATTATTATGGCGGATTTTCAGCGCGGATATGCCGGTGCGGTCACGATATTGTTGCTCCAGCACCGCAATCGCGCGGCGTCCGTCGCTGGCTGCGCTCCGCAGCGCATCAAGCGCCGGGTCATAACCCTCTTCAATATAGCCGCCATGCGCTGCATCCAATGGCGGCTCGGCCACCAAGGCCCGCGCCAACAGGTCGATCAGTGCACCATGGCCGATAAGGCTGGGCAATAATCCGGCCAACAAAGGGGGCAATGGCAGGTCGCGCGATGCGCTCAACCGACCATGCAGCCGCATAGCCAAGTCCAGCCCATCGCGAATCTGGGCAAGGTCGCGCGGCCCGCCCCGGCCTGCCGCCAACCTGCCCGCCGCCCGGCCCATATCCGGCATGGACCGCAAAGCCCCGCGCAATTCGGCGCGGATCAGTGAATCCTCGACAAACCATCCAACAAGGTCCAGCCGCGCGTCAATCTCGCCTTGCTGCATCAACGGGGCCGACACATCCGCCTGCAACTGCCGCGCGCCCGCGCCGGTCACGGTGAAATCAATCGCGTCCAACAGGCTACCGCGCCGTTCGCCCGTGCTGGAGCGCACTAGTTCCAGACTTTCACGCGTCGCCGCGTCGATCAACATGCGATCATGCGCCTGACGGCTGGATGGCGGCGCAAGCCATGGCAAACGCCCTTGGCCTGCCCGATCAAGATACGCGAGCAGCCCGCCCGCCGCCGCCAATGCGGGCCGATCAAACTGGCCAAAGCCATCGAGCGTCGCCACCCCGTGCATTTGCAGCAGCGTCTCTTCAGCCGCCCGGCTATCGAAACGACGGCGATCCTGACGGGTCAGCACCACGCCCGATAAAATGCCCTCCAGCGCATCGAGCTCCATTTGGTCAGGCAGGATCACCTCCGCCGCCTGCAACCGCGCCAACTCTGCTGGGACCAGATGTTCACCGACCGTCATCAATTCCAGCCGCCCGGTCGAAATATCCGCCGCCGCCACGCCCCATAGCCCCGCGACCGGACAGGCCGCGACCAGCCAATTGGCACTGCGCGAATCAAGTAGTGCATCCTCGGTCAGCGTCCCCGCCGTCACCACCCGCACAATCGCACGCGCGACCAACGACTTGGACCCGCGCAATTTCGCCTCTGCCGGGGTTTCCGTCTGTTCGGCAATGGCGACGCGATGCCCGGCCTTGATCAACCGCGCGAGATAGCCTTCCGCGCTATGCGCTGGGACGCCGCACATCGGCACGCCATCGCCACGACTGGTCAGCGCAATATCCAGACACGCCGCCGCCGCGACCGCATCATCGAAGAATAATTCGAAAAAATCGCCCATGCGGTAGAACAGCAGACAGTCTGCCGCCTGTGCCTTGAGCGTGTGATATTGCGCCATCATGGGCGTTTGCGGGGCGGATGCAGGAATGGCCGTCTTGGTCATGTCGGTTGCTATAGTCGAACGTCCCGCCTTCGCCAAACCCCCGCCGTAATTGAGTTGATTTCACGCTTTATATACGGAAAACCGTTGCGAAGCCCTTGCCGTTCGCGTTCGGAAAGCGCATGGGAAAGCGCGACTGATGTCATTGACTGACTAATATTGCTGATAGTGCGGAGATAGAAGAATGAGCAAGGACTCCAACGTGCAGTTTTCTGAACGCGAGGCCCTTCTCTATCATAGCCATGGTCGCCCCGGTAAAATCGAGATCATCGCGTCCAAGCCGATGTCGACCCAGCGCGATCTGTCACTCGCTTATTCGCCCGGCGTTGCTGTCCCTGTGCGCGCCATCGCCGACAATCCCGACCGCGCTTATGATTATACCGCCAAGGGCAATCTCGTCGCGGTGATCACCAACGGCACCGCTATCCTCGGTCTCGGCAATCTCGGCGCGCTTGCATCCAAGCCGGTGATGGAAGGCAAGTCGGTCCTGTTCAAACGCTTTGCCGATGTGGATTCGATTGATATCGAACTTGCGACCGAAGACCCCGATGCCTTCATCAACGCCGTCGCCCTGATGGAGCCGACCTTTGGCGGCATCAACCTTGAAGACATCAAGGCACCCGAATGCTTTTATATCGAGCAGGCGTTGAAAGAGCGGATGAACATCCCGGTCATGCATGATGACCAGCATGGCACCGCGATTATTGCCGCCGCCGGTCTTATCAACGCCGTCCATCTGACGGGCCGTTCGATGAAAGACCTGAAGGTCGTCGTGAATGGCGCGGGCGCGGCCTCGATTGCCTGCACCGAATTGGTCAAGGCACTGGGCGTGCCGAATGATCAGGTCATCATGTGCGATTCCAAGGGCGTGATCTATCAGGGTCGCACCGAGGGCATGAACCAGTGGAAATCGGCCCATGCGACCATCACCGATGCGCGTTCACTCGATGATGCGATGCGCGGGGCGGACGTGTTCCTCGGCCTGTCGGTCGCGGGCGCGGTGACGCAGGAGATGGTCAAGAACATGGCCGACAAGCCGATCATCTTCGCNNATCCCAATCAGGTCAACAACGTCCTTGGCTTCCCGTTCATTTTCCGTGGTGCGCTTGATGTCCGCGCGACCTGCATCAATGAGGAAATGAAGGTCGCCGCCGCCCGTGCGCTGGCCGATCTCGCCCGTCAGCAGGTGCCGGAAGAAGTCGCTGCGGCCTATGGCGGCAAGACCCCGACCTTTGGCCCCGCCTATATCATTCCCGCGCCATTCGATCCGCGCCTGATGGAAATCGTGCCTGCCGCCGTGGCCAAGGCCGCGATGGATACCGGTGTTGCCCGCAAGCCGATCATGGATATGGAAGAATATCGCGCCACCTTGCGTGGCCGGATGAACCCGACCACCTCTGTCCTGACTCTCGCTTATGAGGCCGCGCGCGCCCATCCGAAACGGGTGCTGTTTGCCGAGGCCGAAGAAGAAGTCGTGCTGCGCGCCGCCATCGCCTTCCGTGAGGGCGGCTGCGGTATTCCGGTCCTGCTGGGTCGCGATACAGTCTTCGACAAGCTCAAGGCGCTTGGCATCGACGACCCTGAGAGCTTTGAATTGCAGAACAGCCGGCGTTCGCCATTGATCGAGGAAATGATCGACCGGCTTTATGAACGTCTGCAACGCCGTGGCTATACCCGGCGCGATTGCGACCGCATGGTCAAGAACGACCGCAACATCTTCGGCTCCTTGTTCCTTGAAATGGGCCATGCCGATGTCATGATCACGGGCGTCACCCGCACCTATGCGCAGACCATGCGCGAAGTGCGCCGCGTGCTTGATCCGGCACCGGGCCGCTTCCCGTTCGGCATTCACGTGCTAGTCGGCAAGAACCACACGGTGTTCATGGCCGATACGACCGTCAATGAAAGCCTGACGGCGGAAATGCTGGCCGATATCGCCGAACAGACCGCCGCTGTCGCGCGTCGCATGGGCCATGAACCGCGCGTCGCCTTTTTGTCCTACTCCACCTTCGGCAATCCCGAAGGTAGCTGGCTCGATGAAATCCGCGAAGCCGTCTCGATCCTCGATCTGCGTCAGCCGACCTTCGAATATGAAGGCGAAATGGCGCCGGACGTTGCGCTCAATCCGATCATGCAGAAAAATTACCCATTCAGCCGTCTCACCGGCCCGGCCAATGTGCTGGTCATGCCGGGGCTGCAATCGGCCAANNGGCCAAGCTGCTGCGCGAACTCGGCGGCGATCTGGTGATCGGCCCGATGCTGGTGGGGATGGAACATGCGGTGCAGATTGCGCCGATGGTCACCAGCGCATCGGAATTGGTGACGCTGGCCGTGCTGGCTGCAGGCGGCATCGCAAAGTAACCTTATACCACATGGCGATGATCATCATCGCCATGTGGCGCAGCCCGTGCGGCGCTTGAGCATTTC
>DITW01000051.1:1278-26622 GCA_002422945.1 Sphingomonadales bacterium UBA6174 | reverse complement strand
TGCATGCCGCCTGCTTTGTCGAGGGCGATTCCGAGTTCGACATGATCGCTGCACAGCTTTTGTCGCGTTTCGGCGATATGCCGGATGTGCGCGGTTCGGTTGGGCTGCATATGCTGTACCGGGGCAATCTGAAGGGGCGGGCGTTGTTGCAACAGGCGGTGAAGGGCCATTTCAATCCGCCGCCTCGTTTCTTTGTCGGGCTGTTTTTCGCGGCGGTGCGGCTGGATGATGTCGCTGCGGCGCGGACGGCTTTGGCGTCTATTCCCTCCAGCGGGCGCGATCCGCAATTCGTGGTCTTGTCGGCGGCGCTGGCGGCGCGGGAGGGCCGGCTGGCGATGGCGCGGGCCGCATGGACGCGGGCGACGCAGGCGCAACGGGCCAGGGGCCAGTCGGTCGAACAATTATTGGATGAAGTGATGTACCCGCCGGGGGTAAAGGAGCGGCTGCGCATTTGGTTGTCGCCGGTCTGGCATTGATAAGGGCGGCAAATACGCCGTCCATCAACAAATAAGATCAGATGACGGCCAGTCTTTCTGACAGAAATTCAATCGGGTGCTGGGTCGGCGAATGGTGCAGCCCGCCAATGCGACCAGTTCGGTTGCGATAGAATTTGCGAATCGTCGACCCGCGCCGCACCATGACCTTGTAATAGCGCGCCCTTTCATCGCTGGACCTAACTATTACAATTATGCGTGTCAGACCTTGGCGAGACGCCTTGATGATGCTGATAATTTTCTGGTTCTGAAAAATGCGGGGGAGACGGTCTCTCTCCCGCATTTTTTATGGCCCGCGCCAGATCCTAGCCCTCAAGAGTATTGGCAAAGGCGAGCAGGTCCTTGGGCCGGATCGGCTTTTGCAAGAAGGCGGTGCGCACGACGGGCAGTTTGGCGTTGGCTTCGGCCGGGGTCTGTTCGCTACCCATCAACCCGAACTGTATGTCGCGCAACGACAGCACCGGGTCGGTCGCCACCGTGTGAATCAAGTGCAGGGCATTGTCGCCGCCAAGTCTGATATCGAGCAGCACGCCGGAGATTTCCGGATGGAGGCGCAATTGCTCAAATGCATCTTCAAGACTATTGGCGCAAAGCGCGGTGCGACCATGGCTTTCGAGCAATTCGGCAATTTCTTCTGCCAATGCAGCTTCCTGTTCCACGATCAAGATGGCGGGTGCGTCGCTTGCGGTCGCGGCCTCCGGCGCAGGTCGATGCGTGAGCAGCTCCGTGATCTTGTTGAGCATCGTTTCAAAGCCGACGGGTTTGACGAGCGCGCCTTGTGCGCCAAGCTTGTGCAGCGCATGGAGCATCTCATCATCACCATAAGCGGTGAACATCAACATGATCGGGCGATAGCCCTTTGATGCGCGCAAGCCCTTTAATATTTCGATCCCCGTCATGCCGGGCAATTGAACATCGCATATCACAAGATCTGGCCGGTCACGCTGGATCATGGCGAATGCCTCAGCGCCATCGCCAGAGCCGGACACCTCGAAATTGCAGCATTCAAGCAATTCAATGAGGTCGGCGCGCAGCTCCGCCTCATCCTCTACCACAAGCAGTCGGGCCAATGTCATGCGCGTTGTCCATCATGCAACACTGGCAGGCGCAACGATACGCAAGCGCCGCTGTCAGCAGGGCTATCGATTTCAAGCCGACCGTCATTGGATGCCGCAAACACCCGCGCCATGTGCAGGCCAATGCCCGAGCCGATGGTCGTGGTGGCATTGCTGCCACGATAGAAACGGTCGAAAATATGGGGCATGTCGGCGGCAGGAATGCCCGTGCCATGATCGGTGACCGAGATGACGATTTCATCCGCCTCTTGATCCGTGCGGGCATGGAGCTCAATCGGCGATCCGGTCGGCGAGAATTTATTCGCATTTTCCAGCAGGGCAATCAGGATCTGGCGGATCAATTCATCATCGCCACGCACCCGCAGGCCCGGTTCTACCATGCAATCAATGACGATGTTTTCGCCGCCGATCCGGGCGAATTCCTCGCAGGTCGCATTGACCAGCCAGCTAAGATCCAGCGGCACCAGTTCGGCGCGCTGTTTGGAATTCACCAAATCAAGCAGGCGGACCAATCGGCTCAACACATCTTGAATGAGGTTGCTGGCGCGGCGGATCTTGTGCGCGCGTTCAACAATCTTTTCGCCGGTCTGCTGATCGGGACGGCGCACCATTACCTCGGCGCAGCTATGGACAATCGCCAATGGTGTGCGAATTTCATGCGACATGATGCGGATGAAACGGCGCTGGCTTTCATTGGTTTCACGCTCATGTTCAAGGGCGCGGGCGATTTGCCGTTCCTGCAAGACGCTGCGTTCCTCGGCACTGGCGAGGCGGCGATTCATGTTGATCAGATGGTGGCCGACGCGGTTGAGTTCTTCGACCTTCGAACCATTGAAATGCTGATCATATGCCCCGGCCCCAACCCGATCCATGATGGCCGTGACCTGTTCCAGCGGTTCGGCCAAGACCTTGCTCATCGTGCGCGAACGATAAGACAGGAGCATGAAAAAGACGATATAGAACAGGATCAGAATGGCCAGCATGAACAGGCCGACCATCTCGACCCGGTCGCGCAATTTCTGGGCGTCGGTGTAGATCTGGCTCTGTTCGGCGATGACGACGAGCCGCCAACCGGGACCGGGCACTTCGGCAAAGGCGGCGACATGCGGGATGCCGTCGAACTTGACGACGATGCGGCCATTCTTTTTGGCGAACAGGGCTTTGCCGAGTTGTTGCAGATCGGGGCGTTTGCGGATGTTGAAATCATCCGGGCGAAACGTATCGCTGGTGATGGCGCTGGTATATTCATGGTCGCGCATCATCTTGAGGTGGAAATCGGATTCGCCCTCTTTCGGCATGGCGATAATCGCGCCATCGCGTCCAACCAGCATGGCATAGCCATCCCATGGCAATGCCGTGTCGAGGATGCGGTTGACGATCTGCTTGATTGTGATGTCGATGCCGGCCACCCCTTCCAGCCGGTTGCCGACATAAATTGGCGCGATCGAAGACACCATCCAGCCTTGGCCCGCAGGGTCGATATAGGCATCGGTCCACACGACCTTGCGTTGCGGATTATGGCCGGAATCCGCCTCATAATAGAAATTATACGAGGGAATATCCATTTTCGCCGGATAGACGCTGGTATCCATATACGGATAGATGCGGTTATAGGAATCGAAGGTGTTGATATACAGCTGGGAAATCAGCGGGTTGGATTCCTTGATGTTCCGGAACACCGGGTCGATCTGGGACGTGCGCCATACCTTGGCGATTTCTTTCGGTCCCACCGGGACAATGCCGCTATAAAAGGTTGCCGATCCGCCATTGTCGCGGACGGTGATGAAACTGCCATCCGGGCGCAATTGGTAGCGCGCCTTTTCGGAGGCAGGGGGATCATAAGGCGTGACCAGCGCGCGGCGGCTTTCCCGCACGAACATGCCGGTCAGGCTTTCGACGCCATGCAATGTTTCGGCGATGACCGATGCTTCCCGCGTCGCGACATCGACGAAATATTGGTCTGCCACATTTTGCACCGCAGAGGTATTGGCGCGATAGCCGATTTCCGCGCTGATCCAATAAACGCCGAGAAAGCCCAATTCAATGAACAGCAGGGGGATAACCGCCGACCGCAGAAATGCGCGCCACAGCCATTGCTGCAACGGCATTGGGCCGGTGTTATCCTGATTCATCAATTGCACGCCCCTTCACCTGTTGGCCGTTCCCCCACGGCCTATCGGATCATTTCTTATAAGCGGTGTGAATTAGTTTTCCATCAATCTATTGTCATAATCTAATTTCGGCGGTCGTTTTTGTTATCGCAATCGATCAAGCCAGCGATACATTGTGTTGGGGTGAAATGCCGATGCGGTTCGCGGGCAATATCACTGTCAGGCATGCGCCACGGCTGTCTCGGTTGGCACCGATGGTAATCTGACCGCCGATACGTTCAATCATCTGGCGGCAGACGAACAGGCCAAGGCCGGTGCCGCCAGTGGCCGCTTTGGTGGTGAAAAAGGCTTCAAATACCGCAGACAATTGGGCTGGGGCGATGCCGATCCCATCATCGATGATGGCAATGGACAGGCTGCCATCGGGCAGGATTTTCGCGACCGTTTCGATCCGTCCGCGTGCCGCGATGCCATTATTGCGGGCGGCCAGAATGGCATCGATCGCATTTTGGAAGGCGTTCTGGATGATTTGCTCCATCATGCCGCGCGCCATGCCGATGATACGCACTACGCCGGGCAGTTCGATATCGCAGAGTTGAATATCTGCGTCTTGCGCGGCCTGACGGCATAAATCCTGCACCATGCGGATCGATTGGCCGAGGTCGAACTGCATTTCGACCGATGTCTGCGCCCGCGATTGATCCATCATATGGTTCGAAATATCGCGCGCGCGATCAATTTGTTCGAGGATGCGGTCGAATTTTTGCAGGGCCTTTTGGCTCTTGGTATCGGTCGCACCCACCAGCATTAGACGTCCGTTTTCGGCGGCGAAGGATATGGTCGATAAGGGCTGTTTCAATTCATGCCCCAAAACGGCCGACATGCGACCCAGCTCCATCAACCGCGCCGCCTGCGTCGGATCCAGCGCAAGGCTTGCCGGATTGGGCAAGTGGATCAGGCTGCCATATTGCCAATGGCCGGGGGCATGCCAACCCGCGCCGACAAATTTGACCCAGCGCCCTTGTTCAGCGGTGCCCATGCGAAAGCGGATGCAGGGGTGATCTTCATCCAGCGCTTTTTCAAAGCTATCGCGATCATAGCTGCAAATGGAAAAGCGTTCGATCACGTCCGTTTCGTGGTCGGCATCTTTAGGCGCGATGGCCTTGTCCTGCGCCACGGCGCCTCGCCTGATGATCAATTCACCGGTTGCGGGATCGTAACGTGCGTCTGTGCCATAGACAAAGGCACCGTCCTCGCAGGTCGCGAGGAGGAGCTGTTCAAGCTGCGCGATCCGCGCGGCACTATCAGTTGTATCGATGGCATCGACGCTGGCGGGACTGGCCTTAGCTTTGCGCCGGCTATTCTTGCGACCGAAGATCAGGCCGTTCATATGATCGGCGGGCTGCCCATGTTGGACAGCATCTTGACCATGCGAATGGCGGTATCTTCGGTCAACGCGACAAAAATACGACGCGCATCGCTGGGGTCATCCCAACGGTGGAGCAGTTCCTTGTCGGTCATTTCGCGAATGCGGCGCATGGCGGTCGATGTCGGCACCGAGGTCGCGAGCGCGACACTCGTCACCGATTCCTGACGACCTTCGAGATGGGCCGCCGTCAATTCCAGCAGAATGTCCCATGAAGGATCGGAAAACAGGTCGTTTTCGAAATATTTGCCGCGCTGGCGACGTGCCTTCATGATCGCCTTCACATCGGCGGAGGTGACGGTGCGTTCCTGTCCGATTGCCGCAGCCTGTCCGGCGGGCGCGGCATTGGCAGCGGGTTCTACGCCGACCTTTTTCATCAGCGCATTGAGAGAATCCTGAATCGCCTGCACCGAGGCATAGACCTTGTCTTCAGCGGCAAAGGCGATCATTTCCGCCAACCGTTGATGGGCGCGTTGCAGGGCTGTTTCCAGATTGTCCACCGTGGCCGGTTTGCAGATAAAGTCGGCAAGCCCGCTATGCATCGATTCGACGGCGAGATCGACACTCGGATGACCGGTTTGCAAAATCGCGACAAAGGCGCGGTTCGCACCAATGGTCGAACGGATATGGTCGATCAGCGACAGGCCGTTCTTGCCCGGCAATGACCAGTCGGCAATGATGACGTTGATGTCTGGATTGGCGGCAAAGGCAATTTCGGCGGCCTCCGGCGTCGCCGCCGTAGTACATGCATAGCCAAGCGCCCCTAAAAGGTCTGCCTGCTCTTCAAGCAAGGCGGCATCATCATCGATGAGCAGGATATTCAGCTCGATCGCTTCTTTGCGGGCCCCTTCTTGAACCGTGCCCTTGTTCTCTGGCGTACCCATTATTCACCGCTCTTACATCAAACGTGACCACAACCGACGCAAGGCCGATCAGCTAAACGCAAACTGGTACGGATACTAGGACGCCATCAACGCGTGCGCCAAAGCAACATATCAGCCTGTTTTCGAGCGCAAATGGCTCGAAACGGCCCAGATAGTTCATCTTGTGAGTTTATGGGCCTAATTTTGAGCGTTAGCAAACTTTTACCATCTTTCCAATGATGCAACCAAATTGACTTAAAACATCCTGCATTTTTGCCGCAATTTTTGGGCGGGCGGGGTCGTCGACCTATGGCAAGAGATAGGTGGAAAGCATTCTCCAGCGCGCCCGTTTCGCCTCAAGGTTGATCGTGCAATAGGCGGCGCTGCTCGATGGCAGGGTGATTAGGTCGCGCATCTGGCCCATATCCGTTGTCACGGCCAATTGTTGTTGCCCAATTTTGGCCGATGTCGCCCCGTTGAAGGCGATAGCGCGCAAGGTCGGCAGTTCTGCCACCAATGCCGCAAGCGGATTGGTCTCATGGCCGCGAATCTGGCTATCGAGACTGCCTGGCCGCTGCGCCGTCTTGATCACGTCCCAAAGGCCGATCCCTCTGGCCATCAGCGCATTGAGTCGTGCCGCATAGGGCAGGGCGGCAAGATCCTGCCCGATGACCGATCCGATCAGATGCCAGAACTGGTTGGTCGGATGCGCGTAATATTGGCGTTGTGCCAGCGAGACATCGCCGGGCAGGCTGCCGAGCACGAGCAACCTCGGCTTTGCCCCGATGACCGGGGCAAAGCATGATTTGGAGTCGAAGTCGCCCGCCATATCATCTGCCATAAAGGCGCTTATATGGGTGCGAACCACTTATGGTCCATATGACGACACGCGCTTTCGGGGGAATTACCGCCCTTGATGACGCCAGCGATCGACAACGCGGTCGAGTACGTCCTTGGTGCCGCCCTGATCGCGCCACAAGGTCGAGAAGACGGGGTCGCTCGATGCCGGACGTTTTTCCGCTTCCAGATTATCCAGCCCGACCCTGATCGGAATGGCAACGCCTTCGCCGCAGATAATGCATTCGCGGTTGAGCAGCGCGGGGATGGAGTCGAGAAAACCGCGCGCGCCTTCCGGCATGGCGGCCCGAACCATTGCCTGATCGCGTTCGTTGTTGAGGCGCATGGTGATGATCGTGCCGCATTGCGACAGCACGCCTTCGGCCAGATCGCTGGGGCGCTGGGTAATCAGGCCAAGCGAGACGCCATATTTACGCCCTTCCTTGGCGATCCGTTCGAGAATGCGGCGGACGGCACTGTGGCTGGTGATGCGATCGGAGGGGATATAGCGATGGGCCTCTTCGCACACGAGCATGATCGGGCGCTGCGGTTCATTGCGCGCCCAAACGGCATAGTCGAACACGAGCCGACTGATGACCGCGACCACCGTCGAGGTGATGTTCGATGGCACGCCCGATACGTCGATGATCGAGATCGGACGGCCATCGCCCGGCATGCGGAAGATCTTGGCGATGAAATCGGCCATGGTGTCCGACACCAACATGCCCGAAAACATGAAATTATAGCGCGGGTCGGCCTTGATCTCGTCGATCTTGTTCTTGAGCCGCATATAAGGCGAGGTGTCGCCCGCGCGGTCCATCTTGCTCATTTCGCCCTGAATGATGTTGGTCAGATCGGACAAGAGATAAGGCACCGGGCTATCGACCGTCAGGCGTGGAATTTCTGCGCCGATCCGGTTTTTGGCCCGGGCGGCGAGCAGGCATTTGGCGAGTAGATCGCTATCGCGCTGCCGGTCCGAGCCTTCCGAGGTGACAAAGACTTCGCAATGCTCCTCGAAATTCATCATCCAATAAGGCAGCGCGAGATTGTTGACATCGAACAGCGCGCCCACGCTTTTGAAGGCGGCGGAATATTCGCCATGGGGATCGACCACCACGATATGGCCATTGGGGGCGAGGGCGCAAATCTTGTGCAGGATCAACGCGGCGGCGGTCGATTTCCCGGTCCCGGTCGAACCCAGCAGCGCAAAATGGCGATTCAACAAGCCATCGAGATAGACGGCGCCGCGAATATCCTTGGTCGGGTAGACCGTGCCGAGTTCGAAATGGGGGCGGGTGTCCGCTGCGAAAATCTGTTTCAATTCATGATTGTCGAGTGGATTGATCTCCAGACCGGGGCTGGGATAGCGCGTGATGCCACGCCGGAAATTGCCCAATGATCGGGTGCGGGAATCATAATCGCCTTCGCCCATGAAATCGATGGTCGCGATGATGCGGTCGCCATCCGACCCAAACATGGCGAGCGTGCGCACATTGGCGACCAGCCACGCATTGGCGACCTTGATCTTGATGAAGCCGCCAATTTGTCCCGCCATGGCAATGCAGGGATCAGGATGCGTCGATAATTGATGCACCATCGCCGCATCCAGCACGGCCTGTGCCGATGCGCCGCTGACCTCATGGATATGGCCAAGGGTGATAATCGGGCTGATTTCGGGCGGCTGCGGCGCAAATCCGATCGGGGCCAATTGATCGGCCATCGCAAATGGGGTGCCTTGGCTATCCATGAAAACATTCTCCCGAATTTTAACTTCCCAAGGCGATTGTCTAAACGCGAAGGGTAAAGGAAGAATTTACTTGTCCCACCGTGCGGCGGCTTGATCGTCCTTTTCTTTTGCCTCCACCCAGCCGGATTGCCCATTGGCAAAGCGCTCGCGCTTCCAGAAGGGCGCATCGGTTTTCAGCCGGTCGATCAAAAAAGCGCAGGCTTCCAACGCGGCGGTGCGATGCTTGGAGGCGGTGCCGACCAGCACGATACGGTCGCCGGGATGCATTGGCCCAACGCGATGGATCAGCACGACCCCCAATAATGGCCAGCGCGCGCAGGCGGCATCCGCCAAATCGGCAAGCGCGGACTCTGTCATGCCGGGATAATGTTCCAGCTCCAGTTCGATCAGGCCATTGTCATCGCGCACCAGCCCGGTGAAGCTGGCAACCGCGCCGCCCGGCAGATTTTCGAGCCGCGCCAGTTCCGCGCCCGTGTCGAATGCGTCGGTCTGGATGCGGACATCTCTCATCCGCCAGTGACCGGTGGAAAGATGGCGAGTTCGCGCGCATCGCCGATGATCGTATCAAGCGAGACGAATATTTGATCGCGCGCGGCGCGCAGGCGATCTGGCCGGGCAAAGGCGGCGGTATGGCCGGGGCTGGTCTTGGCATGACGTTCGAGAAGCGCCGCAATCGTCAGGCCGCGCACCTCATCGGCAGCAGCGCATTGTTCCTGCCGACAGCCGATCTGTTCGGCGACCCATGCGAAATAAAGAATGGACAAGGGGGGGCTGGCGGGCGTGATCATGCTGTCAGTCCATATGTTTCATACCGACGCGCAGATAATCCCAACCGGTAATCACTGTCAGCACAGCGGCCATCCACAAGGTCGCAAGGCCCGTCGTCTTGATCCAGACCTCTTGCGGCAATGCGCCCGCAAGGATCAATGCGCCAAGCGCGATCAACTGAAACGTCGTTTTCCATTTCGCGAGTTTGGACACCGGGATCGACACCCGCAGCCCGGCCAGAAATTCGCGCAGGCCCGAGACGGCGATTTCGCGAATCAGGATGATTAACGCGGCAATCAGATGCAGACCCTGAATGGCCGCCGGATTGTGGCGCGTGCCGACCAGCATCACGATGACCGCGGCGACCATGATTTTATCGGCGATCGGATCGAGGAAAATGCCGAGTTTTGATACGGTTCCCCGCGCCCGGGCGAGATAGCCATCGAAATAATCGGTCAGGCCCATCAGGCAATAAAGCCCAAAGCCCAGCATATAGCCGAATTCCCATCCCGGCCACCACAAGAGGAAGACCAGCAATGGCACCGCGAAAATACGGGACATGGTGAGTATGTTCGGCAGGCTCAGCACAGTCGAGCTATCGGCGATAAAGGGCCGAAGCGCAAGGCCCCGGCGCACAGGCCCGACATCCCTGATTGTCACAGAACTGTCATCCATCTGTCATCGAATCGGCATCAAAGCCGACTAGTGCGGCTGCCGACAGTGCAAGGCCAGATGGCCAGCTGTACCCAACAGGGAAAGGGAATGATTGTGAAAAAGTTTGCCTGTGCGTTGCTGATGGCTGGTGTGGCGGTTGCCGCGCAACCGGCGCTCGCGCGCAATGCTATCCGTATTGTCGGTTCGTCCACGGTGTATCCGTTCACCAAGGGTGTGGCGGAACGTTTCTCGCAGGCTAATCCGCGCCTGCCAGCGCCGATCATCGAATCGACCGGCACGGGTGGCGGCATGAAGCTGTTCTGCGCTGGCATCGGACCGAATTTCCCGGATATCGCCAATGCCTCGCGTCGTATGAAGGCATCGGAAGCCAAGGGGTGTGCCGCCAATGGCGTGACCCAGGTCACCGAAGTGCAGGTCGGTCTTGACGGGCTGGCACTTGCCACCGCCAAGAACACCCAGCTTGCCGGCGTGAACCTGCGCGACGTCTATATGGCGATCGCCAAGACCCCGTTCGGCAAGCCGAACACCGCCAAGACCTGGAAGGATGTCAATCCGAAGCTGCCAGCGATCGCCATCCGCGTCTATGGCCCGCCGACGACGTCTGGTACGCGTTCTTCGCTGGAAGACCTGTTCATGGAACCGGTGTGCGCGACCAACCCCGGCATTGCCGCGCTGAAAAAGTCCAACGAAGCCAAGTACAACGCGATCTGCAAGGGCGTGCGTGAAGATGGCGCATACATCAACGCCGGTGAAAACGACAATCTGATCGTGCAGAAGCTGGAAGCCAACACCGGCACCGTCGGTCTGTTCGGCTATTCCTATCTCGAAGAAAACGCGTCGAAGCTGAAGGGCGTCGCCATCAACGGTGTGGCCCCGAGCTATGAAACGATTTCGAACTTCAAATATCCGGGCGCACGCGCACTCTATGTCTATGTGAAGAACGCACATGCCAAGGGCATTCCCGGCATCCGCCAGTTCCTCGCCGCCTATGCCAATGACGCAGCATGGGGGCCGAGCGGTTATCTCGTCCGCCTTGGCCTGGTCGCTTCGCCGACGGCGGCACGCAATAATGCGGCCAATGTCGCTCGGACGCTGACGCCGATGAACTTTGGCGTGCTGAAGTAAATAGTAGAATTAAGGGGAAATATTGTGAAATTGAAGAAGCTTAACCTGATGCTGGGCGCCAGCATCGCCGTATTGGCCATGCCGGTTGCCGCGATGGCGCAGGATGCCGCCGGTGCGCAGCAGGAAGTCACGAGCGAAGTCGTCTCGGACGCCGAACTCGTCGCCGCGCAGAACAGCGATGCCCTGCTGATGCAGGCGCAGGTCGAATCGCTTCAGGCGCAGATCGATGCCCTGAAGAAGACCATGACCGTCGCCGCCCCGAGCTGGAAGGGTGCGCCGCAGTGGGAAGACAAGGAAGCGGGCTGGAAGTTCAAGGTGCGTGGCCGTTTCATGTATGACACTGCCTACATCACGAACCCGGGTGCCTATGACAAGGTGACCGCGAACAATCCTACGGGCGGCAACAAGAACCTCGGCTTCAGCAGCCGCGTGCGTCGTATCCGTCTTGGCGTCGAAGGCAGCATTCCGGGTGGTTTCGGCTATAAGGCCGAAGCCGATTTCGCCAACTCGACCGTTGGTTTCGGCGATGTCGTGATGACCTATGCCCCGGCTGGCAAGCCTTGGTCGGTGACCATCGGTAACCAGGAATCGCTGGACGGTCTCGAACAGATGTCCTCGTCGCGCTACAGCTCGTTCATCGAACGCGCCGCGTTCAACGATGCCTTTGCCGACACCCGTCGTCTCGGTATCGTGCTTGGTCTGAAGAACACTGCCAACACGCTGCGTGCAGATGTCGGTCTGTTCGCCAACCACACGATCGATGCTTCGATCGACAATGATGGCTGGATCGGCGCTGCGCGTCTCGTTTATGCCCCGATGGCATTTGGCGGTCAGTTGCACTTCGGCGCCAACTATCAGCACCGTGAATTCGCCAGCAACAGCAATGGCACGGCGTCCACTTCGGCAAACTCGTCGTCGGTGAACCAGGTTGCTCGTTATCGTGCTCGTCCGCTGTTGCAGACGACTGGTGAACGCTTCGTCGACTCAGGTGATTTCGCGGCGAAGAGCGATGACATCATCGGCGCTGAAATCGTTGGTATCTTCAAGTCACTCCATGTTGTGGCTGAAGGTCAGATCGCCCGCGTCAACGCCTATAAGGCTGGTGACAAGACCACCGGTCTCGATGCGTTCGTCACCAACACCAGCATGCTCGTGCCAACCGACGACGTTCAGTATGAAGGTGGTTATGTCGAAGCAGGTTATTTCCTGACCGGCGAAACCCGCGGGTACAAGAACGGCCTGTTCGATCGCACCAAGGTGTTGAAGCCGTTCGATCAGGGTGGCTGGGGTGCCATTCAGGTCAATGCGCGTTTCGACTATCTGAACCTCAATGCGTCGGAGCTTCAGAATGGTTGCAGCAACAACTTCGTGACCGGTGTTTGCACCGCTTCGAAGAACCTGACCCGTGGCGGCAAGCAGCTTGGCTATCTCGCCAGCATCGCCTGGATGCCGATGGATTATGTGCGTTTCACGCTTGAATATGCACATATCGACGTAACCGGCGGCAGCAAGCAGCGGATCGCGAATGATCTGAGCTCGGCGCAGGGTGGTAATACGGTGATCGGTATCGACAAGAAGAGCTTCGGCGTCGATGCAGTTGCGATGCGCGCTGCCTTCGACTTCTAATCTCCCAAGGCAGCGCGGCGTTATACCCTCCGCCGCGCTGTCCCCTTATCATGCAGTTGGTCGCGTGATATTTTGGCGGTCGCCCCTATCCGGGGCGGCCGCTTTTTTATGTGTTTCATTTAATGCTCAGGGGCGGGCATAAAGATCGGCATAGCGGATGATGTCGTCTTCGCCGAGATAGGCGCCGGTCTGGACCTCGATCAGCATCACCGGCAGTTTGCCCGGATTTTCGAGGCGGTGGACCGCGCCCAAGGGGACGTAAACCGATTGGTTTTCCGTCACCAGCCGCACCTCATCATCAATGCTGACCCGCGCTGTGCCGGCGACGATAACCCAATGTTCGGCGCGATGGGTGTGGCTTTGCAACGAGATAGAGCCGCCCGGCTTGACCATGATCCGCTTCACCTGAAACCGCTGCCCGATCGCGATGCTTTCATACCAGCCCCAGGGCCGGTGTTCGCGCGGATAGGCGGTCGCCTGCGGGACATGCTGCACCATCAGTCGTTCCACGGCGCGCCCCACATCCGCGCTGCGTGATCGGTGCGCGACCAGCACCGCATCGGGCATGGCAACCGCGATAATGTCCTCCAAGCCGATGCCGACGAGGTGCAACCCTTGCGCCTCGGATCGCAGCAACGAACCTGTGCAGTCAATCGCATCGGCCCGGTCGGTGCAGATATTGCCCGCAGGATCGGCCTTGCCCAATGCCCGGATGTCCACCCAATAATCCATATCCGCCCATATCCCGGCAACCGCGATGCGTTTGATATTGGCGGCCTTGCCCAAAATGGCGTCCTCTACCGTGAGATGGGGGAGGTCGCCCCAAAAGGCCGAGGCGAGCCGGTGAAAATCGAGATCATGCCGGGCATCCGCGACCGCAGTGCCGACAATCTCGACCAGTTCTGGGGCGTGGGTTTGAAAGGCGTGGAGCAAGGTCGACACCTTGGCCAATATCAGGCCGGGGCCGATCTTGGTGTCTTGCGGGCCAATCTGCACAATATCGCCTGCCAATGCCAAGGGTTGTGCATCATGAATCGTTTGTCGCCATGCGAAGTGATCGATGATGACATGATCAGAAGGCGTCACCAGCATCAACGCATCGTCATGGTCGCGCGCCAGCCAATAAGCGGCGGCAAGGATCGCCGGGGCGGTATTGCGGCCCTCGGGTTCGATCAGGAGATCGCGTGCGGCGATGTTGATACTGGCCAATTGATCGGCGGCGATGAAGCGGAACGGGGCGGCGGTGACAATTACCGGCGGCGCGAAGCCCTCGCCAGATAGCCGACGTGCCGTGGCCTGATACAGGCTGTCCTCATCGATCAGCGCGCAGAATTGCTTGGGATAGGATTTGCGGGACATCGGCCACAAACGGGTCCCGCTGCCACCGCATAGAATGACGGGATGGACGATGCTCATCAGGCTTCCTCATACGCAACATTACACATGCCGGACCGACACTTTATCTTGCTATAGCAGGGTAAAGGTGAACATTCTCTATTGTCCGTGCTGCATGAAAATCAGGAGGGAAGCCATGAAATCATTGATATTGGACGCGCGACAGGATGCGGGTTTCGAGGCGCGGTTTCAGGCGGCGCTGGATGTCGCGCGGGCAAGCAAGGGGCATTTGACCTGCGTGTTCGCCAGCCCGTTTTCCAGCGCGATGGCGATGGGCGATGCATTGGGCACAGCCGAAATTTTGCGGCTGGCGGCAGAGCAGGAGGACAAGGCCCGCGCGGCGATTGAAGCGCGGTTGGCACATGAGGATGTCAGTTGGGATTATATCGCCTCGCAGGACGACCCGGCCCGTGCCTTGGCCCGCGAGGCCGCATTGAGCGACCTCGTGATCATGAGCCATCCGCCACAGGGTAAAAATGGCCGGATGGAGGAGGGGCTGATCAGCGATGTTATCATGGGCGCGCGCACCCCGGTCGCGGTATTGCCTGCCGCTGCCACCCGTTTCGATATCAAAGGGGCGGCGGCGATTGCGTGGAATGGCTCAATCGAAGCTGCATTCGCGCTTAAAGGCGCGTTGCGGCTGCTGCGCCATGCTTCATCGGTGCATATCATCGGGATCGATGATGTGCCTGACGACCGAATCGGCCTGAATGCCGCCGCTGCATATCTGTCGCGCCATGGCATCTTGCCGGAAGTGATGCAGCGCCCGGCAGGCAAGTCCGGGATCATCCCGGCGCTGCTCGATGCGGTCGGTGAATGTCAGGCGCGCTATCTGGTGATGGGTGCATTCGGCCATAATCGCATCCGCGAATATTGGTTCGGCGGCGTGACCCGCGACATGATCGAACGGCTGCCGATGCCGCTCGTGTTCATGCATTGATCGGATAAAGCCGGGGGAGGAAATCCTGCCCCCCCGGCCCTATGCGTTACAGCACATATTTGCTCAGGTCGGTGTCGCGCGCGATGCTGGCGAGTTGGGATTCGACATAGTCGCTATCGATCACGATCGTGCTGCCCGCCCGGTCCTCCGCATCGAAGCTGATGTCTTCCAACAGTTTTTCCATCACGGTCGAAAGCCTGCGCGCGCCGATATTCTCGATGCTTTCATTGACCTCGGCAGCCACCCGCGCAATTGCGCGAATGCCATCTTCGGTGAAGATGATGTCCACGCCCTCGGTCGCGATCAGCGCGCGATATTGCTCGGTCAGGCTCGCCCGCGTGTCGGACAGGATGCGCACGAAATCATCTTCGGTCAGGCCCTTCAGCTCGACCCGGATCGGTAGGCGGCCTTGCAGTTCGGGCAGCAGGTCCGATGGCTTGGCGACATGAAAGGCGCCAGAGGCGATGAACAGGATATGGTCGGTTTTCATCGGGCCATATTTGGTCGATACGGTCGTGCCTTCGATCAACGGCAACAGGTCGCGCTGCACGCCTTCGCGGCTGACGGACCCGCCACGCACGTCACTGACGGCGATCTTGTCGATTTCATCGAGAAAGACGATGCCATTGGCTTCGGCATCCGCGAGCGCAATGCGGCTGACCTCGTCCTGATCAAGACGCTTGTCCGCCTCTTCCTCGACCAGCTTGGCCCATGCGGCGGGGACGGTCAGCTTGCGGCGCTTGAGCGCGTGTTGGCCGAATGCCTTGCCCATCATGTCGCCAAGATTGATCATGCCAATGCCGCCACCACCGCCGCCCGGCATTTCGAACGGCATTTGCGGCGCGGCCTCCAGTTCGATCTCGATTTCTGCCTGCGCCAGATGGCCGTCATGGAAACGCTGGCGAAAGGACGAACGGGTCGCTTCCGATGCATCCTTGCCGCACAGGGCATCGAGCAGGCGGTTCATCGCCGCTTCTTCGGCCTTGTCTTTGACGGCGAGGCGGCGACGTTCCTTTTCCAGCCGGACCGCCTCTTCCACCAGATCGCGGGCGATCTGTTCGACATCGCGCCCGACATAGCCGACCTCGGTGAATTTGGTCGCCTCGACCTTGACGAACGGCGCGTCAGCCAGCTTGGCCAGACGGCGCGAAATCTCGGTCTTGCCGCAGCCCGTCGGCCCGATCATCAAGATATTCTTCGGCGTCACCTCATCGCGCAGCGATTCTGGCAGACGCTGGCGACGCCAGCGATTGCGCAGCGCCACCGCGACCGCCTTTTTGGCGTCCTGCTGGCCGACGATATGCGCATCAAGGGCGGCAACAATGGCTTTGGGCGTCAGATTTTCGTTCATCTCATTCTCTCTCACCGCGATCAGGGGCGGTTGAATATAGGGAGCGCCACTGGCTGTGCTTATGCAACAGCGTCCAGTGTTTCGATGGTGAATTGCTCATTGGTATAGACGCAGATATCGGCGGCGACCTTCATCGCCTTGCGGGCCTGCACTTCGGCGTCCTGTTCATATTCCTGCAGCGCGCGGGCAGCGGCGAGGGCGTAATTGCCGCCCGATCCAATGGCCGCGATGCCATCGACCGGTTCCAGCACATCGCCATTGCCAGTGAGGATCAACGTGACCTCCTTATCGGCGACGATCATCATCGCCTCCAGATTGCGGAGATATTTATCGGTGCGCCAGTTCTTGGCGAGTTCGACCGCCGCGCGCATCAGCTTGCCGCGATGCTTTTCCAATTGGGCTTCCAGCCGTTCGAACAGGGTAAAGGCGTCGGCGGTGGCGCCTGCAAAGCCGCCGATCACCGATCCATCGCCCAAGGGCCGGACCTTGCGGGCATTCGGCTTCATCACCGTCTGGCCCATGGACACCTGACCATCGCCAATAATGACGACTTTGCCGTTCTTGCGCACGGAGAGAATGGTCGTGCCGTGCCACGTCATATTATCGCTCATGTCCCGCATATGGGGAGCGTGCGTGGGGGCTTCAATGGGGTCGTCAGGATGACTGCCTCCAATCCGGATGTTCAGTCGCCATCGCTTATAGGCCCCTTGTGCCAAGGCGGCGCTTTCACTAGGTTGATTCCCAAGTACCGGCGGCAGTGGCTGATGTTAGTCCTGCTGATGACCGGATGTGAATTGAATGGACGAATTGATGGCCAAGGCGCGGACAGACGCCAGTTGGAGCCAGCCGGGCCCGCCCGGTGGCGGTGCTCCACCCCCTTATCGGCCGGTCGCGCGCACCGGGGCCGAACGCGGCGGCGCGGATATGTCCGGCAAACGCGCTTATGCAGCCATCGATCTTGGCACCAATAATTGTCGTTTGCTGATCGCGCGGCCCGCGTCGGACGGCTTTGTCGTCGTCGACAGCTTTTCCCGCATTGTCCGGCTGGGCGAAGGACTGGCCCGCAATGGCCGGTTGAATGACGCCGCGATTGAACGCGCGGTCGGCGCATTGGCGATCTGCGCCGACAAGATGCGCCGCCGCCCGGTCCATCTTGCCCGCTCGGTCGCGACCGAGGCCTGTCGCCGCGCCGCCAATGGCCGCGATTTCGTCGGTCGGGTCTTTCAGGAAACCGGCATCGCGCTCGACATCATCAGCCCTGCCGAAGAGGCGCGGCTGGCCGTCATGGGCTGCCATGCGTTGTTGGAAGCGGGCGATGGCCCGGCGTTGATCTTTGACATTGGCGGCGGATCGACCGAATTGATTCTGGTCGATACCAGCAAAACCTCGCGTCAGGGCCATCCCGATATCATTAGCTGGTATAGCGCGCCCTGGGGCGTGGTGTCCCTGTCCGAACATGAAGAAAACGAGCCGGAAACGGCGGAAGGGCGGTTCGCCGCCTATAAGCGCATGTGCGCTTTGGTGCAGGAAAGCTTCGCCGATTTCGCCCGCAGCCTGCCGCGCGGGGTAAAGCCGTTGCGCTTACTCGGCACCAGCGGCACGGTCACGACGCTCGGTAGCTATTATCTCAACCTGCCGGTCTATGATCGCCGCGCGGTCGATGGCTTGATGGTCGCATCCGATGACATGGGGCGCATCTGCCGCGAATTGGCGGGCATGTCCTGTATTGAACGGTCGTTATTGCCGTGCATCGGCAAGGACCGGGCGGATCTGGTGGTGGCGGGTTGCGCGATTTTGGAGGCGATATTGTCGATCTGGCCAGCGGAACGGCTGGGCGTGGCGGATCGCGGTATTCGTGAAGGCATATTGCGCGGGATGATGCCCGGCGGGAGTGGACGGGCATGACAAAGCGCACATTGGCGGGCCATCAACGCGTGAAAACTGCGCGCAAGCGGACGGCGGCATCGACCCGCTGGCTCGAACGCCAGTTGAACGATCCTTATGTCCGTCGCGCCAAGGCGGAGGGCTATCGCTCCCGCGCGGCCTATAAATTGATCGAACTGGACGAACGCTTCGGCCTGTTGAAGGGCGCACGGCGCGTGGTCGATCTCGGCGTGGCACCCGGTGGCTGGACACAGGTGGTGCGCAAGCAATTGCCGAATGCGGTGGTCGTCGGCATCGATCTCCTGCCGACCGATCCGATTGAGGGCGCGGTCCTGCTGGAAATGGATTTCATGGACGATGCCGCGCCCGGCCTGTTGACCGAGGCATTGGGCGGCTATGCGGATCTCGTCTTGTCCGACATGGCGGCCAATACCGTCGGCCATGCCCAGACCGACCATCTGCGGACCATGGGTCTGGTCGAGGCGGGGGCATTGTTCGCGGGCGATATTCTCAAGCCCGGCGGGGCTTTTGTGGCGAAGGTGCTGGCCGGTGGCGCAGACAATGATCTGGTCGCGATGCTGAAACGCATGTTCACCACCGTCAAACATGCCAAGCCGCCTGCCAGCCGCAAGGAATCCTCCGAATGGTATGTCATCGCCCAAGGGTTCAAGGGGCGCGAGACCAGCGGGGAATAAGGCCGGGGGGTGAGGGGACGTCGTTCCTGCGCCCCCTCTTTTCTCGTCATGCCCGCGCAGGCAATGGCGATGGCGATGCCTTTGGTTATTCATTTCCTCTGGCCCCC
Organism: Sphingomonadales bacterium UBA6174; assembly: GCA_002422945.1. GTDB lineage: Bacteria > Pseudomonadota > Alphaproteobacteria > Sphingomonadales > Sphingomonadaceae > Alteraquisediminimonas. Next base: position 7,502 of record DITW01000051.1, on the reverse strand, counting down.
TTCGTCACCCTGAACTTGGTTCAGGGTCTATTCCCCCCGCCCTCGGATAGATGCTGAAACAAGTTCAGCGTGACGAGAGGGGGGGGAATTGACGAGCGAGAGGGGGGAGAGATGGCGACGAAGTGGGCGCGAGGTTACTGCGCGGCGTGCTGTGCGCGTTCGGCCTGCAACCATGCAATGACCGTTTCCGGGCGGCTCACTTCATAAGGGTCGTTATCGGTGCCGGCATCGTTGATGCCCGGTTCTTCAAACCACGCGACGATCTTGCCGTCCTCGACGACCATCGCATAGCGCCAGCTACGCTGGCCAAAGCCCAGATGGTCCTTGTCGATCAACATGCCCATGCGGCGGGAGAAATGGCCCGAGCCATCGGGCAGCATCTTCACTTGCTGGATGCCCAGCATTTTGCCCCATTGATACATGACGAAAGCATCATTGACCGACAGGCAATAGACATCATCGACGCCATGCTCCCGAATCTGGCCATATTCGCGCTCGAACGCAGGGCATTGTTCGGTCGTGCAGGTCGGGGTGAAGGCGCCAGGCAGGGCGAACACGACCACGCGGCGGCCTTTGAAAATGTCTTCGCTGGTTACATCCTGCCAACGAAAGGGGTTGGGGCCTTCAATCGCTTCATCGCGGATGCGGGTCTTGAAGGTGACATCGGGGACTTGGCGGTTCAACATATCGGTGCTCCAAAAATCATCAGGTCTTGAAAAAAGGGGTGCGCCGGAACCGGTGGGGGCTGAGGGAGGGGTGGCCGGCCCCGGCGCTTGACCGGGCTATGCCGAACCTTCACTAATTGGTAAAATGAATAGAAATCGTATCAGTAATCGAAAATGACGCTCAATCATCCCGATTGATCGATTTTACAGGCTTTCCCCGCAGGCCTTGCCGCTGGCCCATGCCCATTGGAAATTATAGCCGCCAAGCCAGCCCGTCACATCCACGCCCTCGCCGATGCAATACAGGCCGGGCAGATGCCGCGCTGCCATGGTCTGCGACGACAGACCCGAAGTATCGATCCCGCCCAAGGTGACCTCCGCCTTGGCAAAGCCCTCGGTGCCATTGGGGTGGAAAATCCAGTCGTTCAGCCGCGCACCCGCTGCCCGTAGCGCCTTGTCGGACATATTGCCCAATTCATGCGGGAAGGCGAGTTGCGCCCCCAATGCCGTTGCCAGCCGGTGTGGCAACACTTCGCCCAAGATCGTGGTCGGCATCGCGCGGGGACGGGCCTGCTTCGCCGCGATCAGCAGCGCCGCCGCATCTTCGCCGGGGAGAAAGTCGATGCCGATCGGTTGGCCATGCCGCCAATAAGAGGAGATTTGCAGAATCGCCGGGCCGGACAGGCCGCGATGGGTGAACAGGCTCGCTTCCTGGAAACGGGTCTTGCCGCAGCGCACTTGTGTCATGGCGGCCACGCCCGAAAGGTCGCGGAACAATAATTCATCCCCGCCCAGCGTCAGCGGCACCAAGGCCGGGCGCGGCTCCACGATTTTCAGCCCGAATTGGCGGCCCAGATCATAGGCAAGGCCGGTCGCGCCCATTTTGGGGATCGACGGCCCGCCGCATGCGATCACCAGATTGGGCGCGATATAATCGCTGCCGTTCACGGTGACGCGGAATTGACCATCGGCAAAGCTGATCGCGCTTGCCGGATGGCCGAACAGGAAAGACACATCGGGCGGGCAGGCTTGCATCAGCATGTCGACAATCTGCCGCGCGGACCCGTCGCAGAATAATTGGCCGAGCGTTTTTTCATGCCAAGCGATTCCCGCCGCATCGACCATCGCGATGAAATCGGCCGGGGTGAAGCGTTGCAGCGCCGATTTCATGAAATGCGGGTTTTTCGAGAGGTAGCGACCTGCCTCGGTCCCGACATTGGTGAAATTGCATCGCCCACCGCCGGAAATCAGGATTTTTTTGCCCGGCTCATCGGCATGGTCGATCACCAGCACGCGCTTGCCACGCTGGCCCGCCACGCCCGCCGCCATCAAGCCAGCGGCACCTGCGCCGATAATGATCGCGTCAAAGCTCATGCGGATGAAGGGCCTTTATAGCTGGGGGAGCGGACCGGTGCGGCCTTTAACCAAAAAAGGGAGGAAAGTTGCCCTTCCTCCCTTTGTCAGCTCTTTGTCGCTCAAGCCTTATTAGGCGAGACGGAACAAATCGACGTGCAGTGGCCGGTCGGTGACCGGGTGGAACTGCAAATCCTTCGGCGCGGTGCGGATGGATTCGCCGTTGACTTCAACGAGGATTTCGCAATCGAAAAAAGTACCGGTGTTGAGATACTTTACGAGCAACTTCTCTTCGAGGTGAATCGAGATCGGTTCCTTGTTGTTGCCGTAGATTACGGCGGGTACGCGGCCAGTGTTGCGCAATGCACGGGAGGCTCCCTTGCCAGCCCGGTCGCGCAGCTCAGCCGACACAGTCAGCACGTTGCTCATGATAATTCTCCAGTTTGTTTCATTTCCCGACACGCCTCCAGGGATGACCATATAGGGAAGCGGCGGCGCATAGGGCAAAACCGGTCTGAATGCAAATATCGACCGCTCTGGCGACGAAATTCAGGTGCGGGACAGGTTTTCGCTTGCATTAGGGTATTGAAATCCCCGATTCATCGCTTTTGACACACCACAAGCAGATATGGACATACCCCATGCAGCCTGACGGCCTGATTCCCGCCGCCCAGACCAATATTGCCGACATGATGTCGCCGATTCACCTGTTCATGCAGGCGGATATCATCGTGAAGGTCGTGATGATCGGCCTTGTGCTGGCCAGCATCTGGACCTGGGCGATCATTTCGCGCCATGCCATCGGCTTTGGCCGGCTGACCAAGGCGAACGACAAGTTCGAACGCGACTTCTGGAAATCGGACGATGTCGACCGTTTCTACGAAGAGCGCGGGCGTGACGACCTGCCCTCGGTCAAGGTCTTCGCCGCGGCCTTGTCCGAATGGCGACGGTCTACTGTAGGTAAGGCGATTGACAAGGAAGGTGTGCGCGCCCGTCTTGCCACCGCGATGGGGGCGACCGTCGCCGCCGAGATTGATCGGCTGGGTGACCGAATCAACATGCTCGCCACGGTCGGTTCAGTTGCGCCTTTTGTTGGCCTGTTCGGCACGGTCTGGGGCATCATGCGCAGCTTTACCGATATTGCGGGTCAACAGAGCACCAGCCTGAACGTCGTCGCCCCCGGTATTGCCGAGGCCTTGTTCGCGACGGCGCTTGGCCTGTTTGCGGCGATTCCCGCAGTGATCGCCTATAACCGCATCACCCATAGCCTGAACCGGCTGGAGGCGCGGCTCAATCGCTTTGCCGATGGTTTTCACGCGACCCTGTCCCGCGAACTCGATCAGGAGCGCTGAACCATGGCGATGGGACAGCTTCCTTCCCAGCGTGGCCGTGGTCGTCGTGCGCCGATGGCGGAAATCAACGTCACGCCGATGGTCGATGTGATGTTGGTGCTGCTGATCATCTTCATGGTGACGGCACCGTTGTTGAACGCGGGCGTGCCGATTGAACTGCCGGACAGCCGCGCCGCCGCGCTGGAACAGGTGCAGGACAAGCCGGTGCAATTGTCGCTCGATGCCGAAGGCCGGGTCTATATCGACGATCAGGAAATCCCGCTGGCGACCTTGCCGGAACGTCTGTCTGTCCTCGCGCAACAAGGTGCGCCGGATGGGCCGCAGGTCTATCTGCGCGCCGACCGCGCCCTTGATTATGGCCGGGTGATGCTGGTGATGGGTGAACTCAACCGTGCCGGATTGCGCAAGATTTCCTTGGTCACGACCGGCAATGCCGGGGAGGGCGAGGTAGCTGCCGTGCCGACCGCAGATAGTGTTGCCGGAGAGGCCGCAAATTGATGGATCGGTCGCAAGCCGGTAGCCTTGGAATATCTGTCATCGGCCATGCGGTGCTGCTGGCCGTGCTGACCTATGGCATGATGCGCACGGACCCCGTGTCCTTGCCATTGAACGAACCGGTCGAAATTTCGTTGGTCGATGAGGTCGGGCTGCAATCCGCCGCGCCAGTGATCAATCCCGATCCGGCGACTAGCCGCGCGCCCGATCTCGGCCAGCCGGAAGATGCGCCGCCACCCGCGCCCGCGCCCGAACCGGTGCCAGTGCCAACGCCGGTGGCCAAGCCCCTGCCGACCACATCATCGGTCAAACCCGCGCCTGCGCCCCTGCCCAAGGCCGCGGCCAAGCCCGCGCCTGCCAAGCCCTTGACCAAGCCCGCCACAACGCCGGGCAAGGCCGATAGCAAATCCGGCAGCAACCCCGCCTCCACCGCCAAAAAGCCGACCGGCGCATTGTTCGGGGACAGCTTTCTGAAGGGCCTGAGCGACAAGCCGTCGAAATCGACCAATGCCGCGCCCAAGGCGGCGACGGTCGGGGCGCAGGAATTGTCCAACATCCAAAGCGTGATCGCGCGGCGCATTCAGCCCTGCGCCAATACCAGACGCAATCCCGGCCCCGGCGCGAACCGGATCAAGACCAAGCTGCGGCTCCAGTTCAACAAGGACGGATCGCTGGCGGCCAAGCCTGTGCTTGTTTCGCAAGCCGGGGTGGATGGCGATAATCTGCGCTATGCCGACCGCGTCGCCGATCTCGCGATTGGCGCGGTGGTCGAATGCGCGCCGATCAGCGGTCTGCCGCCCGAATTGTATAAGACCGCAAACGGGCAGGGGTGGAACGACATTTTCTTCAACTATTCCCTGCCGAACTAATGCCCGGCCTGTTCATGCTCCCTGTCTTGATTGGCGGTGCGTTCATCCTGCTGTCAGATTATGTCGTGCAGGATGATCGGGATATGCAGACGTCCGCCGCCGCGACCATTCCCGTAACTGGCCAGACAATGGCACCGCCCGCGCCGTTGACGGCTGCGGAAAAGGCGGCGCTGGATGCTGCGATTGCCGAGATTGGGGCGCAAGTGCGCCGTTGTTACCGTTCGCCCGTTAAAATATCCGCGGCGCGGCAGATCGTGACAGTGATGCAAGTGCGGTTCGGGCCGGATGGGATGCTGCTCGGCATGCCCTTGTTGACCCGGCAAAGCGGCGTGACTCCGGAAGGCGCGCCCTATGCGGGTCTGATGGCTGAAGCCGCGCGCGTCGCGATTATCCGTTGCACCCCCATTGCCGCGCCGGTCGAACTGCACCAGAACGGATGGGAAGAATTATACCTGACTTTCAGCCCGAAAGGTTCGGCATGAATATGGGATTGAGCATGACAGCAAATTTGCAACGTCTAATGCGCCATGCGGCGTTGATCCTGTTGGCGACGGGCGGCGCATCGCTCGCATCCGCCCAGCCGATTGAGGTCGATGTGGTCGGCGGCATTTCCGATCCGATGCCGATTGCGGTGCCCGCGATGCCGACGCCCGCCAACAGTCCGACACCGGCAGGCGATACCGAAACCTTGGGGCGGCAAATGGCCGAGGTCATTGCGAATGACCTGAAAACCAGCGGCCTGTTCACTCCGCGCGGCCCGGCAGGGATTGCGCCGGTCGCGATCCCGCAGGTGACAGCTCCCGATTATCCTTATTGGGTGCAAACCGGCGCGCAGGCGTTGGTGTCTGGCTATGTGAAGTCGAATGGCGACGGCACGCTCACCATCGGTTGCTATCTTTATGACGTGTCGGCGCAAAATGAACTCAAGCGCGACGGTTTTGTCGTGCCGCCCGGCGCATGGCGGCGCGCGGCGCATAAATGCGCGGATCTGGTCTATACAAGGCTGACCGGCGAAGGCCCGTATTTCGACAGCCGCATCGTCTATGTTTCGGAAACCGGGCCAAAGGCGAAGCGCACCAAAAGGCTGGCGATCATGGATCAGGACGGGGCGAACCATCGCTTCCTGACCAATGGCCAGTCGATTGTGCTGACCCCGCGCTTTTCGCCCAATCGCCAGCAGATCGTGTACATGAGCTATTTGCAGGAACGCCCGCGCGTGTTCGTCTATGATCTGGCGACGGGCAAGCAGCGCCTGTTGCTTGATCAGCCGAACATGACCTTTGCGCCACGCGTATCGCCGGATGGTCGCTTCATCGTGTTTTCGATGGCGATTGGCGGCAATACCGATATTTACCGCATGCCGGTGAGCGGTGGCGCGCCCCAGCGGCTGACGTCCAGCCCGGGCATCGACACCGCGCCCAGCTATTCGCCAGATGGGGGCCGGATCGTGTTCGAGAGCGACCGGGGCGGCAGCCAGCAGCTTTATGTGA
>DITW01000051.1:0-1221 GCA_002422945.1 Sphingomonadales bacterium UBA6174 | reverse complement strand
TGGTCGCCCAATGGCCGGGTCATCACCTTTTTCCGCACGGCACAAGGTTCGGGCAAGGCCGATCTGTGGACGGTCGACCTGACCGGCGTGAACGAACGCCGCGTGCCGACCCCGTTAGACGGGTCAGATCCGGGCTGGGGTCCTTTATTGCCTTGAATTGCAGCTATAATGCCTGAATATGCCTGTTTAAATTTCTGTGTAAAATACCGAGTCGGTGAACGAGGAGATCTGATATGACGATGAAGACAATCAGCCGGATTGCATTGGTGGCCGCCATCGGCCTGACCGCTGCGTGCGCCAAGAAGGAGCCGGTCCAATTGCCGCCACCGCCGCAGGAAGTGGCCCCCGTCGCGGAAGTGACTCCGCCGGCCCCGACTGGTCCGATCCCCGGTTCGAAGGAAGATTTCCTCGCCCAAGCCGGCACGGACACAGTGTTGTTCGAAACCGATGCTTATGATCTGGACGCACAGGACAAGGCGACCCTCGATGCGCAGGCCGCATGGATGGCGAAATATCCGAATGTCACCGCCACGATCGAAGGCCATTGCGATGAACGCGNNAACGCGGCACCCGCGAATATAACCTCGCTTTGGGTGATCGTCGCGCCAATGCCGCCAAAAACTATCTGGCGGCCAAGGGCATCGCGGCATCGCGCCTGACCACGATCAGCTATGGCAAGGAACGCCCCGTGGCCCAGGGTTCGGACGAAGCGGCATGGGCGCAGAATCGTCGTGCTGTGACCGTGGTGCTGTCGAGCGCCGGTTACTGATCGACGCGACGGCTGATCCACGCCATTGATGGCGTGGCAATCGTCGCTGAATGATCCTATATGGATAAAGGCCGTGGCGCAGAGATGTGCTGCGGCCTTTTGCCCATTTCATTGGGTGACAGTCTGAAATTTGGGAGAGCGCATCATGGCCGAACTGTTCAACTATGCCTGTGTCGATGGTGTCGGGATCGTCACGATCGATGCGCCGCCGGTGAACACCTTGGGCGCGGCGACCCGCGCGGCGGTGATGCAGGCCATGCAATTGGCTTGGGCCGATGATGCCGCCAAGGCGATCATCATTGCATGCGCCGGGCGCACCTTTTTCGCGGGCGCGGACATTGCGGAGTTCGCGACCGGCCAGTTCGCCGATCCAGATTTTATCACGCTGTTCGATGCGATTGAAAACGGACCGAAGCCGGTGATCGCGGCCATTCATGGCACGGCGCTGGGCG